>CAYGUY010000029.1:0-34841 GCA_964353165.1 uncultured Maribacter sp.
GTTTTTATACTTCCCGTTATCAAATAGAAGCCAATCAGCGATAAAAAAACGCTAGTTAAGATAGCGGTGATATAACCGACCCAGGAAGAATTATAATACCCAACATAATCGGAAATTCTAATGGTAGAATAACCGGCATCCGGTGCAGGTAAAAAAGTATAAGCGATGACCAAACTAGCACATAGCGTTATCAAAAAGGAGTAGGTTCTTGTACGTTGTATATAATCATATTTTACAATAGCTAAAAAATGTTTCATCTTAATTAGTTTTAGTTAGGTATAAATACGCATCCTCTAAATTTGCTTCTTTAGGAATTGAATTGGCAGCAGGGTGATCACTGAGATATCTGACGACCAATTGCCCATTCTTATGTGCTGTACTTACTACAGTATGCGCCAATCCAAAGGCATTCAACTCCGGTTTCTGGATGCTAGTTTCAAATACTTTTCCCCTAATCTGTTTTATCAAGTCTTCTTGATTCCCATGGGTAATTAAACTTCCGCTTCTCATAATAGCCACCTTATCTGCAATGGTATCGATATCCGATACGATATGGGAGGAAAGAATTACTATGCTATCATTTGCCAAATCTGAAATTAAATTCCTAAAACGAACCCGTTCTTCTGGATCTAACCCCACTGTGGGCTCGTCAAAAATCACCACTTTGGGATTGTTGAGAAGCGCCTGGGCAATACCGACCCTTTGTTTCATGCCTCCGGAATAGGAACCAATTGGTTTCTTAGCGGCTTCCGTAAGATTTAATCCTTCTAAAAGTTGATTAATGCGCTCATTCAGATTGACCCCTCCTACACCTTTTATCGCCGCCATATATGTTAAAAATTCAAAAGCGTTCAGGTTAGGGTACACCCCAAAATCTTGAGGTAGAAACCCTAACTGCTGTCGCATATAATTAGGGTCTTTTATTATATTGTTTTTGTTCAAGCAAATAAGACCTTCGGTAGGGGTGCTTACGGTAGCAATCATTTTTAATAGGGTTGATTTTCCAGCACCATTAGGACCTAAGAGCCCTAAGATTCCGTTTTCTATGGTTATGGAAAAATCTTTAAGTCCGAATGTTGAATTTCCGTATCGTTTTGACACATTGGTAACGGTAAGTTTCATACGTATTGTTTTTGGATGTTTACCTAAATTATTTCTGTTCAGAGATAGCATTTGGAGAAGTCACCTTTACTATTTCTGTTGAAAATCCATTTTGCTCAAATTTTAAACGATCTTCAGCACCCTTGATAATACTAAAAGTTGCACCAACGGAGGTATCCATTAAGGTAGTTTCATTTTTTTGCGTGAGCTCACTTTTTGCATCTTGTGCAGGAACCAGTAAATACATGCTCTCACCATCTAATTGAATTACGAATTCTAGATTAGCCTCCGCTAAAAGATAGGTGCCGGTATAGTCTTTAAAGTTTTCAATATCTATAGCAGAAAATTGGGTAATGGGTTCCCCGTCAGAAAAAGCGATTAAATCTGCGTTAATCACTTTACTTTGCGGGATTTTTCTAGAGTTCGAGAAAATCATAAAAAGATTTTTTGTATCAGGGTTATAACCGTTTCTAAAAGAGTAGCCAATGTTGTTACCTCCATGCCCGTAGTAGTTTCCTTCTTTAGGATTCGGTTTAAAAATTCCTAGCCCGTAAACGTCGTTACCGGATTCCAATAGCAGTGCCAACGTTTCCCTTTTTAGTAGTTTTTCTGTTTCAAAAAGGCTTGTATAAAACACTTCCATATCAACCAAGGATGAAGCCACACTACCAGCAGCAAAAGCTACATTGGCAAAATATCTATAGTCCAAAAACTCGGATACATCTTTATCATCGTGCATGGGTGTTGCCAAATTGGGTAGATTTTTGTGCACATAAGGGTAGGTATTCTGCAATTGAAGCGGCTCAATAATACGCTCACGAACTACATCAAAGTAATTTTGGTCGGTCAGCTTTTCAATAATTCTACCCAATAAAAAATAATTGGTATTGCAGTATTCATAATTCCCTACCATGTCAGGGTTATTTTTCCCTACCTGCTGTAATAAATCATCTTGATAAAGCACATCGTTTTTAGCATAAAAAATGTCTTCAATATTTCTACTGATTACTTCATCCAAACCAGTTTCATGTGCAAGTAACTGTTCTATGGAAAGGGCACCATCTACATTGGCAATAGGGTCAAGATATGTACCTATAGTATCCGTAAGCTTAATGTTACCCTTTTCAACTTCTTGTAAAATTAAAATAGCAGTAAACGTTTTTGTTGCACTACCAATATTGAAAACACTATATTCATTCAAATTATGGACACCTATACTTGCGGTATAGATTTGGCCATCGCGTTTAATAAGGATCCCTGCACCTTCATTATTTTCTTTAAATGAACTTTGATATTTTGTTATTATCGACTCTAAGTTGGATTCTTGAGAAAAAAATACCGTTACATTAAGAAGTAGCGCTAAAAGGATACTGATGGAATTTTTAGTTTTCATATCTATTGTTTTAAAGATTAGACTTCAAAAGTGAGATGAAACTGCCCCTTTTAAAAATAAGAATGACCAACGCATGGTCTTAAATGATAAGCGTTAAATAGTACCGAAATCACGAAAAACTAGCCGTTGGTCATCCAACAAATAGCATTTGACATTTAAACATGGGTAATATGGCGATAAAAAGTACTTTTGACTCACAACTTAAACCTAAGAAATGTCTAAACTTGATACATTTGTTGATCATAAAATAGCTCAGAACCTCTTTATTTGGTTTTTTCTGTTCCTCATCTTTATGACGGCGATACAAAATGACAATAGGGTATTGGCTTCTTTATTCGCTATCGCTTTGTTAGCACCACCCGTGTACGTCAATAACCTATATATCCTGCCCTTTTTTAGAAGATCTCCGAGTATATTCGTTTTCTTATTTCTTTTTAACACATTAGTGTTTACAGGTATTTCTGTAGCAATATTAAATAATGTTAGCGAAGTTGCTTTTGCGTGGAGCCGATACTTTAATTTTTTAGGTATTATGGTATTAGCCCTTGTTTTTGCATCGACGATAAAAATTGCACGAGACAGTTTTACAAGACGCCAACAAGAAAAAGAAGCGGAACTGAAATTGTTAAAAGCACAATTGAATCCTCATTTTTTATTTAATACCTTGAATAACCTCTATGGCCTTTCCGTAATAAAATCCGATAAATTGCCTGGATTAATGCTAAAGCTATCGGATTTGTTGCGCTACAGCCTTTACGAAACAAAAGAAGTATTGGTGCCTTTTGAAAAAGAATTCACCTATCTAGAAAATTATATAGCATTAGAAAAAATACGTTTGGAAGATAAGACTAATATTATTTTGATTAAAAAAGGTGATTTTTCCGACACCCAAATCGCACCCATGTTGTTGATTGTATTCGTTGAAAACGCTTTCAAACATCTAGGTTCCATTAGAGGTGAACATAGCAGTGTTGAAGTGAACATAAATAGGCATAATGCTGTATTAGACTTTCAGTGCTCCAATACGATGGATACGAATCCAAAGCCTGAAGCTAATCTAGAAATGGGAAAAAGCGGTATCGGTCTTCAAAATGCTAAAAAAAGATTGGCATTGATTTATCCTAAAAAGCACGAGTTAACGATTACTCAAAACAATTTGGAATACACTGTTAAACTAAAACTACACCTGTAAATGAAAACTCTAAAATGCATCATTGCAGATGATGAACCCATCGCCCGTCAGATTTTGGAAAACTATGTAGCTGACATCCCTTATCTTACTTTATTGGCAAGCTGTGCCAATGCTTTTGAAGTCATGGAGGTACTACAGCGAGATACAATAGACATTTTGTTATTGGATATAAATATGCCGAAGCTTTCCGGGTTAAGTCTGTTAAAGACCATGCAGCAAAAACCGAATGTAATTATCACTACGGCATATCCTGAATATGCTGTTGAGGGATTTGAATTATCGGTGACCGATTACCTATTAAAGCCTTTTTCATTAGAACGTTTTCTAAAGGCAATTTCAAAAGTACAGCAGCTAGTTCAACCTAACCTTACAATACCTGAAACTACAGAAGAGGACATCCCTAAAACACTATTTGTAAAAAGCGACAAGAAAATCATTAAGATTGATTTAATGGAGATTAGCCATATAGAAGCCTATGGCAATTACATTAAAATTTTTACGGACACTATGGTGCTCACCCCACAAACGCTTACCGAGTTTTTGGAGAAACTACCTAGTAACTTTTTAAGGATTCATAAATCCTTTGCTATTAATTTTAATCAACTTAAGTTGATTGATGGCAATCAGGTATTACTGCAAAACGAAACCAAATTACCTATTGGGAAGTCGTACCGGAAAATAATCCTAGATGAGATTTAAGTAGATTATAACATTCAAAAAAAAATAGATTTAAAGGCGCTTATTTTTATTAAAAACTTAGGACTATTTTCCAATATGGCTAACTTCATTAAATGTTTTCTTCAATCTATTTATCAATTCATAAATTTCCTGGCTGCTGTAAGCTGCAAAACCAATCCGAATATAATTATGCCCTGATTTAGCAACATCATATTGCTGCCAATCCCCGATTTCAAGTTTATGCCTTCTAGCAATTTTAGAAATAGTATCCCAAGAATAATTTAAGTTCAATTTGGTCCATACTGCCATTCCGCCTTTTGGAGTATTAAACTCAAAAAAATCACTGAGTTCTTCTTTCAAAAGCATACAAAACAAATCACGACGTTGCCTGTATATTTTTAATACCTTTCGAATATGATAATCCATATCTCCGGAACTTATAAAATCTGCAAACGTTAATTCTAATAAGGCATCTCCTTGTCTGTCAACGAAGCCTCTTAATTTAGAAGCTTCATCAACAAAGTCTTTAGATGCAATTAAATAGCCTATTCTAAAAACAGGCGCAATAGTTTTACAAACCGAACCAACGTAAATTACGTTTCCATTTGTATCATGACTTGCCAAAGGTAATATTGGCGCATGATTGTAATTAAAATCATAATCGTAGTCATCTTCTATAATTGCAAAGTTGTATTTCTTTGCAAGGTTTAAAAGCTGAATTCTCCTCTTTGCCGAAAGAGTAACTGTTGTTGGATGATGGTGATGAGATGTCACATAAACCGCCTTAATTTGTTGTTTCTGGCATAGATATTCAATTTCTTCCGTAACAATTCCATCTTCATCAACCAATACACGTTCTAAGGTTGCTTGCTGATTTAAAAAGGTAACATCAGCAGACTCATAATTGGTAGACCCTACTACGATAATATCACCTTTTTGAAGCAACAATTGAGAAGACAACCAAATTCCCATTTGGCTACCACGGGTGATTAATATATTTTCTAAAGTAATGCCCAAACCTCTGGTTGAGTTTAAATAGTCAACTAAGACGTTTCGTAAAGTGTCGTTACCATATGTAGAACCATAAGATAAATGCTCGTAAATCATTTTTTTAGAACATATACTTCTGTAAATCCTGGCTATCTTATTAGTTGGCGTTAAACGTGGATCGGAAACACCATCATTTAAACACATTATATCCTTAGACCTTTTCAAAGGCTTTTTAAACAAAATTCGGTTCTTGTAATAAGGAAATCCTGGGAGCTTTTTAAGTTCAACGGTAGTATCGTCTTTTATCTTTTGTGGTTGTTGTAGGTGTAAATTACTATTTACAAACGTTCCTTTTTTGGGAATACTTTCTACCCAACCTTGCAATAAGAGCTCTTCATAACAAGCAACAACTGTTTTTCTATGCACATTAAGCTGATCAGCTAATTTTCTACTCCCTGGCAACTTAGAGTTTGGTGCTAATGTTTGATTTTTTATGAACTGTATAATTTGATTTGCTAATTGTAAATATATCGCTTTACCACTTTTTCGGTCGACGATTAAACTTGTTTTATATGGAAACATCTGGACTATTGATTATATTATATCTGGACTATTATAATAGTCCATAAATATAGTAGGTTTGAACTAAGTAATCCAATAAGTTGAAATTTTATGATTGTAAAACATTACTGGAATGGATAGGGTATGAAACAATTCTACACTTTAATTAATTATTTACGCAGTTGACTGGGTAAGTAATTATATTTACCATAAATTTAATTTATGGAAGATGATTTAATTAGACAATTAGGGTATGCTAACCTTGACACGCGCTTAAAACGTATTAGCGATAAAATGTCCCATAGCCTTCGTTCTATGTATCGCAATCTTAAAATCGATACAGAACCTAATTGGTATCTAGTGTTGTGGATTGTCAGTGAACGCCCTAATATTTCTGTAATGGAAATTGCTAGCAGATTAAAATTCACCCATCAATCTGTTATGAATATGACCGATAAGATGATTGATAAAGGGTATCTGCAAAGTTTAAAAGACCCTTTTGATAAAAGGAAAACCATATTCAATCTAACAAAAAAAGCAGAGGACGCGATGCCTCTATTTACCAAAATATGGGAAATAGGGAAAAAGGTAACCCTAGACCTTCTGAATGAAAATACAGAGATTATGCTGCATCTAGAACAGCTAGAAATTAATCTAGAAAAATCATCCTTTGGCGAGCGTATCGCCAACGAATTGGTAAATGATAAAAAATGAAAAAACATCAGTATAAAACCGCGCTGGAATGGACAGGAAACAAAGGCAAGGGGACAGTGAGCTATCGTTCTTACAACAGAAATCATTCCATACATATTGAAGGTAAAGCACACCCCATCATGGGTTCCTCTGACCCATCCTTCTTAGGCGACCCCTCCCGATATAATCCAGAAGAGCTTTTTCTTTCATCTATAGCCTCGTGTCACATGCTTTGGTACTTGCATCTATGTGCCATAAATCAGATTACGGTCACCGAATACTTAGATAAGGCCACGGGAGTAATGAGCGAAGATGAAAACGGAGGCGGACGTTTTATTGCAGTTAAACTACACCCTCAAGTAAAAGTAAAGGATGCAACAATGATTACTAAAGCAACTGAACTTCATGAAGAGGCCAATACAATGTGCTTTATCGCCAATTCGTGTAATTTCAAAATAGAACATGCTCCAAAAACAACGGTTCATTAACAGCTTCAAATGATAGCAACATGGAGATTGAAAAAATAAACATTGCACACAAATTCAGCAGCTTTGACGATTACTGGGCGCCAAAGATTGTAGGTGAGCTGAACAATCAACTCGTGAAGGTGGCCAAGTTCAAAGGTGAGTTCGTAATGCACCATCATGAAAATGAAGATGAATTGTTCTTTGTTGTTGCTGGGGAATTATATATTGAATTAAAGAACAAGACACTACATCTGTACCCCGGTGAGTTCGTAGTTATTCCCAAAGGGGTGGCACATAAGCCTTACGCTCCTGAGGAAGTGCATGTACTACTTTTTGAACCCGCTGATACCCTGAACACAGGAAATGTGAACAATAGTCTTACAGTTTCTGACCCAGACACCATTTAATAATATAGCGATGAGATTTGCCCATACCAATATTGTGAGTTCTAACTGGAAAGTTCTAGCGGATTTTTATATAAGAACATTTGATTGTAAAATAGTCCCTCCTATCAGGAAACAATCAGGCGAATGGTTAGATAAGGGAACCGGTCTAAAAAACGCCAAGCTAGAGGGCGCTCACCTCTTGCTTCCCGACTATGGCGAAAACGGGCCAACGCTTGAAATTTACCAATATCAAAATGGCATACCACAGGAACCTATACTACCCAATAAAAGAGGTTTCGGGCATATCGCTTTCGAGGTTAAAGATGTAGCACAAATACTTGAGCGTATCATCCAAAATGGTGGGCAAACCCAAGGTATAATCACCAAAAAAGAAGTAAAAGGCGTTGGTGAAATTACTTTCGTTTATGCCAGAGACCCAGAAGGAAACTTAATTGAATTACAACAATGGAACTAACAAAGGAGATAAGGGCTTCAATTGACAAAAGCGTTCTATGCTGGTTGGCAACGATATCAACCGAAAACATCCCAAATGTATCGCCCAAAGAGATATTTACGTATTATCAGAAAGATAAAATCATCATTGCCAACATCGCATCCCCACAAACTGTTAAGAATATTAAAGCTCATAAAAACGTATGTGTAAGTTTCATCGATATCCTAGTTCAAAAGGGATATCAGATTAAAGGACGTGCAGAAATTATAAATTCAAAAGCTCCGGAATTCTTGGAGATAAAAAAAGTACTGACTAAAATGACAGCGGGCAGATATCCATTTAAAACAGTTACAAAAATTAATATAGAAAACGTAAAGCCCATAATTGCACCCAGATATCTGCTTTATCCAGAGACAACCGAGAATGAGCAAATTGAAAGCGCGAAAAAGGCATATGGTATATAAACGACCACAATATGAGGAACAGAATTAACCAAACATTTCATAAAAATGAAGCACGCCATAGAAACCTATATAGTTGACTCTTTTACAAATAAGCCCTTCAAGGGTAATCCAGCTGGTGTTTGTTTATTAAATCAAACCCTGTCGGATGAACAAATGAACACTATTGCCAAAGAATTAGGGCTTTCAGAAACAGCATTTATCACACAAATAAAAAATCAGGATAAATATTCTATACGCTATTTTTCACCAGTGATGGAGATTCCACTATGTGGACACGCAACATTAGCTGCTTCAAAAGTTCTTTTTGAAATTGACCCAAAAATAAATACAATCCATTTTAAGAATATTCAGAATTTGGATTTAATGATTCGAAAATGTGGAGTTAAAATTGAAATGGAATTCCCCATTTATGAAACTGAACCTCAAAATGTGCCCGATGAATTGATAAAAGCACTTGGTATTGAAACCATTCTAAATAGTGTGATCAATAAAGAAACAAAAATCCTACTTATTGAAATTGAAAGTAGTCAACAATTAGAAAATCTATCGCCAGATTTTGAAAAATTAAAACGCTCACATGACTCCATAAACGGAGTATTGATAACCGCGCCCTCTCATAGAACAAATTTTGATTTTGAATCAAGATACTTTTGGCCTTGGAGCGGCACAAATGAAGACCCCGTAACAGGAGGCACCCATACCTTCCTAGCAAAATATTGGAGTAATCGATTGAACAAAAAGAAAATGAATTCATTCCAATGCTCTAAAAGGACCGGATTTATGGAAGTCGAATTAATCAGTGCTTCTAAATTATTGATAAAAAGTGAGGCTCAAATTGTATTCAAAGGAGAATTAAGACTGTAAATAAGCTGGTTATGAAAATTGATATTTTAAAAACAGAAGTACAATTAGAAAATGACAGGGTTCTATTATTGCCCTTTGAGGATTCAAGAAATATGGAGCTTAAAGACATCATCTTTGAAAAGCAAATTTGGAGCTATATGGGTATGAACATGAATGCCGAGTCGGATTTCGAAAATTATGTGGTGAATACCATTTCCGATAAAAACAAAGGCAACTGCTATCCCTTTATCATTATCGATAAGGCAACTAGTAAAGTCGCAGGCAGCACCAGATACGGTTATCTGAATGAATCCAGTCAAAAATGTGAAATCGGCTGGACATGGTATGGAACGGATTTTCAAGGAACTGGATTAAACAAAGCTTGTAAATACGAGTTATTGAAATTCGGTTTTGAAACTATAGGGTTTCGGCGGATCCAATTTAGTGCTGACCAAGAAAATATAAGATCACAACGAGCGATTGAAAAGCTTGGCGCAACAAGGGAAGGTACTTTTAGAAACAATTATATAGATGCGAACGGCCAGAGTAGAAATGATATTTACTATAGCATCATTCGAGAAGAATGGGATACTCTAAAAAATAACATATTCACAGAGTTTCAATCCTATAATGTATGAACTACGATAAAAAAAGATTCAGGGCTATTCAAAATACAGAAAACGGAGAAACATCAGAAGAAACCATTTTCGAGTATAGGCAAAGCGGAGATATTCTAACTTCGGAGTACCGAGGTGGGCAAATAAGAAAAGGACACCTCATTGGTTTAGTCAGCAAAGATGGGACCATAGAAATGCGCTATCATCAAGTAAATACCAAAGGAGAACTAATGACGGGAATATGCTTTTCAAAACCTGTAATTATGGATAATGGTGCAATACAACTTCATGAAACTTGGCAATGGACCTCTGGGGACAATTCAGGAGGAATATCTATTTTAGAAGAATTAATGCCAAATTAAATGAGAATATGCATTGTACAAGCATCCGCTAAAAAAGGAGCTATTTCCCTGAATATTAAGAACCATCTGAACTTAATTAAAAGTGCACTACCCTCGAAGCCCGATTTGATAATGTTTCCTGAGCTATCCATTATAGGCTACGAACCGGAATTGGCCGAAAAACTTGCTTGTACTATAGACGATGAAAGATTCAATTCCTTTCAAGTAGTAGCTGATACAAACAAACTCACAATCGGCATAGGAATGCCAACCCAATCTAAAGAGGGCATCAACATAAGTATGCTATTATTTCAACCCCATAAAGCGCGATTGATCTACTCCAAACAGCTACTGCATGATGATGAATTACCCTATTTTGTTAGTAGTAACAATCAGGTTTTCTTAACTATAAAAGAAAAGAAAATCGCTTTTGGAATTTGTTACGAGACACTACAGCGGGAACACTTTATAAAAGCCGTAGAAAACAAGGCCAATATCTACATTGCAAGTGTAGCCAAGCCTGAAAGGGGAAATGAAAAGGCCTATTTACATTTTCCATCAATAGCTAAAGAGTTTAACATACCCATTCTAATGTCCAACTGTGTAGGATACTGCGATAATTTTATGAGTAATGGAAAAAGTGCTGTATGGAATAAAGATGGAAAGAAAGTAGCCCAACTTGACGAAAAAAATCAAGGTTTGCTGATTTACGAAACCGAAAGTGAAGAGGCAACTATTTTACAAATCGATAATTAATTAACTAGGCTATGGAGATTAGATTAAACTGCGAGAATTGTGACAAAACCCTTTCCAACGAAAGTGAGGAAGCGATGATTTGCACTTTTGATTGTACTTTTTGCAAGGATTGTGTTGACTCTATTTTAAAAAATGTCTGCCCAAATTGTGGCGGTGGTTTTGAAAGAAGACCGACAAGACCAAAGGAACTTTTGGACAAATATCCGCCATCGTACAAGAAAATACTAAAACCGGTTGACATGAAGAAATTTCAACAAACACTTAATAAATTCAAAAAGATAAAGCCTTCCGATAGATAGAAAAGCCAAATATTGACCATAAAACAAGCTATATGAGCATAGAAAATAGTAAACTGATAGATATAGATAACATATTTAACCTGTACAGAACCGCAACGATCTATATGAAATCAAAAAATCAAGTTCACTGGCCAGAATTTCCGAAAGATTTAATACTAAATGAAATAGAGGAAAATAGACAATGGAAGTTATTGATTGAAGGTAAAATTGCATGCATATGGGCGACAACATTAAACGACGAATTAATTTGGGGAGACAAAAACAAAGAGCCTTCGCTTTATATTCATCGGATTGCTACAAATCCAGATTTTAGAGGGCAAAACCTGGTTAAAAAATTAATTCATTGGGCGAACGAATATGGAAACAACAAAGGCCTAAAATATATTCGTATGGATACGGTTGGTCTAAATACTGGTTTAATCGGACATTATGAAAAACTTGGATTTGAATTTTTAGGAACCAAAAGGATTGAAGATACAAATGGTTTACCAGAACACTACCAGTGGGGAGAAGTTTGTTATTTTCAAAAGAAAATTATATAGTGGATGGTCAGCCGTATATACAACAATACTATTTTGACTTTTCGGAAGATTTGAGCGTGTTTGCAAAGACAATCAAATTTTTAAATTTACCTAATGAGTATTCTCGAAATGAAGTAAAAATAAAACGCTCGGCACTTACTGTTCAGAGAAAAAACATAGTGGGTATCATTAGACAAATAAAAACAATACAAATATAGTTTACAACGTAACTCTGATGAAAGCAATAGTATATGACAAGAAACACTCACCCTACAGGTTACGACTCACCGAGGCAGAAAAACCTGTGCCTAATGACAATGAAGTGCTATTGAAAGTTGTATCCGTATCGTTAAATGCTGCGGACTACCGTTCAATGAAAATGGGAATAATCCCAAAGAAAAAAATATTCGGGTCCGCGGTATCAGGTACAATAGAATCAGTTGGTAAAAACATCCGATATCTCAAACCTGGAGATGAAGTCGTCGGAGATCTTACAGATTTCGGTTTTGGAGGATTAGCAGAATTCGCTGTAGCTCCCGAAAAAGCGTTTAGTCACAAACTTGCAAATACATCCTTTGAAGATTCCGTAACATTACCTGTAGCAGCAACAACGGCTCTTAAAGCATTGCGGGATAAAGGCAATATCCAGGAGCGGCAAAATGTGTTAATTGTTGGTAGCACAGGTGGCGTTGGAATCTATGCCTTACAACTCGCCAAATATTTTGGTGCAAATGTGACCGCAGTTTGTAGTACTAAAAACATAGAACAAACAAATTCTTTGGGAGCAGACAAAGTAATAGATTATACAAAAAATGATTTTACCAAAGGCCACATTCGTTACGATCTCATTGTTGCAATCAACGGCAATTATCCGTTATTGGGTTACAGACGAATTCTGAATTCGAAGGGCATTTATGTTATGGTTGGCGGAACATTTGCCCAGATATTCAAATCTATATTTTTCGGTTGGTTATTGTCTTTTGGAGGAAAGAAAATGAAAACTCTTTCCGCAAAATCTGACCCAAAGGATTTAGAGTACGTTGCAAAATTATTGGATGAAGGCAATATTAAATCAATCATTCATAAACGTTATGTCCTTGATAAGGCGGCAGTAGCAATGGATTATTTAAGTAAAGGACACTCGCCCGGTAAAGTGATTATAAATATTCAGGAAAGAAATAACGAATACCCAACAAAAAAACTGCATTAAAACGCAGTTTAGCCAAACGTTGCCATTCATTACGTAAGGTACACCTAACGAAATAGTATAGCTAATTTTTTAAGAAAGTAGAAACCAAAAAATCATGTTAGGAAAATTTTATAAATACACTGGAATTTAAATCAAATTCCGACCAAAAAACACTTCAGACTTTTTAGCTTGTTTATAGAATATGAATACAAAACAAAAAACTGACCTGAATACGGAATTTAGCAAGTTGTGAAACTGTTCATTCAATCGGAATTTAAGATATTACAGATAAAAACTCTGAGAACTATAAAAAATAAAACTAAATGAGAAAACAAACGGAATATTTAGTAATCGGAATTGGGATAGCTTCAATTCTAGCTGGAATATATGGAGCAATTCAAAGTGGAGAATTAATAGACTCTTTAAGTGGGGCTCTAATTGGAATAGCCTTAATTGGAACAGTAATTATAGAACGAAATAGAAATAACAAATCTGAATAAAAACTACTGCCATCAAAGCCGTATAAAAATAATTGCTAGTGCAAGCTTACTTACGAAACTAATCTTATAAAAACACGTTACCTGTCATTAGATGAAACTTATAATATTTGACATAGATGGAACAATTTTAGATTCAGTAAACGCAGATAACAAATGTTTTGTTCAAACTTTTAAGGATTTATATCAAATTGACTTGACAAATACCGACTGGAATGACTTTAAGAATGTTACAGATACTGGATTGACAAATGAAATTTTTGAAACGTTGTTGCATCGAGTTCCTGAAAAGGATGAAATAGAATCTATAAAGGCTCATTTTAAAAGTCTTTTAAATAATCTTACCAATGAATTTACTGAAATTGAAAAATCGATATCTTTCATAAAATCACTTTCAATTAAACCTGATTTTGAAATAGGTTTTGCAACTGGTGGATGGAAAGAAACGGCTGAATTAAAATGCAATTCGGTAGGTCTAAACTTAAATGAATCTATTTTTAAATCATCAAATGACCACTTCAATCGAGCTAAAATCATTGAACTCGTAATTAAAGACGCCTTAGATAAAAATAATAATGAACAATTTGAATTTATTATGTATTTAGGTGATGGACTTTGGGATTTCAAAGCAACTATTGAACTTGGTATAGATTTTATCGGTGTAGACTTTAAAAACAATAATAATTTGCATAATGCTGGGGTTGAAAAAATCATCAAGAATTATACAGAGTCGGATAAAATAATACGTTGGATAAACGATAAAATGCTAGCTAACAAATTGCACAAAACATAGCTATTAAGTACTAAGTCAAAAGGTTTGTGCCCATTTGCGGAACTACCAAATTTTTAAATTTTACATTTAAATAGAAAAAGTGAAAACAAAACATAAAAAATGGGATGTGTGTTTATCCAAAAAGAATGGTCTTTTTAAACGCTACGTTTCATACGTAAATCATTAGCAAATATTTGGCGCAACCCATCACTAAATAAATCTTATAAATACAAAACTTTAATTCTGTAAAATTATGAAGCTAAAATTATCAATTATTTTTCTAACCATTATTTTTCTTTTTTCTTGTTCAAAAAATAACTTTACTAATGAAGTAAATATTAGATTATCCAATGTGAGTACTATTAGATTTGAAAATGCAACATTCAATGATATAAATTTTGGGGATATTGACCCTGGTGAAACATCAGAATACAAAACATTTGAAAGTTCATACTCTCACGGCAGAGTAAATATTACAATTGATGGACAAGATTATGGTTGGGTACCTATCGACTTTGTCGGAGAAAGCCTATTACTAGCTGGTGATTATACATTTCAATACAGTTTTGATACAGTTAATAATCTTCTAAGTGATAAATTAATTAGAGATTAAATTTTGCTTAAAATATATTGCCAATTAAGGCTAGTTGAGAATTTGAAAAACAACTCTTATCCTTTATCTTAACAACCTCTACCCTTTGAACGGAACAATATGCAGGGGGAAGCGTACCAAAAGACTAAAAAAGGTACAGAATCTATATAAAATTAATTTGGTAAAACTAGAAAGTGAAGAAACTATGGTCGAAATTCAAATGACTTCGGATTATTTAAATGAACTGGCAAATCATTTCATTTTAATAAGTGCTTTATTAGCTGGATTTTCTATAGCATATATCGCTAACATAGTAGTTGCTAAAAATAATAACAGAATTTCGAATGCTTTATTAATAATAGCAACTATAGCGGCCTGTTGTTTTCTTATTTCTGTATTTGGTTTAACAAAAATTTTACAGATGACGACGGAAGGTTATCCGTATGAAATTGAGCAAAGGGACTTTGAACTGCCAAGAAAAACTAGCGCAGCCGCTTTTATGATTGGTATAATAGCTCTTTCAACTCTTATAGCACTCTCTGGATGGATGAAATCAAAAACTATAGGGATGGTCACCACTATAATTGGGATATTGACACTGATAATTGTGCTAATGGTATCTTGACTTTACGCAATTATGAGTGTTAAGTTCTTATATCCCGATGCACTTAAACCAAAATTCATTTGAATCATTCAAAAAATTGTTTACATAGTTAGAGTTATATTGAGATTTATATAATTTCATGGAGCAACCTTTCAGAGGAACCTACCTATTTTTTTAAACTACCCTCCATATTTCCTGTATTATTATTGAGTAATAATTTTTAAAACAACAAATTATTCTACCTCACTAAGGAAAAGTAAAAAATGTTATAGGGAAACATAGTAATTCATTTACCCACTATATTTGTGCTTGCAAACCATCTCGGCAGATAAGACAATTGATAGTGGTAGAGTAAAAACATACTAAAAGTGCACGATATACTATTCGACTTTATCTTAAAATATGTATCCCTTACAGCAGAAGAAAAGGAAGCAATTCTTTCTCTGGATATTTTTCGGTCTTACAATAAGGGAACTACTCTACTCAAACAAGGTGAACCTTCAAATTATGGTTTTTTTGTTTTAAAAGGTTGCCTACGCACCTATTATATGATTGATGGTGAAGAAAAGACAACAGCATTTTATACGGAAATGGAGGGTATTACCTCTCACTCGACAATAAATAAAGTTCCTTCTGAATACTATATTGCATGTGTGGAAGATTCCTTGATTACAGTCTCAAATCCTGATATGGAAGTTGAAATATTTACTAAATTTCCAAAATTCGAAACGCTTTGCAGGATATTATCCGAAGAACTATTAGTGAAGCAGCGGATTGATTTTGACGAATTCAAAATAGCATCACCGGAACAACGCTATCTAAATTTGTTACAAAACCGCCCAGATTTTATTCAACGTGTCCCACAATATCAGTTGGCGAGTTTTTTAGGAATAAAGCCTCAATCATTGAGTAGATTGAGAAGGAGAATTCTAGAAAAAAGTAAGAGCTAAGCCATACTTCTTAACTTAAGTGAATGAGTTAATGCATCCTCCCAATCTATTTTTGCCGTCATGTTAATTTAATATTAAAACGGATATGCAAAAAAAAATGCTAGCTCTTGTAATTACCTTGATACTTACAAGCGCATTACAACTCCAAGCTCAATATCATACATCAGATATCAATTATAAAAAATACTTTATTGGCGGAACAGTATTTATGTTAATGAATTTAGATTCCAATGAGCGACCAGATTTTTATCAAGTTAACCTTGGCTACCGCATAACTGATAAGGACGTAATTTCATTGGAACTCAAAACCTGGAGGTATTACCAGCCATTGGGCTTACCTTATGGGAAAAATTTTAATTCGCCCGAAGAAAACTTTCCAGGATCTATTCGTGAAGTCGGATTTGCCCTTGCCTATCAGCGTTTTTGGTGGAAAGGATTATATACTGGTGTACATGTAATGAGTGCTTGGCAGTCGTTTCTTGACGAAGATGCAGTTAAGTTCGATGATGGTTATCAGATTTTCAATACCTATCGACTTGGTTATCATTTTAAGATTGCAAAAGGCAAGTTTTTTATTGAACCATCATTAGCAATTACACATCGGCCCTACCACACTGAAATGCCCGAATCCTTTAAACGACAAGATGATAAGCATTCAAAATTCTTTTTTGGAGAACCAGGGCTTCATTTTGGGTTGAATTTTTAAATCCCTTAAATCAAAACCAAATGAACATTAAAGTGAAATTATCTACACTATGGATTATTGTACTCCTAAATTTATTATTCGCAGACATCCTATCAATTATAATTGAATTGGTAAATAAGAATACACTTGATATTTTGGGAGAAGTCACATTTACAATGGCTATTGCCGCAATAATCACTAACATACCCATACTTATGATTTATTTTTCAAGATCATTAAGTTATAAGGTAAACCGTATCCTTAATATGATTGCCAGTTGTATCACGATATTATTTGTCGTTGGAGGAGGTAGTCTATTGCCCCATTATATCATATGCGCTTCAATTGAGGTTGTTACACTAATTATCATACTTAAAACAGCATGGAAATGGGAGGAGTTCAATATTATGCTTTAAGGTCGTGTAATCTTGAATAGGTTTTATCCTTTTAATTTTTGTTTCATTATTATCATAATACGTTTCGCAATACTGTAATTACATAGCATAATATTGAACTAAAAAATATAAGAAAATATTACCTAGCTATTTGCTTTCTTTGTAACAGTCTCCTCATTACCTGTCTTCTTCGTTTCATACATATTAGTTACAAACATAGTGGCTAGTTTACTGATAAAATACTATAAGTAATTCTCTATAGTTAGTTGTACTTTTTCCAACAGTATTCATATCAAAACATGCTATCGATTTTAACTTAAAAGTATATTAAAAACGCCCTCTTAAAACTCATTATGAGTTATCTTAACGGGGTTAAATATATTTTATAAAACGATTGCAATTGAATTATTTTAGAATTTTAAAAAACATTGTTTTCTTTTGTGCATTATTTCTTGCACAGAACCCGATTCAATCCCAACAGGTAAAACGCGAAAAGTTATATTACCCCGATTCAATTCGCAAATATTTTGAAATAGATAGCGCTAAAACTAAAAGTTTTATCAAGGATTACATTTCAAAATCCAAACGAGATAATAATCCAACCGACCTTTTTGACGGCTACCATGCCTTGTCATCTTTTTATCACAAACAAAAGGATACACTAAGATATATTGAATACACAGATAAACTTTTCTCTGTGGCAAAGAATAACAACTTGAAAATAGAACTACTCAAGGGTTATCACCTGAAAAACCTTTATTTAAAATTAATATATGGTCTTGATGACCAAAGAATATTCGATAATATTTATGATGCTTTACAAGTTTCTAAAGAAATTAACAATAAGGTCTGGGAATGTAAATATAACAATGACATTGCCGAATATTATCAAATAACCGGAGAGTATGACAAAGCATTAAATTTCTATAGAAATAACCTATCTATTTTAGAGCCGATTACCAAATCTCCAGACTACAAAAACTTTAAAATATGGGGAAGTAGCATAGAAACGACTTATTTGGAAATTGCTAAAATCCATATAGAGTTAAAAAAAATAGATTCTGCTAAAATTTATAATCAAATCGCCAAATCCGTTTTAGACTCTACAGAAGGTAATTATCATGATGTATATCGGTTTAGACATAAAATTCAAGAGCTGGAAATCAATCTACTTGAAGGTGATATCAAATTAGCTAAAAAACACTTTGATGAAGCTTATGAAATAGTACCAGATTTCTACAAAAAATCCGAAAGTGGTTTCTGGGAAGATTATTATGCTGGAATGATAAATTACCACGAAGGAAATTTCGAAAAATCTATCACTTTTTTTGAAGCCCTTGATACGGTCAGAATCAAATCAAATGAACGCATAGGTTTTTTCCACAATGACCTTTATAAAACACTTTACAAATCTTATTTAAGAACCAATAACTTAAAAAAGGCAGATTATTATTTTGAAAAGCATCTTACATCAATGGACGGGCAAATGAATATCAACAACTCTGTGAATTCAAATTTTAAAAAAGCCGAAATAGAGCAATATAACGAAGAGGTGTCAGCGCTCAAAAAACAAAGATCAAAACAGCGATACATGTTACTTGCCGCCGCTTTGGCGTCAGTATTAATAATTTGCTTACTTATTGCACGTTTTAGAAAACAGCAAACAAAGAATAAAGAGAAATTAAAATTGCTGTTAGAACAGATTTCCAAAAATGAAACACAAATAAAACCGAAAGCAGCTCCTCTAAATATTAATGATGACGAATTAAAAAGGATTATAGAAAAGATAAATGAGTTGGAGGACAAAGGCTATTTTTTAAGAGTTGATTGTACCGTATCGAATCTTGCCAAAAAGCTTAAGACGAATACTACCTATCTTTCTAAAATTATTAATGTTCATTATCAAAAGAATTTCACTTCCTATATTAATGACCAAAGGATAGATTATGTTCTTGAAAGATTAAAAAAAGACCCCATGTTTAGAAGGTATTCCATAGTATCCATAGCTAATGAAATTGGTTTTAAGAGTAAGGAATCTTTTAATTCTGCATTCAAAAAAAGAACCGGGGTTCTTCCTTCTGCGGTAATTAAGGAACTAAATAAAACATTGAATACATAAACTAGTTCACTTTAATGAAGTTTTAGAAAACCAAGCAATACTGAATCGGGGAAGCTTACAATATTTGAACAAGTAGGAATATAGGATTCTTTGGTTTTGTATCATCAAACAATGGAAAACCATTGTTATACTTTCCTTTTTGTCAAATTAATTTTTATTCTTAAAAAAAAGCAATAATGGATGGAATTGAAGCAAGATGTAGTAATAGATTATTTTTACGAGACTAATATTTAGACCTAACAATTAATGATTGAGTTGCCTGTAAACGTTTTTAATTTCATAATTTTTGCATCGATAAACATAGGCATTACCTTTGGATTATTATTAGTCTTCGTAAAGAGAATAAATCAAAAAGCAAATCAATTATTGGGTAGTATACCTATCATCATTGCTTTTTGGAATTCCTGGGTTTTAGGAATTGATTTTAATTTATATACTTCTTTTCCGATTTTAATTACACAATGAAACATACTGCTTTAAAGTTGGTTGTCTTTAATTATTCTCAAGGAAATTATTTTTCACATATTGTATTTATTTTCTTGTGCTTGCAAATAATTAATTTTTTTTTGAAACAGTACCTCGTATTAATTCCATAATATTGGCATCATAAATTAAATCTCCAACTTTATAATTTTTGTTCATTTTATCGTTCAATATCTATCCTTTTGAACTTTAGACAGTCTAGGTATAATTAGCAGCGGATTTCTTTCTACAACTTTTCAGTATATAGGAACAAGTGCTTTACGAGTATACTTTTGTTTATAGGGTTAAAAATAACATAACCAACCTATTTACCTTCGATATAAGCATCCAATGAAATATTGTCAGATTGAAATTCTTTCAGTACGTTTTTTGAGTGTTGCCAAGTAAGGTTTAAATCCCAAACTTTTTACATAAGTTCCCAATCATATCCTTGTAGATTGTTCATAACTATATATTCGTTTGTTTTGATGGGCTGAAAACTTCCTTTTATAGCAAACCAATTCTCTTGTAGTTTTAAAAGAGCAACTTCTAAAGGATTGTATTGCTTAAACATTTTCTATAATACTTGAAGGACTATTTTATTGACTCCTTTTCTCTCTAAAATTGGAAAGACAAAATGATACATCTGGGTAGTTCTTTGTAGTGTTCCAGAATTCGATTCAACAATATCTGGAAATCCATCATTATTTAAGTCTCCTATTTCTATGTTAGCGTTCATTGCGAAAACGCTCATAATCCTTATGCCATTTTTCACAAGCTATAATTCTGCTTACTTTTGTAGTAGGTTTGCCAACTAATACAGCGGCTCGCTCAAGTAACGAAACGCTAGTATTAGCTAAATTACATTTCTGCTCTTGTAGTTTTAATTCGTCTTTCCAAAATTCAACTACTCTATTTGTAGCTGTCTGACAGTCCAAATTTTCAATGCAGTATTGTATTGCATTCCTTACCTTTGTTTCTCTTTCTATATCCATAATTAAGTTTTCAAATCCGAAACGGCAACATAGCCGAGTCCGATATAAGTATCGTCTTTTAAGTCCTCTGGCAATCCAATTTCAATTTATTCACCATCTTCTAGACCTAAACAAACATAATTTCGTTGCTCCGAAGTTCCTTAGACTATGTCTAAATATCCGTCTTTATGGAGGTCAGTTATTCTAATAGATGAAGTACAACATTCTGTTTTGAAATAAAAAATTGATTAAAGGTTAAGCTTTTGCTACCCTCCTTTATAATGATTTTGTTAGGAAAATTCAACATGTATTTTCTTTTTGACATTAGGAGTTCTAATGTTTTTTCAATTCATTAGAGAATAAGACAGTATTCATAACGGCGAGTAGATGAAAAGTATGCCCTTTAGAAGCTATGGACTTTCAGTTGAGCACCTGGTTTGATACTAGCCAAAAGGCTTGGACTTGCTTCATTTTCGCCTATTTTTACATACAATTATTAGCTGTGTGGGGCGCTTTGGAAATTAACGAACATAATAAGGGTGTTAACTGTGCCCTTTTATATACCCTATGAAAACTCATTCACTTGTATTCACCTGCTAATCGTTCTAAATCAGTTAATGTTGAATTATTATTGTTGAAATTCTCTTTTAAATGGTATGCAATAGAAGCTATGTTTTCTTCGATGAGCATTTCCATAACATCAGTTATAAAACCAATTCATCACTATTATTTTTCTTAATTTGTGCTAATGGGTTTAAATTTTTGCTTAGCAACCATTCATCTACATCTAGTGTTTTCATTTATATATGACTTATGCTGAATAAAGAACAAATAAATAAACTGATTATAAAAATAGAAGTTGCTTAATATTATAAAATTAAGCACCTTAAGGGACCTTGAAAATACGTTGGTAAGTCCCTCATTTTAAGCAAAAAATAAATGATTTTTAAAAGCTTTTGAACTAGAATTGTGTACCAAAAGAACATGTTCTTATAGAATTTTGAAGAAAGTGAACGGAAATATAGTTAAGGTAATACTATTGTGATTGCTTTGTAAGTTCTTTTAATTCGGCATTCAAAAAAAGAACCGGGGTTCTTTCGTCGGCCGTGATTAAAGAACTAAATAAAACAGAGAATACATAAACTAGTTCACTCTCTATTTATCCTTCATAAATTCTCAACTAAACCATTCTGCAATCAAAGGTGCATTGCTATATAATATAGGACTGAAAATATTGTTTCCACAGCTTCTATAAAAAACCCTTTTGAAAATACCGCCTATAAAATATGCGGAACTTAATACTTTTAATGAAGTTTTAGAAAACTAGGTAGTTCTAATTAGGGAAAGCTTACATGTTTCTATGCTCATTTAATGCCTGTAAACGCAACAAAGGATGCAAGCGGTATATGAGCGAAAAGTGAATAAAGGAAAGAGTAAGAAGATCGTATTGATTGTCGTAGCCAATAAGCTTCTTAAACAGAGTTTTTACAATATCAAGAATGCCATATGATGAAACTTGCGTTTCAGTGTTGCCTAGGTAAAGAGTAGAATAAATACCATGAAAAAGGCTCAAAGAATCTGTTTTTTAAATCTAAGGGCATAGTATAATTAGGCCTCAGATTAAGGAAGAATTTATTTGTTTTTCTACCCAGTTCTTTTGTTAGTAACAGTTATTTTTCTTCCAATAGTTTTATCTTATCAATCGTTCTTTCTTTATACTGCTTATCAGGATTGAGTTTTTGTGATATTCTATAATTAGCTATTGCCTTCTGATAATTTCTGTCCTTTTCATAGGCTTCAGCTAAACTGTCAAATACGTTCCAAGATTTAGGATGTTGACTGGCATTTAATTCAAAAACATCAATTGATTTTTTCAAATTTTTCAATGAGTATAACCAAAAGTAACCCACATCATTTAAATGGGTTTCAAAATTATTATTCTTGAAAATCACGTTTTCTCTTATTTGTTGAAAAGCCATGTTCATCTTCTCATTTTCATAAGACATTCTCAAAATGGTTTCAAAAGCTAAGTTGTTAACATCAAGAAGAGTGTCATCTACTAAGCTTGCTATGTAATTTACAATGTTGTCAATGTTGTACCAATTTGACAATCCATTAGATAAAAAAATGATGCTTAAGTTCTTTTCTGGAAAAATCCGATAGGCTGTACACAAAGAGCCAGAAAATCCATATGATTCATAGTTGTTAACTACAATATTATCCCATCCGAATGTGAAACTTTTATTAGATTCAGTATAAGGAAATTTTCTCCACATTGAATGCATTGACTCCTCATTCAAAAACTTGTTTTCTTTTAATTTTTTATCCCAACTAATAAATTCTTCTAAAGTAATATTTAAACCATTCATTGAATGTGCATAGTTCCCTTGTAAATAAGAATGGTCAATCGTTATTGTACCTTTTTCAAATGGGAAATATGGAGTTACACGATTTAAAACTACATCTCTAGAATCTGAAGAGAAAAAACTGTTTGTATTGGCATTAAATTGATTTTTTAGGATAAAAGTATTTAAACTTTCATCTGTTACTTTTTCAATTATTTTTTGAAGCAACCAAAAACCTGTTTGGTTATAATCATACTTAGTTCCTTTATTGAACTTTATTTTTTGCGTAAATACTTTCTTCTTGGCTTCTTCTTCAGATAAATCCCTAAACATAGGAATAGGTGACATATCAGGAAGTCCTGAAGAATGCGATAGTAAATGTTTTATTTTTATATCGTTCCAACTATCAGGTAGGTCTTGAATATATTTCGAAATAGTATCTTCAAGATTTATTTTTCCTTTTTCAATTAGTTGAAATATTCCAACGGAAATTATTGGCTTGGTTAACGAGTAAATCCTAAAAATGGATTTATCTGAAATCGGTACTTGATGCTCAATATTCGCATATTCATAGTTACTTTTATATAAAACTTCTCCATTCTTTATTATAGCTAAAGACACTCCAGGAATTCCCTGTCTTTCTATTAGGTGTTCTATATAGTCATCTATTTTTGAACTGATTTCAGTGCTCTCTTGGCTGTAACTAGCAAAAAAGGTTAAAATCAAAACTGAAGTAAGTAATTGCTTCATTATTATGTTTTATTTAAAGACTGGTTTAAAAATAGATTGTTGTAATGAATTTTGGCTAGTATTAATTATCCTAAAGGTTCTAGTACGTGAAAAATAGTAGAGGTATGTGTACTATTTTTACATATATTATTGTATCTAGTTTTTATTTTTTTGAATTAGCTCCAGCGTATATTCTAAAGAAGTATCTACACCAAGAAGATAATCTTCAATAGTTTGCACGCTATAGTGATGTGGTAATACCCCTGATTCATCCGAAATCGAATCAGCATTCGTAATGTGAGCAACCCTACTGACAAGATAAAATACTCCGGTATTTTTAAGACGGAACATTTTTTGTCCACCAGTATAAAAAATACCTCCATTAGATTCTTCTCCTATTATAGTTCCAATATTATTATGCTTGGTAAGAGCAAGCAACTGACCAGTAGTAGAACCCGCTCTTCCGTCGGTTAAAAAATAAATATCACCTTTAAATCTATTATCAAAAGGCGCTAATGGTTTAAGACCAGGGCTATTGGATGGTGCATGTTTGAAATAAGTAAATGTGTTCTTCGCTAGATATCTGAACAGATATGCAGCAGCCCAAGAATTTCCACCGCCATTACCTCTAATATCTATAATTAAGCTTTCACTATTATTTTCATTTATTTTTTGAAAGCTGTCATCAATAAATTCTTTAATCGCTGAAAATCTGTTGCCATAAAAATCCCAATGTTTTATGGACATAAGTGCAGTGTTTTTCTCTTTACCAATAAAATCAAGACAAAGTGTTTCTTTACAGGTATTTAGGTTTTTGAGTTGATATTGATAGGTCTCTAGCATATCTAACACAATAGATTCCTTTCTACCTTTAATTACTATTTCATAACTTTCAGGAAAACCAAATGAATAAGGAATCATTGCTGTTGAATGCCAATTAAATAAATGCCTTTTTGCGACATTTCCAACATTTCCTTGTGAACTAATGTGTTTATTAATATCTTCTAAAATTTCCGTACTACTTTTCCCATTTATTGTTTGAATTTCTGTTCCTGATTTTACCTTTTTCTTGTTGTTCAAAGCATCTGCAACATATAATTTACCTTCAATATTGAACAATTCTAAAGGGAAACGTAAATTAGCTGGTAGCATTTCACTTTCCTGCTCAAAGTACATAGGAATGGCACTATGACCACAATTTATATTGGCAACCAATTTGCTACAATGCCATATAAATTCACTATAGGTTGTGTTATTGGTTATTACATTCTTTATTTCTTCTACTACACGCCAAAATTCTTCTTTAGGCATAAATTTATAAGGAGCGGGGTTTACTGTAGTTAGCGTCTTTACTAATTCGTCAATATCGTCTAAATACTGTTGCTTTGGATAGACGTTATTGAATTTATTTTTGTCCCGATTTTCAAATTCTATTTTAGCGATATAATTTCGTGCGTTATTATTTTCAGGGTTTAATTCTAATGATTTTTTATAGTTTTTTAGAGATAATTCTTTGTTTCCGCTTAATAAATAAGCTTCACCTAAACTGTCGTAAGGATTTGCCGAGTTGGGAAATTCAGAAACCAATAATTTAAATATTTTAATAGCATCTTCTGTTCTACCATCATTAATTAGTTGATAACCTAAATTATTCAGTTCGTTTAAGTCTTCAAAATTATAATGGTCTAATTTATCTTTTTTTAGATTTTCGTAATAGTCAATGGCTGCATCAATATCATTGTATGATTTTTCCACCAGTACTCTCTTTATGGATTTTTTAGCTTGCGATTGACAACCGTTAACCATAAATAAGGTAAATAAGCAAAGCATTAATTTGTAGGTATCCATGTAAACGTAATTTATTTTCGACAATTTTACGCGCTTCCGTTTACAGCGGAACTATCTAAACAGTACTTTTTTGTTCTGATTTATAAATGAGAACCTATTATGGAGATTTGTACTGTGTTGGTGTGAGATGGGTGAATTTCTTAAACGCTTTGTAAAAAGCTGATTTGGAGTTAAAGCCACATTGCTGGCCAATGGCCTCCATAGTGTACAGGGAGTTGTTCTCAATTAATTGTTTTGCCTCTTCAATTCTAAATTCATTAATGAAATCGGTAAAGTTTTTCTCTAAATTCTCATTGATTAGTTTTGATAATTCATGTGCGGAAATATCTAAACGGTACGCTACTTCCAATAGTTTTAAATTGGGGTCTGTATATAATTTTTTGTCTTTAACAACAGTATTCAATTGTCTTATGAGCAGATTATTTTTTTTGGAGGGTACCAATGTTTTTTTCTTTTTCACCTTTTCAAAAATCGTTGAAGCGGTTTTCTTCTTTAAAAGAAAGAAAATGAAGAATACATAGAATAACATTGAAAAAATGATGGAACCACTTACAAAATAAGTAAAACTGATAAACGCGTAAGATGCCCAAATGATTAGAATCGATAAGGTGAGAAGTAAAAGCCATTTGGTTTTAAATAAAAGTACTTTTGGGTTTTTAAAATTTAATTTCAAAAACACGCCAGTGATTAGGATATAAATGAATCCTTGTAAATTTGTGATTGGTATAATCACCGTTTTGTTCAGCTGATTATTTTCTTGAAAGGGGATAAAAAAGGTTACAAGAAAAACAATAAAAAACCATAATAGCACATGGTACATCCAGTATCTGACCCAGAAGGATTTGGGCTGTATAACACTTACCACATAGCTAAACAACAATGGACCTATTAATAGAAAAAAGGAGGGTCCGGATTGTAAGAACCAAATTGGTTCCTTAGTAGAAAAAGCATACAATAGACCCTTTAAAACCCTAAGATTTAGTACCATCAAGAATAAACCAAAAAGCCTATTGTTTAAATTTGAAAAAGAGCTGTTGATTAATAAATAAAGGGCAACGATAAAACTATTGAAAACACCAATGGCGCCAAAAAAAAATAGTATTTGAGATATGTAGTACATTGTCTCAAATTTAAAAATTTTCTTTCTAAAAGATGCTCAAGTTATTAACTTCGATCCTAGGGAAGGGTATGCTTGCCATTTTTGACTGAAATGTTTTAAAGTCTTATGTTTTAAACCAAAATTTATAGGTAAATCTGTTCTCACATTTTCACTATAAATAAAATAAACTGGGAGTTTAAATGCTGTTTAGGTATCCCTAACATTTTAGTAATAAAAAGTTTGCCGTTATAGTGTTAATAGTTTTCACTCTTCTAGATAAGGCAAAATATACTCTTCAAATATTAATTCTGGTTGTTGTGTTTTTCCGTTTCGGTCATTACCAGATGTTATGACCGTAACTAGTTTTAAACTTGGAACAACAAAAATATATTGTCCTCCAGCACCTCTCGCTTCAATAGTATTTATATGATTTCCATCAAACTCATAAGTATGGTGCCACCATAAATAACCATAGCCATTCTTATCCGGTACGTTTTCTAGATTACGGTAATTTTTAAATGAATTTTGCACCCATTTTTTAGATAGCACACGTTCTTTTTTCCATTTCCCTTTGTTAAGATAAAGCTCTCCAAATTTCAACATATCTTTTGGCGTGAGATACATACCACCTCCAAAATATGGATTGCCTTTTAAATCTGTTTGAATGATAAAATTTGAGATCTCAAGTTTTTGAAACAGATTTTTATCTATAAACAATTCCAAAGGTTCAGAAACAACAGAATCCATAGCAATGCCCAGTAAATGAGGATTTGCAGAGCCATAATTGGCCTTTGTGTTGGGTTGGTTGATCATTGATGCTTTTAAAATGGACGCTGTCCAATCTTCACTTGGTTGATAATTATCTTCAACGGCTGGAGATTTTAGGTTGGCATTGAGTCCATAATCAATAGCATCTAATCCGGAACTCATGGTTAATAAACTTTGAATATCAATTTTAGATTTTAAAGAATCTTTTTGAATCTGATATTTTTCTGGTAAGAAATCAAAAATGGATTGCTCAACGGATTCAAAGAGTGATTTGTCTTTCGCAATTCCCACAATGGCAGATGAAATACTCTTTGATGCAGAGCGCGTATCGTGTGGAATGTTTGCATTATATCCATCAAAGTACTTCTCATAAACGAGTTGCCCATTTTTTGAAATTAAAACGGAATGTGTATTAGGGAGTGAATCCTTTGAAATAAGATATTCCATTTGGGTAAGTTGTAAAACGGAGCTTTTATTTTCTGTTTTAAACTCTCCTATTTCCCAATCATCGGTAGACTTTTTTAGGGCGATCTGTGTAATTGAATGTTCCCCAAGATAAATGCCTAATTCAATTTCATTTGTACGGAGTTTTCCCTTAAACTGCAATCCAGTTTTAAAATCATTAAAGGAAACAAGGTCGTTTTCCTTTTGAAAATTACCGCACCAAGTTCCCGTAAATCGATTATCGCCAAGAATGGGATAAGCTTGGTACTCATTCCCTGAACCATTTTCTACGCTTAAATAAAAATTTGTTGATTTAAGTTCGTCTACCATTAATATACTCCAAAAACCTACAAAAGAATTTGTCTTGGATTTTAGTAGTTTTAAGTGATACAGTAGAAGACCGGATTTGATAAACCCGTTAATTTCATTACCATTTTTAGACAATTCACCTTCAAATTGTAAATTTCCTGCAAACGGTATTTTAATAGTTGAAGTAGTCTCTTTCCCAATTTTATAATCGATAATATTTTTATTGTTGGAAATTTTGAAAGTGGCATTTTCAAGTCCTAAGTTTTCTATTTCTATTTTTAAATTGAATGCTTTGGAATCGTTTATTTCCCCCTCCCAACTATTGGTATATTCTGCCATATTTTGACAGTAAAGATGCATTGTGAGTAGAATAAAAATAATTGTAGTGATGCTTTGAAGTCTCATTTTTTGATTGATTTTGATGAGCTACAAAGTTTAGCTTAATTAAATCCTTAAAATTGTATAAAATTAACCTCAGGAAATAATCTTCAAAAACTTTAAAGGAGTTGTCTTGTAAATCCGTTTGAAGTTTGTAATAAAATGGCTCTGGTCATAAAAACCACACTGATAACAAATTTCAGTCATTGAAAGTTTGTTTTGAACCATAAGGTTAAAAGCTTGATTTACTTTTAGTAGCCTTATGTAGCTTCCTAAGCTGGTTCCAAAATACCTACTGAATTCCCTTGATAAGTGAACTGGGTGCAGTTCAAGTATTGAGCTTAAATTTTTTAAGGAGTAATCTATTTGCTCTTCATTCAGAAGTTCATGCAGTTTATATACCCAACCAGGTTTTTTAGAGCACTTTTCTTTAGGTTCTTTTATGGTGGTAAATATTTGCGTTAACAACGCTGCAATACTAATGTCGGAATAACGGTCATTTATTTTGGACTCTATAAAAACTTGTGATATTAAATTTTTTACTATTGGATTTTTAATGTTCGTACTTCCTTCAAAATCGGTTATTTGAATCCCGAAATTTGAAAACCAATCCGCATTAAGTTCAATATGAAAGCCTCTTGTACATTCTGGCGGTTTTATATTGTAATGTGCATCTTGCCAATTATGGAACAATAGATCTCCAGGTTCTAAATAGTAAGATTCTTTTTTGTTGGATTCAAATAGCTTTCCTTGAAGTAGATACGTGAAATATGGATTTTCGTGATAATGCCAATCGACTTTGCCGTGTGTATATTCGGTATCTGTTATGATTAGATTTTCAAAACTTGATTTTAGGTAGTGGGTTCCGTAAAATTCTCCGGTCTGTAGTGTATTCATTCCTTTTTATTGTTCTCTTAACGGCCAACCGTTTTATCTATGGATATAGGCACCTAGAACGAACCAATGCACCAAATATACTGTTAAACTCAGAAATTTATTTAATTTCTTGACTGTTTTACCCAAAGCTTAATTGACTAACAACATTCACGGAATGAGTGCTTTTACAGAATAGAGATTATTACTTTCTACCATTTCCGAAGTTATACCCAAAAATTGGAATTGTTATAATCTTTAAAAAAGCCATGTAAAATGGATGTTTTACGTGACTTTTTTGCTTTAATATCTACTTATTTTTCGTTCCTAAAACTCATGGATTTACCAAAACCCTTTTTAAATCCAAATCTTGAAAATCAAAACTGAAATCAATAAATCGAGAGATTCCTTTCATTTTGATGTTTTGGGCTTTACCATTTTCATCTAGCGAAAAAATGGCAAAAGCATCGGCTTTCATATCTTGATATTCCCATTTGATAGCAAAAGCATTACCATCATAAAATTCCATTTTACCATTTAATCTTGGCGACTTTTGCGATTTAAACCATAAATCCCCGTCTTTATCAAACACTTCAACCTTTCCGAACCAGTCATCCTTATAAACTCCAACATAATTTTGCTTGTCAATTTTCACATCCTTATTTGATTCGACTTTAGCCCAAACTTTGTCGGAATCCGAATCTCTCATTTGTTGACGTCGCTGCTGAAGGCCCTTTGTCATTTCAAGCCAGTTGATTCCAGTTTCTAGCCTTAAATATTCATCCAATAAATTAAAACCCATTAAACCGTTCATAAGATCCGCACCTTCAGAATTGTTCAAGACTACAATTCCTAGTTCAAGTTCTGGAATTAAGATAACCTCAGAAGACATTCCCGCAATTAATCCCGAATGTTCAACTTTGAAAAAACCATTGATATCCGACAAAAACCAACCTAATCCATATCCTGAAAAGTTGGATTTAAAAGGCAACATCGGGTCTGATTGAATTTTAATAGGTGTATGAACACGCCACATCTCTCGTTGCTGGTGTTCTGAGTATAGTGTATTCTCTAAATTAGCGCCATAATTACCTTCGTTCAATTGTACTAACATCCATTTACACATGTCATTGACACTAGCCCAAATTCCACCTGCTGCACCATTCAACTTTTGCTTTGCATTGACATCCGGTTTTGGATTTGCTATGGCTTTCAGCATTTTGCCATCAAAAGAATGTGCAACAGCGTAATTTCCACTCTTCCATGCATCGCTAAAGCTTGAGAACGAATTGTTCATTTGCAAAGGTTTCAAAATTTCTTGGTCTACAAATGATTCCCAAGTTCTTCCACTAACTCTGGCCGTAAGTTCTCCAGCAACCAGATACAATAAGTTGTCATAATCAAATTGAGTTCTAAAGGCTGTGGTGGGTTCAAAGTATTGAAAAGACGTCAGCACATCCGTGATAATAAAATCCGAACCACTTGGAAAAATCATAAGGTCACCAGCACCAAGCCCTAAACCACTTCGGTGTGTTAAAAGGTCTTGAATGTTGAAGTTGTTCGTAACATAGTCGTTGTACATTTTAAATTCTGGAATATAATCTACTACTTTATCTTCCCAATTAATTTTTCCTTGCTCAACCAAAATCGCCAATGCAGTGGAGGTAAAAGCTTTGGAATTGGAGGCAATGCCAAATGGAGTATCTGCAGTTACTGCTTCTTTCGAATCAACTGAATTTATACCATAACCTTTGGCATGGACAATCTCACCGTCTTTGACGACACCAATAGCAAAGCCTACAGTATTATCAATTGTGCTCATTGCATTATTTACTAGGTCATCTATTTGATTCGCAGTCATTTGGGCATTGGCCCTTACTATGCTAAATAGTGCAATTAGAAGACCGATCGTGACGGTTCTTAAGTAATTAACACTATAATTTACGCTATCAATTCCTTTTATATTTTTCATTATATATTGTTTTATATTATTAGGCAATTTCGTTCTACTCATTTCAAGCTAATTGAACTGCACAAATAATAGTACGATTATTGAAGTTTATGTTTCAATTGAATGTCCTACTCAACGAACATTATTTGGTAGGCTAAGGCGCATTCCGAACCTATAATTAAAATACCTTTTATTATTTTTATATATACGTCACCTTAAATTGCTTAGAAATGATCAATTATATATATTATGAATTAAGAAGGTAAATCCAATATTATGGTCCTTTTATACGGGCATTTTCAAAGAAACGATTTGCATTTACCTTTTTAAGAATGGGCTATTTACTAATTATCAATGAGTGCTAATTGATCAATAGCACGCTGGTTTTCAGGATTCATATCTAAACTTTTCTTATAGTTAAATATAGCTTCTTCCTTTTGTCCTGATTCAAGATAAAAATCAGCTAAATAACTGTAGGGATACCACTCATTTGAATACGCTTCAACAATCAATTTCATCACATCGATAGCCTTATCAAATTTCTGTTGATGTAGATATTCCTGTGCATAATGAAAAGTGTTTTTATCAGAAATATTATTATTCAATTCATTCAGTTTTGCTTTCGCTAACTTAAACCCTTTTTCCTTGTACGTTTTAATTACTTCCTCGGTATTAACAAGTTGAATACTCTCTTTGGTTTCCCCAAAAAATTCGTTACGAATAAACGTTCGTACTTGAGCCCAACCATCCATAGGGCTTCTATTGGAGAGTGATATTATTATTATAGGTGTATTTTTAGTGATGTCCACTTCACCCGAAACACCCGGTGCTCCCCCATTATGACCATAAATTTCAATGCCATTTATAGTATTCAAACTCAATCCAAGACCATACTTATTTTCAAAACTATCCGTCGTCATTAAGTTAAAAGATTTTCCAGAAATCAGTTTGTTGCTTCTTAAAGCTAAGGCAAATTTATGCAAGTCAGTTATTGTAAATCGTCCACCCCCAGCAGAGCTGAATAATTCAACCGAACTATTTATTTTTAAAGGTTTAAAGATATTTTGTTGAACGTAACTATTATAACTCTGTTTAGTTATGTTCTCAATTATCAACCCCAATACAACAAAACCAGCGTTACTATACCTAAACGATTCACCAGGTTGAAACTCTAAAGGATCGTTTACAAAAAAGGGTAAAATATCCTCTAATTTTTGAATCGTGCCTTCTGGTTGCTCAAAGAATTCTTTGCTAAAAAAATCGCCTAAACCTGAAGTATGAGATAATAACTGTTTAATTGTTATTTTTTCTCTTGCCTCTTTATTGGGATAGTTTGGAAGGATTTCACCGATTGTATTATCTAATTTCAACAAGCCCTTTTCTTGTAATTGCAATATTGAAACAGCTGTAAACATTTTTCCCATAGAAGCAATATCAAAACTCGTTTCAATGGTATTCGGCGTTTCTCTATTTTCATCTTCATACCCATATGCTTCTTGAAATAGAATCCTATCGTGCTCCGCAATTAATAATGTACCATTAAATTCATTTTTGGAATCTATTTCATTTAAATATGTTCTTGTTTTTTCGACTGCTGCCGCAACCCTATCTGGGGTTATTTGAGAATTTACATTGATGGACCATAGTAGCGCCAACAGCAAGATTGAAGCAGTCATTTTGAAGTAATTCGTTCTAATTTCCGTACTGTTTTTTTGTTGTGTATATATCATGATATATTGTTTTTCAAATTATTGAATATTGCTATCCTTCCCATTTCAAGCAAAATAAAAAGGATAATTAATGTTAGGATTATTGAAGTGTATGTTACAATTGACTGTTCGACTGAACCAACACTATTTGGTAGGCTAAAAAGTATTCCAAGCACTATAACCAAGATACCAGAGGCTATTAAAGCTTTCAAGCCTTTTGCCTTGTAACTTGCTATTTTAGCTTTTGAAAATTCTTCTTTCTGTATTGCGTTCAAAATAACCGCCTCTAAGTCAATAGGTTCGTTAATTTGGTCTATTTTCCCAAAAATTTCTTTTAAGTGGTCTTTATCCTCCATTTTAATAGGGTTTTTTTATTTTTTCATCCTTTAGCATCATATAGAAACTTGTTCTTCCCCGATGTAAAAGGACTTTTACGTTAGATTTTGTAAAGGCGGTTATTTCCTCAATCTCCACAATGCTTTGGTCATCAATGTAATACAGTTGCAATACCAAAGCTTCTTTTTCAGGTATTTTTTCAAATACTCTTTTTATCAGTTTTTTTAAATCTTGCTTTTCTAATCGAGCAATAGCGTTGTTGAATGCGGTTTTTTCATCATCCGTGATTGAGTATTCTCCCGCTACTTCATCTTTCCGCTTTTCTCGTTTTATAAACTGCAATGCCGTATTTACCACAATTCGATAAAACCAAGTTGAAAATTTTGCATCGTTTCTAAAGTTATTCAGCGAAGCATAGGCGGTAATAAAACTATCCTGAACAACATCCTTTGCATCGTCCTCGCGTTTTACGATTGAAATAGCGACTCCAAAAGCCTTGTTCTGATATGTTCGTATAAAATACCCAAAAGCATTCGTGTTTCCATTTAAAACCTCATTTATGTAATGGACATCCATCAAGGGCTATTTGTTTTTCTGTAATTTCTTTGTCCAGAAAAATGATACGATAAGACTTACTCCACCGAATAAAAGCATAAAGGACGGGTAAAAAACCATTTGGTCAATTTTCAAAGTTTTTTCCATTACGTATGCCAAAAGCAAACCGAAAGCAATACCTATCATTAACATTCCTAATTTCAATTCTAGATACCGACTATTATTGGAGGGGGCATTTGTGTCGATTCCTTTTTCGATTTTAGCCATTCGCTCTAAATGCGAGGCTGTGATAAAGGTATAAATAGTGTATCCTGCGGCAATAAATAGCGTCATTAATACAACGCCAGGTCCAAAGAGAAAATCATTCATATTTTTAATTTTTAAGAGTTACACCTATATGATTATTGTCAATTCAATAAGGTTACAGATTTTTTGATTTACTTTCAATAGTCGTTCTTAATAGTAATTATTTAAGGCATTTAGAGCAAATTGGAAAAGAGGT
>CAYGUY010000029.1:34941-45038 GCA_964353165.1 uncultured Maribacter sp.
TAGTCGTTCTTAATAGTAATTATTTAAGGCATTTAGAGCAAATTGGAAAAGAGGTTATGCAGTATAAGATTATGAGTTACTTTTTAATTTTCAAGTAGCTAAGCATCTTATTTATTAATTAGGGCAACAAAGACGTAAGTTACCATATATACTATCATACTTAGAGAATTTCTTAGTTTTAGGAATGTTGTGCGCAAAATTTCATTACCTTTTAATTGTTGAAATTGGCGTTTTATTCCAAAATTTCCAATGCCTTAAGACCTCTTAAAATTATTACTTTTCGTAAAGATGAAAATTCATTTCTAGGCATATCTTTATCATTTGGGCTTATTCTAGTTGCGAAATAGAATACCTTCCCCTGTTTCTCTAAATATCCGACAAACCATCCTATACTTCTATCAAAATCAAGGGCTAATCCTGTTTTTCCGCTTAAAATGAAATCCTCATTTTGTTCCATTATTAAAATATTTATAACAGTTTTATTGGTGGGTTTCGAAATTGGTAATTCTTTATTGTAAAATCTTTTTAGAAAATCTATTTGTTCAAAAGCATTTATTTTTGAGTTGCCCGTTAGCCAAAAATTATCAACCGTTTCATCAGTGATATCCATAACTCCGAAATTCAATTTCTCTAAGTTTTCATTCATTCTTTTGGCTCCAATTTCTCTAGCCATTTCTTGATAACAAGGAACGCAAGATTTTTGGAAAGCTTCTTTAAGCGTCAAGTCTTTTTCCCAACTAGAAAATGCTCTTTCGTTACCGTCCCATTTAAAAATTGTTTGTTCGTTTGCTAAAATCCTTGTTTCAAGGCCAATAATGGAGTGAGGTATTTTATAAGTAGATGCTGGAATCACACTTTTATATGCCTCGTCAAAATCATTAGCATAATAGCTGCCTTTTTGAGGGTCAAAAATTAATATTGTACCACTGACTTTTGCGGAATCTAAAATGATTTGAAATTCCTCTTGAACTATTTTATGGTTAGGGATTTGCTTCACTTTGTTCTGTTGTTCATTACAAGACGATAAAATCGAAAAGAAACATAAAAGCCTAATTATAGATTTCATTTTTTAATGAGTTAAAGCATACCATTCTTTGTTTGAACCTTTTATCATGTTGATTAGTAACATAACAAGCTAATCTTTATAAATGTGTATGAAAAATGTAATAGAATTAGTGATGGTATTTAAAATTGAAAAGGCATAGTACAATTGTAGTTTTCTTAAATTTTTGTAAAGTTAAGCCACTAGTAATATGACCAGTAGGGTCAGAGTTCCAACTATCGTAGTAATTATTCCAATAGTTTTAGATTTTGTCCATCCAGCAAGTGCAATAAGTGTTGAAAGTGCTACTATACCTATCAAAAAGGTTCCTCCTCCTATGATTCTTAATAAGTTGAAGTCATCTTTATCTATTGTTAAGGGATACCCTTCAGTTGTCATCATCAGCATTTTTGTCATAGAGAATATTGAAATGAGAAAACAACTTGCTGCTAAAGTTGATGTTATTAACAAAGAATTTGAAAGACGCTTGCTTGTATTGGAAACTACCAGATTAGCAATAAATGAAATAGAAAAACCGGCTAAAAGAGCACTTATTAAAGTGTATTGATTGGCGAGTTCATTCCAATATTCTGAAGTCATTGTACCCATAATTGTTATTTTTATTGAATTTTATTTGAAGCCTTTTCAAAATTGACATTACTGTTACTGGTGTTGGTCAATGACTTTCCAAAGGTTATTTTTTAATTGTATCTGTTTTGTGAAGCATTCGGTCATTAGTAATCGTAAGATTTGGTTATCTATTTTGTTATATTCACTAGGTAACTAGAAGTGTAAAAAATCACAGTTTAATGACTTTTCACACTTCAATTAGGGTCTATTTATTATCTATTTGAATGCTTAAAAATTACTTAAACGTTCTAGGTTAAGTTCATTGAAGTACCTATTTTCTTTAAAGTTCTTCATACAATATTTTAAGTTGGAATACCCTTTGGTTTTTTTGAAATTATTTTCAATGGATATTTTGGCAATGAAATAACTGAATTCCAATTGCCTGTCCTTAAACCTTTTCTTGCCTTCTTCAAAAAAATGCATACCTTTTTCAACATCTGCCAAATCATCAATAAAAAATTCATAGTAGTGGTTGAGATTGGCCTTTATAATCCTATTTTCAAATTCATCCTTACTATTAAGCATTTGATTAGCATATTGTTCGGCTTTTACATAATCTTCAATTTGCTTATTGTAGATAAACATCATGTGGGTCTGTTGTTCAAATTCATTGACTTTTGAGTCGTATTCCAGAATTTGGTTCATTACCCGCTTATTTTTGGTCTTTATACTTAAATCTAGCAAGGTGTAGAAGTCATCCTCTTTCATTGCGGTTTCAATTCCATAAGCTTCTTTGTTTTTTAGTTGATATTGTTTCAGGTAACGTTCTATATCAAAGTCTTTTTTAAATGATTCTTCGGTAAAATCATCCACATTTCTATATGCATTAAAAAGATGCTTGATTCCGTTTCCTAATGCCAATACGGGCATTTCGTTATGATTACCATTATAAGCACGTATTTTTAAATTTTTGTTGGTCACCTCACCTTCTAGACTTTTTGCCAATTCATTAAAACCCAAGTCTTTGGTACCATACCCTAAAAATATTGGTGCTGTCTCATTTTTTTCTAAATAACTCTTTAGTTGCTCTTTGAACCTTTCCGAACCTTCCGTTAATGAGATGGAAACTATTCCATTGAAAGGATTTTCTTTTTGAAAAGGTAAGCACATGACAAAATGTGCGGTATTGGAATGCCCAATAATAGCATTATATCCCGAGGTGCTGTAGGCCGAATCTATGTAAGGAACAACTTCGTGAAATAGAAAGTTCTTTAATTTTTCAGCGCCCTCCAAAAATTGGGTTTCGTCTATATTTTCTATAAGACTAAAATTTGGCTGTGTTTCGTATCCTCTATCATTATGAAATATTCCCACAATAATGGACTGCGGAATGGCATCAGAACCGTAGTCAAAACCGTCCTCATCCACGGTTAACTTGCTTAATTGGGTTACGTAACTGGTCGTAATGTAAAATAAGCTGTTTCCATCGAGCGTGTAGATTACCGGATATTCTTTAGAACTATTGTAGTCCTCAGGTAGGGCTATTTTTATTGTTCTTTTTTGATCGGGGAAGAATTTGGAGTCTAATTGAATTACCGTGTGCTTTGTTTTTACCTCTTCGGTAAAGCTCTTTACCTGAGTATAGGACTTGGCAACCAATAGTAAAACTAAGATGTGAAATGCTGTTTTCATTTGTGTTTCAATTTTTATGTGAAAACCCCTAAGAAAACCGGGGATGTCTTCATTTCCTATAATTTATTAAGTTGTGTTGATTATTTTTTAGCTCAATTTAATCCAATTGATCTTAACTTATTCCAAAATAGAGTTCTCAATAATATATTCAGTGATTAAGGTTCTCATTTCGTTTTGTCGTATTGAAACTGGAGTACCAGGATGGTATAAGGCTTTTATAATTTCCCGATCAAATGGATTAAACTCAGATGCTGTTTCTGTGCACATAAAACTGGGGTTGTCTGAATGTCCACAGTAGGTTTTAGAGGAATGACCTAAACCTATAATATGGCCCAACTCATGCATGAACAGGCCTCGACTAGGTATATTCACCCAAATACGACCCTTGCAAATATTTTGTCTAATGGTTCTATCGTATAAAGCGTAACCTATGAAATCAAATTCGATTATATCAAACATATCGGGCCATATTGGTTGAACCAACGTTCTTGGGCCCATAATTAAATGAACATTAGACGTCTCCAATGTATTAACAAGTTTTACTGTGGTACCATCAGTGAAATAAGAATTGAATTCTTCAAGAGAAGCCGTTACCATTTGCTGATAGTTGGATGTGATATTACCGTCAAGAAAAATCCTAATCTCACCTTCCCATTTTTCGCTAAGCGAACGACCTACAGCTAGATTATAAGAGACATGAATATACTCATCAAGGAAACTTTTCTGTAAACTGTTTAAAGGACCTTCGTATACGTCCAAAACATTGATGGTAATGGTTGCAATGGCACTGGCTCCATTGCTGTCCTTAACGCTTACATCAAAACGTATGGTCGTATTCGTTTCATAATCAAGAATAGAGTTTACTGTAGTTTTGACAACCCCTGTAGATGGTTCAATAATTAAGTCAATATCGGATTCGAGTTTAAACGAAAGAATATCACCATCTGCGTCCGAAGCATTTACACGACCAATAATTGTTGATTGGCCAATATCTTCTAAAACATCGAATTGCTGATTCATAATAACGGGGGATGTATTAGTTTGTAAAATAGCATCCTCTTCATTACCACAGGAAAATAGCAGTAGATGCAAACCAAGAATGTATAGGTAAAAAGTTAATTTCTTTGTTTTCAATAGATCATATTTTAGAATAACTCAAAACAAAAGGTTTGCTTCATTCTATTTTAGCATTAGATGTTTGGAACACCCATTTTTCCATTTTAACAAGAACTAAAAAAGAATCTTTTAAAGCAAAATTCACATGCTTAGTTTTATAAAACTAAGCACATGAATAAGGTTTAAACTTAGAACGCTATAAATTTTAAGCAAATAGAAGCACTAAGGTTAGAATTATCTAAGAATATTTGCATAGCAATTTAATAAGTAAAGAAAATGAATCAACCAACTTAACGTAATAACTTGCTAGCACCTCCAGGAACAATTCAGACATAATTTTTGACTTGTTTTAAGTAATTAATTCTTACAATCATTATAAGAGACAGAATAGTTTAAAGAGGTATTAGCCATTATTGACAGATATAAAGAATATTTGCATTAGTAATTATGCATAGTGATAATGCAATACGCAGTTGGTTTAATTCTTTTGATCAACAATCACTAAATTATTATAAGCTAGTCTACTTAATTTTAAAAATCCACTACTAGGGTTTGAACATATTTGTTAGGGAAATTCTGCAATTCAATAATTCTAAATAAAATATGATATTGAACAAGTAGTTTAATTACAAACCCGGTATTTATTGCACCTACCTTGATGGACTATCGTGAACCCCTTACACCAGATGAAAGTATACGATCAACGACGCGCGGACTCTATTGGTTGAAAGCCAAAAGATGCTTTTATACAACAACGGATAACCATCAATAAAATGGACATACTAACAAAGCTCTAAAATAGTAGTGAGAACCGTATTACAAAACAAAACCCGTGACCTGTATCGTTCAGGATTTCATTTTTAGCAAGTGATTGGTTTTATTATAATTTATAAACATACTGATGCCGGTGACGTTACAAGGTTTAGAACGATCACAAATAGGAGTGCTAGAAAGTTATGTTAAAACAAAAAAAAGGTGGTTTAAAGCACAAAGAAAAACTTTAGAGAGAACTGGACTAAGGCTTTTCATAGAAGGTTTTGTTGTAAACAGTTTTTTATCCGTCAGTAACAACGTAATCAGTAGCAATTCCGTCTTCGTCAAATTTAATGTCCAGATGTCCTGTATTAATTCCACGTTTGGAAAAACCTAAATAATATCCAAAATTCAGATTAGATTCCGTGTCAGGTTTTCCTAATAATTCGATTACTTCAGTTTTAGTCTTACCTTTGAGTTCATGTTTCTTTCGCAAACTTCGCATCATGTCCCAGCGTAATGACATTTCCGATTCTGATTCCGTCCAGTTTATCCATCTTTCAGACTCAAAAGTCGGTTCTGATAATCGATTAGACATAAAACTTCCAACAACTAAAATAATTAGTATTGAAATTCCATATTTTATGATTTTTGGTATTTCCAAAATGTTCGTTAAGGCAGATAGCTTTACAAAGTTAAAGGCACATAGTTTACACCATACTTTGACTTAACCTTATTGATACTTGTTTATCTCTTATATTACTTTCATTAAAGAAACCTAAAAATACGTTTCTATAAAACACCTTTACGAATCCAGCTTTCTACCGGAAACTAACCTCTCATCAATCTGAATTTCATCTAAAAATAGCGATTAACTATTTCTTTAGCACAACTAAAAAGAGGAAACTTCTTGGTAAAACAAATAAAAATCATGAACCATTTGTAAAAAACATTACAACATAAAGTATCAGGTATCTACATGTATCAAATTATTTCGGTTTCGTTTCAAATAAAATTTTAATCGTAAAAAAAATACGTCATTTGTTTAACAATTGGAAAAGGTAAGAACGGGTGTATCACAGAATTAAACAATTTATTTGGTTTTGTTCTCATTTTAAAATATTTGGATTAGCGTCAATATTTTTCCCACTTACCTTTTGTCAATTGTAAACACTTCCGAGGTGAATATTTTCCTATCGACTATAAATTTTCTACCAAACAAAATACTCTTGATATCCCCGAAACTTATCTCTTAAGCAGTACTATCAATTTTACTATGTAATTTGATTTATACTCTTAAATATAAACCTAAGCGCCATGCTATGCGCACACCAAAATCAAATAAGAAAGCTATCCAGAATGAACATCCCAAAACCAATCACCCTTTTAACAATAATTATATTTATTATTTTAAGTAGACCATTATTTGCCCAAAACTTAGAGCCTAAAATACGAACATTAGAACCGGATCACAAAATCACGTCTGAACTAATGGGCAGAGACTATCAATTATACATATCTTTTCCTGGAGGTTATACAACTAAAGACAGTATTTCTTATCCTGTTCTATATGTTTTAGATGGCCTGTTTTCATATGACAAGTTTAGTTCGGCACAACGAAGCATGAGCTCTGGAAGAGAGCTTAAGGATTTTATTATCGTTGGTGTTGGTTCTGGTTCAGATATGAGTTCTTGGTTTGTTAATAGAAGCTATGATTATACACCATCTATTGACACACTCTATAATAGAAGCATGGAGGAGCAATTCAGACTTCCAAAAGGATTTATAAAATCTGGTGGTGCAGACAAGTTTTTAGAAGTTTTAAAAACCGAAATTATCCCATTTGTAGATAAAAATTATAAAACAAATACAGATAGGGGTATTAGTGGACATTCATTAGGTGGATTGTTTGCAGCCCATTGCTTACTGCATTCCGATGGTTACTTTACTCGGTTCGGAATAAATAGCCCTTCTCTTTTGTGGAATAACGAAGAATTATTAAACCAGATCACTAAAAAAAATAGTAATAATTGGGACTTACTTCCCACCAAAATCTTTATTTCAGTTGGTGCATTAGAAAGCTCTGACATGGTAACAGCTGCAGTAAAATTAAGCGCTTATCTTAAAGATTTAGAATCTGAGAAAATGTATTTAGAAAAATACATATTTGAAAACGAGACACACTTTTCGGTAGAGTTAGCTAATATGAGCCGCACACTTTCTGTATTATACGGTAGAAAATAAAATATTTAGCCATTGTAGGTTATTTACATCTGTTTGGGTCATTATCAACAATATTTTTGATTACCACAATAGTTGTAGTAAACGAAAAACAAGCCTAAAATTTAAATAAATATGAATACTAAAAATATAATTATTTCAATATGTACAATTATAGTTATTATTAGCTGTCAACCACAGAAAAAAAATCCGATTTTAAATAAAACTTATCTTAATGAAGTCATAGATATTCTTAAAGAGAATTCCATTCAAAAGGATGAAATAAACTGGGATTCTCTAGAAACTAATATAAGTATCAAGTATCCCGAATTTAATAACGATAGCACAAAGTATAATGCCGTAAGACAGATTCTCAAAGAAAATAAGCTAAAACATCATTCGTTTATGTCTCCTGATGAGGCGTATCAGTGGAAGAACCAATCTTCGAATAACACGAAAGAGTTTAAAAAGCCAACATTAGATTTTCCAGTAGGCTCCATAATTAATAAAAATATAGGCTATCTAAAAATACCAATGTTTAGAAGTGGAGATAGCACACAACTAGTCAAATATGCACGAACAACACAGTTAGAAATAAAAAAATTAAATGATCTGGGCGTCAAAAATTGGATGATTGATTTAAGGGGCAACAGAGGAGGAAACATGTGGCCAATGATTTCTGGTTTAGGAGATCTTATTGGAAAAGGTAAAATCGGAAGCTTTTACAAAATGAACGGTGAAGAATCAGGTATTTGGTACTACGATAACGGGAAAGCATATGTTAAACATAACGATTCCATTACCTATAGCGTGAAGACAATCTCATATAACAACAGCATTACTGCTAATAAAATTGCTATCCTTCAGGACCGTTACACCATGAGTTCTGGGGAAGCGTTGCTGGTTTCATTTTTAGGAAGAAATAATGTTAAGACGTTTGGAGAGGATACTGGCGGATATTCTACAAGTAATTCAAATTACATATTGTCTGATGGCGCTATCCTATTAGTAACAACGTCGGTTTACGCAGACAGGAATTCCAAGCTATACCCAAACGGAATAAAGCCAATGGTACGCGAGCAAAATGATACTTTGGTAATGAACAAGGCAATTTCCTGGATATCCAAATAGTAATTTACGATTCATTTTTGTGAGCATAAAATTCTATCGTATTTTCATTTGAATAACGGCAAAATCACCAACCTAACTTTATTCCAATTATTATTCTGGCTGTATAAAAATATAGTGGTTAACTATATACCAATACTATGTAAACCTAAACGAAGAATTAAAAAATAAGATTCTTAACTATGACTATACCCATACGAGGGAATCGTATATAAATCGCTCAACTAAAAAAAAGTTTGGCAACAAATAAAAATTCATCACCAAACCTAACTAAAAAGGGGGAATACTGTGGTTTAATTTAGCTTAGTTTTATAAAAAATGTTCCATGATTTAGAATTGGATTCTATTTTATCAGTGAATCCATCGTTGTCCATATCACCTATTTCAATATTGTAGGTATGATCCATTAAATCGTCTCTTACAACGATTTCATTAAATCCACCCGATTCATTTCCTATATGAACATAACTTCTGTTCTTAAAGTTACCGTCAACTATATCTAAAGTACAATCTTTGGCAAAATCAACAATATGTAACGAGCTCTTTTCCTGATTAGTCTTAAAATGGTATTTCTCGCTAAATGTTAGTGATTTGTCATCGTGGTAAATCTTATTTACCGCATTTAGATTTCCCGTTACTACATACAGAATATCTTTGCGCAGCGGCACTATTATAAAGAGTTCCAAACTATCCTTTATGATTTGGTACAAAACAATATTTTTATTGAGTACAACCAAAAAAGGCTTTTCCAGCAAAGAGATTCAGCATCAACTAGGTTTGAAACGCTATGAGCCAGTCTGGGCCATGGTATATAAGCTTCGTAAAGCTATGGGACAGTGCTTCGACGCCTACACCCTTAAAGGTATGATAGAGGCCGACGAAGGGTATTTTACAATAAAAGCCGCCGCTCATAAACATAAAACACCAAAAGAGGGTCGTGGTAGTAAGACAAAGAACAATGTGATGATAATGGCAGAGAGCACTATTTTAGAGGCTATAGATACAGGAAAAGTAGAACGTCAGGCCAGATATTTTAAAGCAAAGGTACTTACAGGTCATAAAATGGAAGGAACAAATCAAACGCTACAACAAGCAATAGCCAATGACGATTCTATAGTTTTTACCGATAAGAGTACGTCCAATGTGAATATTGCCGACTATGTAGATATATATTAGCGAAAAGTCAAACGAGCGAACTATAAAATAAACCTTAAAATGGGTCCATATGCTATAAGTAATGCAAAACGGAATTTTGTGGGGACATACTAAAAGATTAAAGCCAAGTATTTACAACTATACTTAAATGAGTTCATTTATAAGCTCAATAGAAGGTACTTTGGAGAAAGAATTTTCGATAGACTTGTCATAGCTAGTATTACAGCTAATGAACACTAAACGGATATACAATAATTATTAAAATAAAAAAGGGGTTGCAGTTTGCAACCCCTTTTTAAATGTGTATAGTTTATATAAAATTAGTCAGCGCAATAATCGATCTCAATTGGGCCGGCAGCTGTACCTGTTCCAATATCTGCAACTAGATTTCCTTCTGGTGTGAAGATTTGGAATGAAATTT
>CAYGUY010000030.1:0-44067 GCA_964353165.1 uncultured Maribacter sp.
CCATGTATGACGAAAAAGCAACACCTGTGTATTTAGCCGGTATCACTAAGCGTCCTTCTGAAGAACATACGTTAAAAAATAAAGAAATAGCCATAAGCTTTGCAGCGTTTCGGGCGATGAGTGAGTACTATTATTCCGATGCCGAACTATTTACTAATTTCATGAAAGAGCTTGGTCTAAATCCCAGCAATGAAAGTTTAGACCCAACAACGCCAGAAGGAATTGGAAACTTGGCCGCAAAAGCGGTAATCGAGGCAAGAAAAAACGACGGTGCAAATCAGTATGGAGAAGAAGAGGGTTCAAATGGAGAGCCTTATTTTAACTATGTGGGCTATGAGCCTGTAAACTCAGCGGATTCCAATGTTGATGCCAATAGATGGCAACCTAAGTATTTCTCGGACGGTAAAGGCGGTACTTTTGCCCCAGCTTGTCTCACTCCATTTTGGGACAAAGTTACACCGATTGCCCTAAAAACAGGCGCGCAATTTAGACCAGGACCGCCGCCCATGCTAGGTTCCAAGCAGTTAGAGGAGGAGGTAAAAGAAGTAGTTAAAATGCAAAGCAACCTAACCGATTACCAAAAAGCCCTTGTAGAATTTATGCGAGACGGGCCACAATCCGTGCAACAGGCGGGACACTGGTTAAAATTTGCACAAGATGTTTCTAGACGTGACAACCATACCTTAGATCAGGATGTGAAAATGTATTTCTACAATCAAGTAGTAGCCATGGACGCATTTATAGCTTCTTGGGACTCCAAAATGTTCTATGACTATGCAAGACCATATGCTTTGGTGCATGAGTACTTTGAAGGGAAAACGATAAATGCATGGGGAGGCCCGGATAAAGGTATGATAGAAATGGACGGTTCGCAGTGGAGACCCTATTCTCCTGACACCTTTTTATGTCCACCATTTCCAAGTTATACCTCAGGTCATAGCACTATTAGCGGTGGCTGTGCGGAAGCCTTAAAACTTTGGACCGGGAGTGAAATCTTTGGTTCGGAAGCGGAATTAGTTGCTGGGGCCATGACGGAACCTAATCAGCTAGGCGATACCATTACCCTTACCTTTCCAACCTTTACCGAAGCCGCTGAAATGGCCGGTATTTCTAGGGTTTTAGGTGGATATCATATTCAGGCCGATAATGTCGCTGGGCTAAAATTAGGTAGGGATGTGGCGCACGAAGTTTGGGGTTTTTATAAAAAACACGTAGGAGAAGAGTAGTGACTTCTTATGATATTAGCCCAAAACAGCTATCGCTTTTTCTGTTCGACTCAAGGTTTCTTCTTTGCCAATCATCGCCATAATATCAAAAATATGTGGGCCTTTCATATCGCCCACAAGAACCAAACGCAAGGGAGGCATTACTTTTCCAAAAGACAGCCCCTTCTCCGTTATCCAAGATTTTACATTGGATTCCAGTGTTTCAGAAGTAAAATCGGTCTGCGCTATTAGGACATCGGAGAGCTGGGTCATGATTTCCGATGTGTCTTCTTTCCATTGTTTCTTCGCAGCCTTTTCGTTATAATCGGCAGGCGATAGAAAGAAGTAATCGCTTAATTCCCAGAAGTCGGACACAAAGGTTGCCCGCTCCTTGATCAGACCAACTACCTTTTCCACGTAATCTGTACTGCGTTTGTCTACAGGTATATCTGTATGGTTTTCCAGTTCCACTTGAAACGATCGGGCCAACTCCGCATCGCCCTTGGCCTGCATATAGTGTTGGTTATACCATTTGGTTTTATCTGGGTCAAAACGTGCTCCTGACTTGTTTACGCGCTCTAATGAGAAGGTTGCCACTAGTTCTTCCAAACTGAATATTTCTTGTTCTGTTCCGGGATTCCATCCTAACAGCGCTAAAAAGTTCACTACAGCTTCTGGAAAATAACCGGCCTCTTTATACCCTACGGACTCGTTCCACGATAATGGAAATACTGGAAAACCTCCCCTTTCGCCATCTCGCTTGCTCAACTTTCCTTTCCCCACCGGTTTCATGATCAAAGGTAAATGTGCAAATTCAGGCGCTTGCCATCCAAATGCCTTATATAATTGTTGGTGAAGCGCCAAGGAGGGAAGCCATTCCTCTCCGCGAATTACGTGAGAAATTTCCATTAAATGGTCGTCTACAATATTTGCCAAATGATAGGTAGGCATACCGTCACTTTTAAACAACACTTTATCATCCAAAACATTGGAGTCTATTTCCATGTCCCCTCTAATAATATCCTTCAAGTGTACCTTTTCGTCTGGTGTTGTCATAAATCGGATGACATACTCTTGCCCAGAAGCTAGACGCTTTTCAACTTCTTCAGGCATGAGAGAAAGGGAGTTGTCCAACTTCAATCGATTGTGCCAGTTATAAATAAACGTCTTTCCTTTTGCTTCGTGATCTTTTCTGTGAAAATCAAGTTTTTCTGAAGTATCAAAAGCATAGTATGCTTTTCCTTTTTCAATGAGTTCATAAGCAAACGCCTTATATAAATGCTTCCGTTCGCTTTGGCGATATGGGCCGAACTTTTCCTGTGGTTTTTCTGGGCTTTCATCAAAAGCAATCCCGCACCATTCCAAAGCATCTATAATGTATTTTTCAGCACCTTCAACATATCTGTTTTGATCGGTATCTTCTATTCTTAAAATAAAATCGCCCCCATGTTTTTTGGCAAACAAATAATTAAACAAGGCAGTACGAACCCCGCCAATATGAAGGGGTCCGGTTGGACTCGGTGCAAAACGGACACGTACTTTCTTAGTCATAGCTACAAATTAAAGTGCAAAGATAGTGTATGCACTAGGAGTAGGAAAGTGTGGGAAACTAATCCTGAAAAAAGGGCAGTCTAAACAGCTAAAACCATTTCCTTAGGAATCCGTGAATTCATCAACTTAAACCATAGGGGCGGAATAAAGGACAGCACCATTGATGTTGGATACCCATAGGGCATTTGTGGGGAAATATCATGGTAATCCAAGACCTGATATTTTTTGGAAGATTTATAATGATGGTCGCTATGGCGGGTTAATTCATATAATACAATGCGTCCAATAACGTGATTGCTGTTCCATGAGTGTACTTCCCGAACACGCTCATATCTGCCTGAAGGCAGTTTTTTGCGTATCAATCCGTAATGCTCAATATAATTAACGGTCTCCAACATTAAAAACCCAACAATCCCGGAGCAAAAAGCAATCAGCAGTCCCAAGCCTCCAAAAACAAAAAACGCCGTGGCCAGGTAGGTTATTTGTATCAGTGTATACCAAAGCATGTCGTTCTTGATGGATGTGAACGATACATTATATCCCTTTAAAAGCTGCTTTTGCAATTTCCAGGCACTTGCATATTGTCTAAACGTAGAGCTGATCCAAAACGAATATACCGATTGGTTAAAGCGCGCCGTAGCCGGATCTTCCGGGGTTGCCGCATGTGCGTGATGTCCAAAATTATGCTCAATATAAAAATGCATATAGTGGGAGGGAAGTAAAAGCGCTTTTGCCATGGTGCGATGCGCCATACTGTCCCGATGTCCCAATTCATGAGCTACATTAATACCATTTGTGCCCAAAACAATGCCCATGCACAATACCAAACCAACCAACTCGTACGTTTGATAAGTATGGTTGGATACGTCCCACAACAAAAAGGATAACAGGCCAAAAACTAGGGGTAGGTTAAAATAGAGCATCCAATCGAACAATTTGCTCTTGTTTTTTTCTTCCCGTTCCAGTCCTTCAAGGTTGCTGGTGTCATGGGGTAGGAGTAGTTCTAAAATGGGTATAATAACAAACGCGTAGATGGGCGTAAAAAAAACCCAATGTCCCTTAAAATAGAAACTGATTATTGCAGATATCGGTAAACTAAGGGCCGCAAGGTATTTTAAATCTCTCATATCATCGCTTTTAACAGTATTTTCTAATTTAAAAAATGCAACAAGACGTATCTTGGTACTAAATATAGTTCAAATTGCGCACTTACAACAACATATTGGATAAGCTTAACGGCTTCATTAACAAGCATTATTCCCAAAAATTAATTAAGGGCGTCCTTTTGTTTCTTGCCCTTGGCCTGCTCTTCTTTTTGGTCGTCATGGGGGTCGAATATCTTCTTTGGTTGAATTCTACAGGACGGTTGGTTCTGTTTCTACTATTTATCGGCACCGAACTTTTTTTACTATTTACCTATATCCTTACGCCCCTGTTTTATCTCTTCAAAGTAAAAAAAGGCATCACACCAAAAGATGCGGCGGTGCTGATAGGCGAACATTTTCCACACGTTGGGGACAAGCTGTATAACCTTTTAGATCTTGCGGATAACCCGGAAAAGTCGGAATTACTGCTAGCTAGCATGGAACAGCGTTCGAAGCAACTGAGCCCGATTCCTTTTGCAAATGCCATTACCTACAAAGATGCTATGCGCTATGCCAAATACACCTTAATTCCTTTGGTTTTGGTTGGCTTGCTTTGGGTTACCGGTAATTGGAATTCCTTTTTTGGTTCCTATGAACGTGTGGTTAATTACGACTTGGCCTATGACCCCCCGGCTCCCTTTCAATTTGAACTCTTATCTAATGGCCTTAGGGTTTTAGAAAGTGAATCCTTCACTTTTCGGGTGGCAACAAAAGGCAATATAAAACCTGAGAATATCTTCCTTGTTTTGGACGGCAAAGAAATTTTACTACAAGAAAACGGTGGCATATATCAATATACTGTTTCGCCTCCATTAACCACATCGTCCTTTAGCTTTAAAGCAAACGATGTAGAATCCCGAAGTTATGAGCTAATCGCCTTAAAAGCGCCTTCCATTGTGGATTTCAACATCAAGCTGAACTATCCGGCATATACCAACAAGCCCGGCGAAACCTTGAAAAGCACAGGTAACGCCGTAATTCCGGAAGGCACTAGGGCAACCTGGAAGATTACTGGGGAGGACACGGAAAATATCCGGCTGGTTACTATGGACACTGCCTTAAATTTTATCAATGATGATACCGTTTTTGAGTTGTCCAAAAGTATCTATAACGATATGGCATATCAATTAACCACTTCCAACAACAATGTAGTGGATTACGAAAAACTAGACTATGCCTTTAAAGTAATTAAAGATGGATATCCGGGGGTTAAAGTAGTGCAGGTTTTGGATTCCTTGAACCCAAACGTGTCATACTATTCAGGCGAAGCTACGGATGACTACGGAGTTTCCAAGATAGATTTAGTCTATTACGAAGTTACTATGCCTGAATCGACACTGCGCATTCCAATTAGCGAAGGAACGGGCAATTTTACACAGTTCTACTATACCTTTCCGTCTGGCCTCTCGCTTGATACTGACAGGGAGTATGAATTTTATTTTTTGATAACGGATAATGATGGCATCCGCAAAGGCAAAACCACTAAAAGCCAAGTGTTTAGACCACTGCTTTTAGATGATAATGAACTGAAAAACAAAGAGTTAGAATCTCGGCAAGGCCTTATTGATAATTTAGACAAGACATTGGAAAAGTCTAGAAAACAAGAAGATGCGCTTAACGAACTAAACCAAGAACAAAAAGAAAAGAACAGTCTTAACTTCAACGATAAAAACCAGGTAAAGGATTTTCTAAAAAAGCAGGAGCAACAAGAGCGGCTCATGCAAAAATTCAGCAAGGAACTAAAGGAAAACCTAAACAAAACTGATACGGACGACAAAAGCAACCAACTGTTACAAGAACGGTTGGAGCGGCAAGAACTCGAAGCGAAGAAGAATGAAAAGCTTTTGGAAGAGCTCAATAAAATAGCGGACAAAATTAACAAGGAAGAGCTTACTAAAAAACTGGAAGAAGTAGCTAAAAAACAAAAGAACTCCCAGCGCAGTCTAGAACAATTGGTTGAACTCACCAAGCGATATTACGTCACGGAAAAAGCGGCACAGCTCTCTAAAGAACTGGAGAAATTAGCAAAACGTCAAGACATACTTTCAGAGCTGAATATTGGGGAAGACTTTACTGAAAAAGAACAGGAAAAACTAAATAAACAGTTTCAGAAGTTGGCTGATGAACTGGATGAACTGGAAAAAGACAACCAAGAACTACAAAAACCTTTGGATTTAAACGTAAGCCACGACAAAAAGGAAGGGGTAAAGGAAAACCAAGAAAAAGCCTTGGAAGAGATAAAAAAACACCAAGGCAACGAACAATCTTCCAATACGGGAAAGAAGGAGCAAAATGCCTCCGCAGCAAAAAAAAATCAAAAATCCGCAGCTCAAAAAATGAAAGAATTGAGCGAGGCATTAAATGACTCTTCATCTGATGGTGGTGGTGGGACCTCCGTTGCAGAGGACGCAGAAATGCTGCGACAAATACTTGACAACCTTATTATATTTTCTTTTAAACAGGAAAGTCTTTTTGAGAAACTAAGTCAACAAGACCAAGATGATGTTTCCCAATATGGTGCTACGGTGAGAGACCAAAAAGAACTTCGGGGTTTGTTTGAACATGTAGACGACAGTTTATTTAGCCTGTCCCTGCGACAGGCAGAGTTATCCGAGTTTGTAAACGAACAGATTACAGAGGTATACTACAATATAGACAAATCCCTGGAAAGTATGGCCGATGGGCAAATGTACCAAGGTGTTTCCTATCAAAAATACGCGTTAACAGCCTCTAATAGTCTGGCCGATTTCTTGGCAAACGTCTTGGAAAACATGAATCAAAGTATGCAGCCTGGGCAAGGGGAAGGAGGGGGTGATTTTCAATTACCGGACATCATCAAAGGACAACAATCCTTAAATGAAAAAATGGGAAAAGAAGGAGACAAAGGAGAACAGGGCAAAGAAGGTGAGTCTGGCCAGCAAGGACAAGAAGGTGAGCAAGGTCAAGAAGGACAAGAGGGACAATCCGGGCGAAATGGAAAAGACGGCAAAAACGGCCAAGAAGGTCAGAATGGAAAAGGAGAGGGCGGAAACGGAGAGGATGGTAAAAACGGTAAAGGCGGAGAAGGAAAAAGACAGGGAAAGCCCGGTGGTAACAGTGGAGGAAATGATCAAGGCATGTCCGAGGCAGAGCTACAGGAGATTTACGAAATCTATCAAGAGCAACAACGCATCCGTCAAGAGCTGGAAAAGCAATTAGATGAAATGATTAACAATAGCGATCGCAAACTAGGAGAAAAACTAGTGCGTCAAATGGAAGATTTTGAAAACGATCTTTTGGAAAATGGAATTACCCAACGCACAATTAGCAAGGCGAATACGATTCAATACGAATTGTTAAAGCTTGAAAATGCCGCTCTAAAACAGGGCAAAAAATCAGAGCGAGAGAGCGGTTCAAATCAAAAAGAGTTTCAAAACCCAATTACAACCAAGCCCTCATTATTAGATAATTATAGAAACGAGGTTGAAGTTTTAAATAGACAAAGCTTACCTTTGCGCCAAAATTTCCAAACTAAAGTTAAAGCATATTTCAATAGCGATGATTAGTTTTAATTATGAGATGCCTTTTACGTTAGTGGACGAAAAAGGCTATGTGGAATGGATAGCTAACGTGTGTGTTTCCGAGGGTTTTGTTCTAGGAGAGTTAAATTATATTTTTTGCGACGACTCCTATCTGTTGAACATTAATCAAACCTTCTTGAAACATGATGATTTTACCGATATCATAACGTTTGATTATACGGCTAGAGATATGGTTTCGGGCGACATTTATATATCCGTTGAGCGGGTTAAAGAAAATGCAGAGGCGTACGGTGTTTCTTTTCAAAACGAATTACTTAGGGTAATGGCCCACGGAATACTTCACTTGGTGGGCTACAAAGACAAAAGTAAAGCACATGCGACTGTGATGAGAACAAAAGAAGAGGAAAAAATTAAAATGTTCCACGTGGAACAATAAGACTATGTTTGGAGAAAAATACGATGTTATAGTAGTAGGGGGTGGACATGCCGGGGCAGAGGCCGCTGCAGCGGCTGCGAACATGGGTTCAAAGACATTATTGGTTACGATGAACCTACAGAATATTGGTCAAATGTCATGTAACCCAGCAATGGGAGGAATCGCAAAAGGTCAAATAATTAGAGAAATAGACGCTCTTGGCGGTTATAGCGGTATTATTACAGATTTATCGGCCATCCAGTTTAAGATGCTTAACAAATCCAAAGGGCCTGCAATGTGGAGTCCGAGAGCGCAAAGCGATCGTATGCGTTTCGCAGAGGAATGGCGCCTAGCGCTCGAACGCACTCCTAATGTTGATTTTTATCAAGAAATGGTCACGGCGCTTCTTGTTGAAAACAATAAAGTTATGGGTGTTCGCACTTCTCTAGGTATAGATATCAAAAGCCGGGCCGTTGTGCTAACAAATGGCACTTTTTTAAATGGCCTTATCCATATCGGAGAGAAGCAATTTGGCGGGGGCCGGGCCGGCGAAAAAGCAGCTACGGGTTTAACCGAACAATTGGTAAATCTAGGATTTGAAAGCGGCAGAATGAAGACCGGCACCCCACCTCGCGTAGATGGGCGATCCTTAGACTACTCTAAAATGATCGTGCAGCCTGGAGATGAGGTGCCTGACAAGTTCTCTTATACCAACACCAAGCCGCTAACCACACAGAAGGATTGTCACATGACCCACACAAGCGCTTTGGTTCACGATTTACTGCGTGAAGGTTTTAACCGTTCACCAATGTTTAACGGTCGAATAAAAAGTATAGGGCCGCGTTACTGTCCATCTATAGAAGATAAGATCAACCGCTTTGCGGATAAGGACAGCCATCAAATGTTTATAGAGCCGGAAGGTTGGAATACGGTTGAGGTCTACGTTAATGGTTTTTCCACTTCCCTCCCAGAGGATGTTCAGTTTAAAGCGCTGCGTTCTGTTGTGGGTTTTGAAGCGGTGAAATTTTTTAGACCTGGGTATGCTATAGAATATGACTACTTTCCGCCAACGCAACTAAAACATACTTTAGAAACAAAGCTAGTTGAAAACCTCTATTTCGCAGGACAGATAAACGGAACTACTGGATATGAAGAAGCAGCATCCCAAGGTCTAATGGCGGGCATTAACGCACACTTGAAAATAAAGGAGAAAGACCCTTTTGTGCTTAAACGGGACGAAGCTTATATTGGGGTCCTTGTCGATGACCTCATTACGAAAGGAACAGAAGAGCCATATAGAATGTTTACCTCACGAGCGGAATATAGAACTTTACTGCGACAAGATAATGCCGACTTGCGTCTAACCCCTAGGGGACATGAAATAGGGCTTGCAGACGACCTCCGTTTAAAACGCATGGAACAAAAATTATCGGACTCCAAAAAGTTTATCCAATTCTTTAAGGACACAAGTGTATTGCCGGAAGACATAAATCCAATTTTAACACGTGTGGGTTCCGCTCCAGTGAAGCAATCCGACAAAATGTTTAAAGCGTTTTCAAGACCTAAAGTTACAATGAACGATATGTTGGAGCTTGAACCCGTTTCTACATTTGTTACCACAGAAAACTTAGATAACGAAGTATTGGAACAAACAGAGGTACAGGTAAAGTACTCTGGCTATATCGCTAAGGAACGCTTAAACGCAGATAAGATACATCGGTTGGAATCGGTTACAATTCCTGATAATTTCGACTATCACAAGCTCCAATCATTATCCTTTGAAGCTAGAGAAAAGCTAAGCGCAATCCGCCCAGTTACAATATCACAAGCGTCGAGAATAAGCGGCGTAACACCGAGCGATGTAAGCGTACTCCTTGTTTATATGGGCAGGTAAATTAAATGTTCCACGTGGAACAAAAAAACGCGTATATACTCCGCATTATACAACTAACCATTTAGTTCGTTAAGGGTTCAATAAAACACGCGCCAATTAACTTTAATACATTCTTTTGTACTAGATAATGAAAGACTACCTAAAGGCCATAGATCACTTCTACTCCAAAGAAGAGTTTCGCTTAGTTTACGATGACGCGTTAGATATGCTCCTCACAAAACCACAACCAGAGAATCTGGAGGATTACTACCAAAGTGAAAATTATATCTCGCACTCTGATCAATCTAAATCTTTTGTTGATAAACTATATCGTGTTGTAAAAAACTACAGCATTAATAAAAAAATAGCTCTACTGAACTCACTAACAAACTCGAAAGGTGAACTATTGGATATCGGCGCTGGAACAGGAGAGTTTTTATTGGCGGCAAAACACAACTCCTGGTCCGTTACCGGAATAGAACCAAATGCCTTAGCACGAAAAAATGCGAATAAAAAAGGGATTCAACTCCAACCCTCCTTAGAACACCTCTCAATCCATTCCTTTGACCTTATTACTTTATGGCACGTACTAGAACATCTTCCGGATCTCAATGAACAACTTATAAAAATCAATACACTATTAAAACAACAAGGTGTTCTCATTATTGCCGTTCCTAACTATAAATCATACGACGCCAATAAATACAAAGAATTTTGGGCAGCCTATGATGTCCCTCGCCATTTGTGGCATTTTTCCAAAACATCTATTCAGAGGTTATTCACTCCATTAGGATACACATTAGAAAAAACACATCCAATGTGGTTTGATTCATTTTATGTTTCCCTTTTATCGGAAAACTATAAAACAGGTTCAAATAACTATCTCCGCGCTTTTTTGACTGGATTAGCATCAAACATCAGTGGAATCTTTACCAAACAATATTCTTCACATATCTATGTGCTTAGAAAAGACTAAAACTCATTTTTAAGCCCTTTACCAGCTCTTTGTGCTTCTTTGGTCTTAATACACATTCTGTCTTTAAAGACGCATGCAAAAGCCCCTATTAAAGCTATTTTTTAATAAATAAAAACAATTATTTTAATTTTTTATATCAGTAAAATCTATGATTGGCTTTTACAAGGCAACACCCATATTATTTTAACATGTAGATATTTTCAAAAAATAACGAGTCGGTGTGAAAAGCTTTATTATTTTTGCCCAACTATAAAATGAAAACCATGAAAAAAATAATCCTTTTTTTAGCCTTCTTTACACTAGTCGCTTGCCAACAAGAAAAGATTGGTTACGTGAATAACGTAAAACTAATGAATGAGTATCAAGAAAAAATAGATGTAGAGGCGCGCTTTAAAGTAAAGGCCGATGCATTATCTAAAAAAAGAGACAGTATTTCCCAAGCTTTTCAAATTGAAGCCCAAGCTTTCCAAACCAAAGCCCAGAGCATGACACAACAAAAAGCGCAAGAAGAATATGCTGTGTTTCAGCAAAAAGGTCAATTCATTGGTCAACAGCTGCAGCAGGAAGATCAACAATTACAGAGCGCAGGCCAAATTGAAATGGATAGCGTTGTCAGTAATGTCAAAAAAGAAATTGAAGCATACGGCAAAGCAAACGGCTACAGTTACATTTTAGGAGGTGGTGAAGGAGGAAGTGTTCTTTATGGAGATGACAAGAACGACTTAACAGATGCTGTCATTAAGATGTTAAATGATAAGTACAAGCAATAAAATATAGCTCAGCAAACTAAAACCGGCAAACTAGCCGGTTTTTTATTCCCTAATACCTTCCATTTTCTCTATTCCTTTCTCAATACTAAACCGATCCTTAGGTAAGAAACCTTTTATAATCAGAACCACTCCACATATAACCAAAATAACCCCTACCAATTTCTTTACCAAACGTATTCGAGTAAGCGTTAGTTTTCGTTTCAGCTGCTTAGCTAATATTATTTTTAGAAGATCTGTTATAAAATAGGCCGCCAACATTGTACCAAAGAATACTCTGATTCTCCTTGGTTCATTATCCAAACTTGGTCCAACAATTATAATAACTCCCAACCAAAACACCAGCACTCCGATATTAATAAAATTTAATAGAAATCCTTTAATCACTAATTCTAAATAATCACCTTTTGTAACCTTAATAGGTTGTTCCAACCCAGTTTTAACGCCCTGTTTAAAAAAGGTTGTAATACCATATACAACTAAAATAACACCACCGAAAACATATAACCCAGGTTGATTACTTAAGTTTTCAAGTAACCTATAACTACTAAAATAGGCCGCTAAAATGAATAAAATATCAGCAACTAAAACACCTATATTAAAACTTAACGCTGCCCTAAAACCTTTTAGTGCGCTTGTTTCCAATAATACAAAAAAAACAGGACCAATCATAAAGCTTAATAAAAAGCCTAATGGAATTGCCGCCTGCACATCTTCAAACATAGGTGCTTACATTTTTCTTATATTACCTCCAAACACGGTTTTCTCATCTACACTAGAAGGTTTACCATAAAGAAGAACCTCACCTCCTGCCTTTACGTTTACCTTTACATAATCACTTGCATATACCTCAGCTTTACTCCCTGCATTTACATTAATTGTAGAAAATTTTGTTTTTAATTCCTTTCCTTCATAAATACCACCGGTGTTTATCTGCACATCCTGTAACTTAGCAGTCCCTACAGTTTGGATTACTCCACCGGATACCGCTTTAATCAAAAGCTGCTCTACTTTGGCATTAACCATGATCTCCCCACCTTCTTGCGCTTTCAATTCCAAGACATCCTGTTCAATAAGTCCTTCACTAGTTATTCTTGCATCCTCATTAACATCAATTACCAACAACTTACTTTTGTAATATACAGTAACAAATGTTCTATAACCACTAAATATTTTCCCTATTTGCATTCTAATTTTAAGTACGCCATCATTGTTGACCACAGCAACCTTTCGTGTATTTTCTCCACTAATTACCGCCTTGTTTTCTGTTGACTTAATCAACTTAATTGCTATACCGTCAAATCCTTTTACTTCTTTGAAATCGTCCAATTTCAACGTTACCTCGCCATCCTGTGAAACAGCGAGATGATATCCAAGAATAAAACATAGTATTAAAAAATATCTCATTTTATTTGTTTTCCAAAGATGACAACACTTATAAGTTATTAAATGTAACGGCGTCCATTTATCTTACAATACATGTTTAATTTAATTTTCTTACCAAAACAAATTATTCATTTTTACCTATCAAGGCGAAATCCAAGTGGCGTTTAATTAAATCAGTACTTTTCACCATTACAACAACTTCATCTCCAAGTTGATAGGTTTTTTTTGTTCGCTCGCCAACAATAGCATATTCTCTTGCGTCAAATATATAATAATCTCCTTTGATGTCACTAATTCGAACCATACCCTCACATTTGTTCTCTATTATCTCTACGTAAACGCCCCATTCAGTAACACCACTAATTACACCTACAAACTCTTTATCTTCGTGGTCTTGCATAAATTTAATTTGCATATACTTAATAGAATCCCGTTCCGCACTGGAGGCTAAATACTCCATATCCGAAGAATGTTTACACTTTGGTTCATACACTTCTTCCTTTACACTATTTCCACCATCCAAATAATACTGTAACAAGCGATGTACCATAACATCTGGATATCTACGAATTGGTGACGTGAAATGACTGTAATAATCAAACGCTAAACCATAATGTCCAATATTGTTAACGGTATAAACTGCTTTACTCATACTTCTAATTGCTAAAGTATCAACTAGGTTCTGTTCCTTTTTACCTTTCACATCCTCCAATAATTTATTTAAGGAAGCACTGATAGATTTTTTATCCTTAAAATCCAACTTATGCCCAAAACGAGACACAATTCCATTTAAAGCCATCAACTTATCCTCATTTGGGTCATCGTGTATTCTATAAATAAAAGTCTTCTTCTGCTTCCCAATAAATTCAGCAACTTTTCTATTTGCCAACAACATAAATTCTTCTATCAATTTATTAGCATCCTTTCCTTCTTTAAAATAGACACTAACAGGCTCGTTATTTTCATTTAAGTTAAACCGAACTTCCACTTTATCAAAAGATAGTGCTCCTTGCTCCATTCGCCTACCTCGCATAATTTTAGCCAACCTATCCATGATGAGCGTAGCTTTTACAATAATATCGTCTACCTTATACGAAGCGTCCCTAATACTTATATCTAATGGAATTATACCTTTACCTGTTTCTATAATATGTTGCGCTTCCTCATAAGAAAAACGCTCATTTGAATTTATAACTGTTTTCCCATACCATTGATTTTTAATACTAGCTTTATCGTCCAATTCAAAAATTGCAGAAAACGTATATTTTTCTTCATTAGGTCTTAAAGAGCACGCATTATTGGATAACACCTCCGGCAGCATGGGAACCACCCTATCCACTAAATAAACAGAGGTTGCTCTCTCATATGCCTCATCATCCAAAATAGTACCTTCTTTAAGGTAATGCGAAACGTCTGCTATATGAATTCCAATTTCGTAATTACCATTTGGTAATATTTGAAAAGAAAGGGCATCATCGAAATCCTTAGCATCCTTTGGATCAATAGTAAAGGTCAATACGTCTCGCATATCCCTTCTCTTTATAACTTCCTCCGCTTTAATACTGGTATCTATTTCATCTGCAAAACGCTCTACTTCTAAAGGAAATTCATAAGGGAGACCATACTCTGCCAAAATAGAATGAATTTCAGTATTATGTTCACCGGGTTTACCTAAAACTTCTGTTATTTTTCCAAACGGCGATCCTACGTCCTCTGGCCAATCTGTAATTTCTACTATAACTTTATCTCCATTCTGAGCTCCTGCCAACTTGTCATTCGAAACAAAAATATCAGTGTACATTCTAAAATCTGTTGGTCTAACAAAAGCAAACGTCTTTTGTATATCAACAATACCAACGAAGGTGGTTTTATTACGTTCTAAAATTTTATGAACCTCCCCTTCTAACTTTTTTCCTTTTTTTCTAGGATATATAAACACTTCTACTACATCCTTATGAAATGCCTTATTTATTTTATTGTTTGAAACAAATACATCGTCGTCCATACCTTCAATAACAATATAAGCATTCCCCCTACCTGTTATATCTACTTTACCCTCATAATAGGCCCTTATATCGTCTATCATTTGATAATTTCCTCTATCCACCTCTTTGATCCGCCTTTTTTCCTTTAATTGGACTAATCTTTTTATGAGCGTATTTCTATCATGTGTATCTGTTACTCCTATTTTTGCCGCAATTTGTTTATAGTTAAAGGTTTTATTAGGTTCTTTTTCTAAAACCGTAAAAATACCTTTGGTAATCTCGTTCGTTTTATGGTTTCTAGCTTTCTTATTTCTATTAGACATTAATATTTTTATTTGTTGGAAAATTACGAATTATATTCCACTACTATTGGTTTGCTATTTTAAGCTTGGTTCATCATTTTAAACCTTATTAACAGTAATATCATATTATTCTATTTTTTTTAAATTTTATGTAAATTATTGATGGTGATTATAGTATGTTAATAACAGTTATAACTTAATTGGTAATTAATTGATTTTGTGAAATACTATTACTTGTTCACAAAATATACATCATGAAGAAGATTGATTATCAGAAATTTAATGGTGTTATGAGTAATAGTTGATAAACTATTTAAACATAAAAATATTAATAAGTTTATATTAATTTTATGTTCACTAGTTAAGTTGAAATCTTAAAAAGTAACTGATTAGTTCTTATAGTTATTTTCGTTTTTGAGAGGAAAACTTTGTAAGCAGATTACAAACTTAAGGAACAAATATTATTTTCTTTAGTTATCAACACTTATACACAGATTTAACCCATTATCTGACATGCTAATTAACAACCTTTAAAAAATATATAGGATATATTGTTGTGAAGGGGCGATTTCTTGTTGAGAACTGTTTGATATCGTACATTTGTTAGTATTAGCCCCATCTTAACTAACTAGTTTTATACAACATGAGGATAGCTATAGGAAATGACCACGCAGGAACGGAATACAAATTAGCGATTATAGGTTTACTTAAATCAATGGACACCGAAATAATAAATTATGGTACAGATGGATCTAATAGCGTAGATTATCCAGATTTTGTGCATCCTGTAGCAAAAGACGTAGAAAATGGTTACGCAGATTTTGGTATTATAATATGTGGTAGTGGAAATGGAGCTTCGATGACAGCAAATAAACATCAAAAAGTACGTTCTGCATTATGCTGGACCAAAGAAATAGTGGAATTGGCTCGTTCTCATAACGATGCCAATATATTAAGTCTACCCGCTCGTTTTATTTCTTTACCGCAAGCTTTAGAAATGGTAAATACGTTTTTGAATACTAAATTTGAAGGGGGAAGGCATGAAAGGCGTATAGAAAAAATAGCTTGTCAGTAGATGTCTTTAGTTCTAGAACATCTGTTACTTGTTAATATAATACCTACGCCAAACAGGTTAAAAGTTCTAAGTTTATTTCTGCAACGACCCAATGCATTTTCTCTAAATATGGTGTCACAGGAATTGGTTTTTCTGGAAAAATCCACCATTTTTAGAATATTGCAATTATTAGAGCTAAAGGGAATTCTGCATATTGTAGTAACCGCTGATGGAATAAAAAATTATGTTTTATGTACTAAAGAATGTACAAAAGATAATCATGCCCACCATCATGCTCATTTAAAATGCACTACTTGTAAATTACTTTATTGTATTCCCATATTTTCTTTACCAATATTTCAAAATACCGGAATACAAATAGAAAGTGTATCTATTTTAGCAAACGGTGTTTGTGAAGATTGCAATCCGGTTGCGGCCTAAAGTTTCTATTTTTACTAAAAAAAGATGGGACATTCACACTCAGGGCATAAACACGGGCATTCACATCCAAATGTAAAAGGAAGAAATCTAGGGATTTCTATTATTCTAAATATTGTGATTACCGTAGCACAAGTAATAGGAGGCCTGGTATCCGGTAGTCTTTCCCTTTTATCTGATGCTCTTCATAATTTTAGTGATGTTATATCATTAATAATTAGTTATATAGCTACTGTTCTTTCTAAAAAAAAAGCATCTACTAATAAAACATTTGGATATAAACGGGCTGAAATTATAGCGGCCTTTGTAAATTCAGCATCTTTAATAGTAGTGGCCATCATTTTAATAAAGGAGGCGGTAGAACGATTTATGAATCCGAAAGTAATTGAATCTACTCTTGTTATTTGGCTTTCTTTAATAGCCATCGCAGGAAATGGTTTTAGTGTATTGTTGTTAAAAAAGGACGCGAATACCAATATGAATATGAAATCTGCCTATATACATTTGGTAACCGACATGTTAGCCTCTGTTGCTGTTTTGATTGGAGGACTATTAATGCTTTATTTTAAATGGTATTGGGTAGACCCCGCATTAACGCTTGCTATAGCTATGTATTTAATTTACATGGGTTATGATTTGTTAAAGGACTCCACAAGGGTATTGATGTTGTTTACTCCAAATAGTATTCAAGTACAGCATATTGTATACACCATAAAACGGATAGATTCAGTTAAGAACGTGCATCATGTACACATTTGGCAATTGAATGAAGACGAAGTACATTTAGAGGCGCATATAGATTTTAAGAAGGATATACGTTTATCACAATTTGATATTATTTTGGAAAAAATAGAAGAAGAACTGTATCATAACCATGGTATTAATCACGTAAACATTCAACCAGAATTTGGAAAATGTGATGACAAACAACTAATTGTACAAGATTAAAGATGGACATAACTGTTAAATATTTTAATGAACTCGACATCGCGGAACTTTACAATATATTACAATTACGTTCAGCGGTTTTTGTAGTTGAGCAAGACTGTGTATACCAAGATTTGGACGGGAAAGACCAAAATGCATTACATGTAATTGGAAAAAACAACAACGAAGTAGTGGCGTATACCCGTATTTTTAAACCTGGAGACTATTTTAAGTTTGCAAGCATTGGAAGGGTTGTCGTTGAACAAAACGAAAGACGTTTCGGTTATGGAAAAATCATTATGAAAGCATCTATAGATGTCGTAAAGGAAAGGTTGGGAGAAACAAGTATTAAAATTTCTGCGCAGACTTATCTTAAAGAGTTTTATAATGGTTTAGGTTTTAAGCAAATTGGAGAGGGATATTTGGAAGATGGCATACCACATATTGCTATGATTTGTAATGAGGCATAAAAATGTATAACCATTTCTTTAATATTTTTAAAGTCAAAAAAATAAAGTAAAAAGGTCGGACTGTTTATAATGTACAGGGATAATATAATTAAACGCTACTATATTTTAATAGGCGTTTTAGTGCTAAGGTTAATATCTTCTAACATCATGTTCGTGAATTTATAATGTCCTCTTGTGGTAATTATTCGAAACCGGTTAGATCGCAATCTACTTAAAGTGTCCAAAAACAACCACTTTGATTTGAGTAAACTTGGTTTTTCTGATTTCAGGCTAATTTCAAAAAAATATTTTCTACCATTTTTCATCGCTACGATATCGGGTGTAATTTTGGAATCCGCTCCTTTTCGAGCAAAGGATTGTGGGGTTTCATAACCGTCCATATCTGCTTTAATATTTTCAAAACCAGTGGCTTCTAAATGATGAATCGATTTTTCTAAAAAGTCTTTGTTTTCTTTTTTGTCTTCTTGTACCATAGCTAATAAGATAATAAAAAAAACCAAAAAAACAAACTTTTATACTGATTAACAACAACTTAACTATTATCAACAGATAAAAGGCCGGTTGGTTTCTTACTTATTTCAAAATTTATGTTCTAAGTTGAATATTAAAAAAAACTTTTTAAACGCTATGGTCGCTTTTAAAGGATCTCTTTTGCAGTATAACAGATGGAATTCTCGGCCAAAGGCATAATAATGTTTATAGACAACAAGAATTGAACGTATAAATTACCGAAATTTTGTAAGTACAAACCAGCTAGTCTTAAATGATATTTAGACCAAACGTTTTGCTAGGCTTTTTTCCAATAAAAAATCCAACCGAAGCACCAGGTTTACCGGCCGTTCCGCTTTGTTCTTGGAAGATATATAAAGATATCCTTCGGTTTTATGGTTTAACATTTTTAGTTTGAGCTTTCCATGGTCAGTCTTTTGATTTGTTACGGCCTTTTTTAAAAGAAGTTCTGTTATCCCCTTGTCTTTTAAATATGCAATAAGTTTTGTTCGGTTTACGATGGTGATTTTACAGCTAGTAAAGGTATTTGGCGTATCTGAATATATTCCAGTTATTAGGAAATAAAATTCTGTTTTTTTGGCAGTATCGTATAGCCAACCCTGTTTTAATGTGTTAGATCTCTTATAAGAAAGTTCAAAGGCAAAAGTAGGCAAGTCTTCGTTTATATAATCAAGCTGAGCCTTTTCATCTATATGATACGTCGTATTTTTTTCTTTATGGGTAAGAATAAGGTCCACCCCCTGAAATTGACGTTTTTTATCATTTATACGTTCAAAGCTATAATATTTCAGATGTTTTTGGTAATAGTCATTTAGAAGAATCGCAAGCAATTGCTCCTTTTTTAAATCAGCATTAAAAGTGCTTTTTAAAGCCACCGCATCAGGAATTAATTTTTGCAAACAATGTTTTTCCAGTTTGTTCTACTACACCCACCACTAGAGCGTTTCCCATAAAAAAGGCGCGTTTTGTATCACTGATGCCTTCTAATAGGGTATGGTTGTCCGGAAACATGTTGAGCCGTTCCAGCTCTACAGGGGTTAAACGACGTAGGCGTTTATTATCTTGTACAACGTGTTTAAATCGCGAAGGTGATTTACCTCCCTCTCCGGTAATAATTGTTCTTGAAGCATTATCTAAGGCGTCCGGGAAAACCATACCTCCTTCACTGTAGTTATATTGGAAACCGCTTTTTGCGGTTCTAACTTCTTTTTTAGCACCTTTTAAATAGTCCCATTTTGGGTAATCGTTAGGAGAAATATAAAACTCCTCCGGCACATTCTCCGTTTCAAGAATATCTTTTAGCACTGTTCGTTTACCATCATATGCAGGGCTTGTTTTTTCCGTATATGCCTTACCGTCAACAAAAACCCCGCTGTCTAAAAAAGGCGAGAGTTTTTCCCCAACATTAAAGGATTCCGAAAGGTCTACTAAACTATCTGTTATCGAAAACGAATGTGTGTTTGAGGAAGCCAAGGCTATAGGAAAGGCGGTTGCAAAAGTTCCTTGTTTATAGATCCAATCTTTTGCTTTTGCTTGTTGTAGGTTCTTATATGCCGATGTAGACCTATGATAGCCTATAAAAAAGATACGCCGTCTGCGTTGGGGCATTCCGTAATCAGCGGCATTTATTACCCGCCACTCCACTGCGTAGCCAAGTTTATCCAGACTTTTTAACATGATGGCAAAATCCCGACCACGCTGGTTTGATGGCGATTTTAACAAACGATCTACGTTCTCTAGAAACAAATATTTGGGCGGGTTTTTCTTCTCTGAAAGTATTCTATGTATACTCCACCATAACACACCTTTTTTCCCAACTAGACCTTTTGAGTTCTGTAATGTGGTTGCCACGGAATAATCCTGACAAGGAAACCCCCCCACGAGCATATCGGCATCGGGAATGGTGTCTGTTGCGATTTCCGATATATCTTCATTACTATGGTTTTTGGACCCAAACCTTTTTTCGTACACCAAAGAAGCGTGTTGGGCTTTGGTGCCGGGCTCCCATTGGTTGCTCCACACGATTTCGTAATTGTTTGTTTTCTCTAGGCCTAACCTAAACCCGCCTACCCCGGCAAAAAGCTCAATGACTTTAAGTTTCTTCATTGCTAGCTAAATTAAGCAATTTTTTAGGCTAGGCTCAACCTTAAAACTCAATACCTAATGAGTATTGTGTATTTTTACTTAAAACAGAAAATAGCGATATGAAATTCGGATATACACTTCTGGTCTTAATGTTGTTTTTAGGTTGTAATACCGAAAAAAACTCAGGAAACCTTGCCCAGAAGTATGTAGATGCCATTCATAATATAGTTGCGCCCGACAAAAGAGTAGCCGTTTTTCAAATTGAAGCGTACCAACAAGGCGACACCTTTATCCTAAAAGGAGAAACCGATAATGCACGCGCCTTACAAATGCTTCGTGATTCTTTGACCGCCAACGCTATTTCGGTCATAGACAGTGTTACAGTCTTACCATCGGCCGAACTAGGAGACAAAACCTGGGGTATAATCAACATATCCGTGGCCAATCTTAGAAGCAATCCAAAACACAGTGCGGAGCTGGCGACACAAGCAACCTTGGGTACTATTGTAAAAGTGTTGAAAAAGGAAGTAGATTGGTATTATATACAAACACCGGACAAATATTTGTCCTGGGTAGACGAAGGAGGCATAACCCTTTTTAATGAACAAACAACAAAAAACTGGAAGGCTACCGACAAAATTATTTATACAAACACCTATGGTCATGCTTATACTGGGCCAGATAAGGAAGAGGTTATTTCCGATTTGGTGGCGGGAAATGTTCTAGCTGTTCTTAAATATGCCGATAAATTTTATATCGTGAGATTTCCAGACGGTCGACAGGCGTATGTTTCGCGAGAAGAATCGGAGATCTATAGGAACTGGCTAGCCGGGCTAGGGAACAGCCCTGAAGCCTTAGTGACGACTTCCAAACGGTTTATGGGAGCGCCTTATTTATGGGGGGGCACCTCTACTAAAGGAATGGATTGCAGCGGTTTTACAAAAACGGTTTATTTTTTAAACGGAATGATTATCCCAAGGGATGCTTCACAACAGGCACATACGGGAAAACAGATTGATGAAACAGGTGCTTTTAGCGAATTGGAAGCTGGAGACCTATTGTTCTTTGGTAGAAAAGAGACAGATTCCACAAAAGAAAAAGTAGTTCATGTGGGTATGTGGATAGGAAACAATGAATTTATTCATGCATCCGACATGGTGCGCGTAAGCAGTATAGAGAAAGAAGCCAAGAATTACGACGAATACAATGTAAACAGATATTTGCGCACCAAACGCATCTTAAAACAAGAAGACAAGGACTTGATTGATTTAAGGGAGGTTACAGCTTTTAAATAATTATATAGGAATACAGGGTGTTTAAGGAACAACGCTATAATGCAACTGTTCTGCCCGTACGAAAAGATTCATCTGCAGCTAAAACAATGCGTAAGCTATTTACGGCATCTCGTAAATGGTTACTTAGGTCTAAATTTTCTTGTATTGCCTTTAAAAAGCACTCCTGCTCCAGCAAACATAATCCATCATGATCAGGCTCGTCCGAGGTATCTATGAATTCGTCGGGCTTGGTAAAGTTTCCCCTTTTGCCTCATCGATAATAGAAACACAGCCTTTTGGACCGATTACGTCCTTTACAAAAAACGCAGTCTCGCTTATCATAGGGCCCCAACCGGCCTCGTACCAACCTACCGACCCATCTTTGAAACGCACTTGAAGCTGACCGTAATTGTACATTTCAGAATCGATTTCATTTGATAACCTTGCTCCTACGGCACTTACACTTACTGGAACCGACCGTGTCATCAAACACATGATATCAACATAATGTACACCACAATCCACAATGGGCGACATGGAGTTCATCAACTGTTTGTGGGTGTGCCAAGTAGCACCTGAGCTTTGTTGGTTCAGGTTCATACGCATCACCAAGGGTTTTCCTAAGGAGCGAGCTATTTCTACAAATTTTACCCAAGAGGGATGTACGCGTAAAATATAACCAACAACCAATTTTTTGTTTTTGAACTTTGCCAAATCAACTAGGCTTTGCGCAGATTCAACGGTCAACGCCAAGGGTTTTTCAACAAAAACATGAGCATCTGCGCTCAGGGCTTTTCGAATATAATCAGCATGTGTATCAGGGTATGTATTTATGGAAACAGCGTTTGGGTTGGTTGCCACTAAAGTAGTTTCATAATCTTCAAAAGTAGGATAGCCTTCCAACATGGCCGATAGCTTTTCCCGACTTTCAGGGTTTCTGCTTACTAGCCCAACAATTTATACTGTTTTATTTGATGGTAGGCGCGGGCATGCGATGTGCCCATATTTCCACAGCCAACTACCAATATTCTTATTTTGTTCATAAGTGTAGTGTAATCAGTCTAATGAAAAAGCAATAATTTGATTTCCTTTTTCGGTCCCTAGTTTCTCCCCACCGCAGGCAATAGCAATGTATTGTTTGCCGTTGACCATATACATGGCCGGAGTTGCAAATGCTGCGGCCGGCAATTTGTATTCCCAAAGTTTTTCTCCTGTATGCTTATCGAATACCCTAAAAAAGCCATCTCTGGTAGCCGCGATAAATAGTAATCCATTTTCAGTGACCACGGGCCCGCCGTAATTCTCCGTTCCTGTTCCAATACCTTCTTCGCCAAGCTCTGGCGTGTTGCCAAGCGGAATGGACCAAATATAATCTCCGGAATTTAAATCGATCGCATGCATGGTACCCCAAGGCGGCGAAATGCCGGGAAGCCCTTTGTTGTCTAAAAATTTGTTATATCCTGTGTGTTTGTATCCGGTTTTAACCGATTTGTTTTCAGCTACTTTTTCTACTACAGTATGTTTTATTTCCTGTCCCCATAAAAAGGATAACAGCGCTTCTTTTTCCTCGTCTTTAAGTTCCGGGAAACCTGTCATCATTCCTTTTCCCTGAGTAACAATGGTAGCCACATCTTCTTTTTCTTTATGTAACTTTAAATCCACTAGCGAAGGAACCCCACTTGCGGTCAACCCTTTCCTGTTGGTCTGGTGGCAACTCGCGCAAAGTTTTTGGTAAAGCGCTTCCCCTAAGGGGGTGTTTTCTGCAATTTCGTTCTCCGGACCCACCTTTAAGTCCCATGCCATTTCGTTGGAATTGACATATAGAATCCCATCGTCAGGGTCTGCGGCTGCCCCGCCCCATTCCGCGGCTCCATCATAGCCTGGTAAAAGCAAATTAGAGGATAAGGAAGGAGGGGCATATTGGCGTTTATCGGCAGCCTTGAAGAACGCTAATAATTCTTCTTTATTCTCTGCAAACGGGCTAATATCAGCTTCAGTTAAATCTTGTGATTGTCTGGCAAAGGGTTTTGGTTTTGTAGGTATTGGTTGCGCAGGCCATGCTTTTTCCCCTTTTAAATCAGAAGTTGGGACGGGTGCTTCGGTAATATCAAAAAGGGGTTCGCCTGTTCTTCTATTAAAAACATACACATAGCCTTGTTTGGTTACCTGAGCAACTGCTGGAATTTTTTTGCCCTCGCGCTCCACCAATATAAGGTTGGGAGGGGCAGGAGGATCCCTATCCCAAAGATCGTGATGTGTAAATTGAAAATGCCAAATACGTTTACCCGTTCTCGCATCCAAGGCTAAGAGCGTGTTTGCATATAAATTGCTTCCCAAACGATTACCACCATAAAAATCTGGAGCCGCAGAACCTGTTGGAACGTAAATAATACCTGATTCTTCGTCAACCGCCATTCCGGCCCAATTGTTCGCCGCGCCTACCACATCGCTTTTGTATGCGTCTTTGTCTTCCCAACTGTCATATCCTTCTTCGCCAGGATGTGGTATAGTATGAAATACCCATTCTGGTTTTCCCGTAATTATGTTGAATGCTAGGATATCGCCAGGGGCGGCTCCAACACCTTCAGACAAACGAAGTGGCATCACTATAATATCCTTATAAATTGTTCCCGGGGTGTTGGAAATAACAAATTTTTCCTTGGCCGATTCTGGCATTCCTGACCGCATATCTATTTTGCCCTGTTTTCCAAAAGACGTGACGGGTATTCCGGTCAAAGCATCCAAAGCGAACAAATCTGGCCCACGGGTGACTAGGATGCGCTTGTCGTTTTCTTTTTCCCAATAGGAAACGCCTCGGGAGGTAGAGTGCCATACTTTTACCGAATCGCCGAATTGCCAAATTTCTTTTCCTGTTTCTGCATTTAAAGCAACTACACGCAAGGCAGCCGTAACACCGTATAAAATTGAATCGACCACCAATGGGTTCATTTGCATTTGTCCCCAATCTGGGGCTTTATAACTCCAAGCAACTTTTAAACTCTTGACATTTTCTTTAGTAATCTGTGGCAAGGTAGAATAATGACTTCTGCCCGAATCGCCCAAATAGGAAGACCAAGTGGTGTATTGATTTTTATCGACGGTTTTTGTTTCCTCGTTTGAACACCCTAAAAAAACAAAAAACAGGAATGAAATGCGGACTGGAATACAGGACTGTTTCTTGAAATAGTAGTTTTGAATTGCGCGCATGTACTAAAAATAATAAAAAACCCAACATAAAACGCTCCAGTGGATATGATATGCTAATGCACCGACACACAATACAATTTAGAGATTGCTCAGTGCTGGATCTACACAACAATTTTCTTTACTAATTTGATGTAAGAACGGCAAAACAAGCAGCCGAAGCCACCAAATAGTTTGGAAGCGCAAATTGTTTTAATCTACCCGTTTTGTCTTTAAACACTTAAAAAAGAGCTGTTTATATGGTGATTACAAAAAAGTATTTTTACCTTTTTCTTATAAAAAGCGGGAAACACACGCACCAAAGACCGGCACTGCTTGCCCTTTTGTTGCAGAAGCACTATTTATATGGGCTGTTAGCGCACTATCCATTAATATTAAAGCTCAAAACGCTGTCCTTTTCTTGCTATTTGAAACCCTTTTTCAAGGATAATCGCTGACTGTTCACTTTCGTCGTTTAACAATGGATTGGTATGGTTAAAATGTATAAAATGCACTTTCTTTTTTTCAAGCAGAGGTAATAGATCAAACAAGCTTATGCTTTCGATTACGAATGGATGTGGAATTTCGGAGATGTCACGATTGTTTATTTCGGCACCATCGTAAAATGTAGCATCTAAAAATGCGTAATCTACTTTCTTAATTTCTGAAACAATACTATATTCCCACTTTTTCCATTTGTCGATATCGGGAATAAAAAGCGCACTTTTTGTAGGCCCTACAATTTTATAGCCCACGGTTTCAGAGTATTCATCCCTATGAGGCACCTTAATGGGAAAAACCTCAAGTTGAGGTGTAAGTTGTATTTCTTGATTATTGCTTAAGCGCCTTAAGCTGATATTTTTATTGGAAACCAATTGACTCCAAGGCCCGTTTGTTTCTAAAAAAGCTTTCATTTTAGGCATAGCATATACGGGGACTTGGTTCGTATTCGTGGCCTCCTTGCCAAAATACATTAGGCCGGCGTAGTGACCTATGTGCGCATGCGTAAGGAAAACTCCATTGGGAATATCGGTGGTTTGGAACCCTGAAAAATTGTGTAAATCTCGAAGCTGCGTGGTAATATCCGGTGTTGCTTCGAACAGATATGTTTTCTGTGCCAACGCATCCACAATACCTAAGGACACCACTTTCCTAGAGACGTCCTTATTGCTGAATAAGGCTGCACAACATTGTTTTTCACAGGAAATATGTGGCGAACCTGCATCTTGCACTGTTCCCAACACAATTATCGAAACCTTGTTATCTGGGGTATGTTTTTTAGGAAATTGGCCAAAAGCGTTTTGCCCGAACAACAGTAACATTGATAGGCAGCACCCAAAAACACCCTTTGTTTTTTTCAAAGAGCGCATTAGTCGACAGTTAGAAACTCCCGTATATCTTTGGAGAGTTTAATTAAATCTGGTTCGTGAGTGTACATCATATGGCCCGCTTCGAAATAGCTCATTTTAACCTTATCTGTCACAATGCCATTGCGCGAAAAGGTATATTCGGCATCAAAGAAAGGGGTGATTAAATCATAATAACCACTGGCTACCAAAACCTTCATTTCTGGATTCCGGCGCATGGTCTCGCCCAAATGGGGAGCTGTGTTTACTGGCATTGGTTCCCAATATTGTTCGTCTGGAACGGTCCTCCACCGCCAGTTACTACCACCGCCAGAAGTGATATATGGCCTATCCATTTTTACTTTTAATTCAGAGGCCAAGTAATGGTTCAAAGAAGCGGTATACGCAGAACTAATTTGGTAGCTAGCCGCATCGCCTAAATTAGGGCGTTCAGAAAACTTATCGGCCTCATCACCCATGAACCTTCCGTCCAAGCGACCAATGGCCAAGCCCTGGTCTTCTAACAATTTTTTCTGAAACCTACCCATTAGTAATCGCAAATTAGACTGTAGGATATATTTCTTATCTAGACCCGTGAAATAGGCAAGTTTTTCACCTACGGCTTCCTTTTCGGCAGTGCTCAACAGATTTCCTCTGTACAGGGCAGGTGTATAGGTGTCGTAGGTAAATTGCCTGCATTCTTCAACAAAATCCTCTAACGTTTTCTCTTGTCCGGCTTTTTTATGGTACCATGCCGTGGCTGCCATACTGGGCAAGTAGGTGATATAAGAAGTTATATTATCATGGACAGAGGTAGAACCCGCATAATCCAAGGCCTGAGAAATCAAGATCATACCGTTCAGGGCCATATTTTGACCCGAACCTTCTAGGGCCTTGCCCAAGGCTGCCGCCCGCGTTGTTCCGTAACTTTCCCCGGCCAGGTATTTTGGGGAAAACCAACGTTCGTTTTCTGTTACCCATGTGCGTATAAACTGTGCAAACGAGTTAACATCTTCATTTAAACCATAAAAATCTTTGCCTTTGCCTTTCCCCACCAAACGGCTATAACCTGTTCCAACAGGATCTATAAACACCAAATCGGTAAGGTCTAATAATCCGTGTTCATTTTTTATCAAATTATAAGGCGCAGCACCATCATCTTTTTTGGCGTTAGAATCCGTTCGCACCAATTTAGGACCAAAAAAGCCTAAATGCAACCACATAGAAGCGGAACCAGGACCTCCATTAAAGACAAAGGTTACCGGTCGCTTTCCCACTTCGCCCATTGGAGTTTTGGTATAGGCTACCGACCAAAACGAAGCAATGGAATCACCCTCTTTATTGGTTAGAAAGGTTTCTTTTGCCGTTGCAGTATAGTTGATTGTTTTTCCACCAAAAACACCTTCATGTTTGGTAATAAAGGAATTCGCTTTTGGAATGGGCTTAATATCCTCTTTTTCTTCTTTTTGTGAATGTAGAGAAATAGACAGTGAAACTAAAACGGCTAGAGCTATTCTTTTTTTCATTTTTAGATGTTTGTTGTAAGTGCACAGATTAAAAATACTAATCTTTTGTTAGTAATGGTGCTATAGTTTTTTAATAAGCTTCTGCATAGTTTTTTATACCTAAAGTAGTTTGGCGCGCGCCTTCAATAAAATTATCGTTCTAGAGATTGATTTCTCTTTTAATGAACGTTTGTAGATTCTGCTGAAATGCAACAAAAACCTTCGCTGTACAACGATTTAGGGCTTCGTATCCCTACATAATCTAAAATGAGCTAACTGTATCTATGGAATTGTAATACTCCTTTTCTATATTAACGCAGCACGTTCGGACACGTTGTCTTCTATTTTTTAGTTGCTCTATTTTATATAACGGGTTGATTTTAAAATAGTTAGATTATTTTTTATTCAAGCCACTATATTAGCGAAAAGAAGGATAAATTATACCCATACAATGAGGCATTAAAACTGAGATTAATTTTTTTAAAGAGGATATCCAATTAAAAATTAAACGTACTTTGGGCCAGTTAAATTAACAAAGCAACACCAAATGGAACGATCTTCCAAACGGCTTTTTTCACTCGACGTTTTCCGTGGGGCAATCATGTTTTTGTTGATTTCAGAAGCAGCGGGTGTCCACGAAAGTATTGCTAACCTTGCCAATGGAACATCTGCACAAAACCTAGCCCTTCAGTTGCAGCATCACCCTTGGAGGGGCTTGCGGTTTTGGGACCTTATACAGCCTTTTTTTATGTTTATTGTGGGGGTGGCTATGCCTTTTTCTTTGCGCCAGCGTTTGGCAACGGGAAACCAAATCGCTGCAACCAAACATATTTTAAGGCGGTGTTTTTTATTGCTCTCTTTTGGGGTGCTACTGCACTTCATATATAACCTTGGCCCCGTTTGGGAGTTATGGAATGTTCTTGTTCAATTGGCCTTTACCATTTTAATCGCCTATGCCATTATGAACAAACCGCACAGGTTTCAAATAGGAATTTCAATTGGCTTATTGGTATTAACAGAGTTACTTTACAGGATTTATAACCCCGCTGCACCATATGCACAAAATCATGAGGGTTTTGGGGCTTGGTTTGATATGCTTACCATGGGTAAAATAAATGATGATTATTGGGTATTCTTCAATTTTGTTCCTACTGCCGCCCACACTATATGGGGTGTAGTTTGCGGACAACTCTTACTATCCAAAAACACCAGCAGCCAAAATTTAAAATCATTCTTAATTTGGGGAACAGTTATTACGGTTTTAGGGTTTGCCATGGACTGTGTAGAGATAACGCCTATCATAAAACGAATCGCAACATCTTCCTTTACCTTGGCTTCTGGGGGTATTAGTATCTTGACTTTAGCATTGTTTTATTGGGCTATAGATGTTAAAGGGTGCAAGAAAAGCTGGTTGAAGATGTTCTCCGTAGTGGGCACTAATTCTATCTTTATTTATCTTTTTTCGGAAACATTTGGCCACCTTTTATTCCGTGAGGTTGATTTGTTGTGGAACACGGGCCTGTTTGACGCAATTGTTAGCTACAAAAATTGGATATTACTAATTGAAGCTTTGTTAATACTTATGTTTTTATGGTGGATTACCTATTTTCTTGATAGGCGCAAGATTTATTTTAAGGTGTAGCGAATTCCATTTCTCAATAGATAAGACATCTGCTGAGGCAACACAAGTGGTTATTTAAAATGAAACGTATCCTTGCCTTTTAATCGTAATTCCGTTTACCTTGTGCCGTACCAGCACATAAACCAGACCGTAATAATATTTGGTTTTATAAATGATGCTTCACAACCAAATGGATGTCTCGGCGTGCTAGTTTTGGATAATCCGCAACATCAACCATAGGAGGGTTGCCCCTCTGTTCTCAGAAATCTTCCATGAGGCCATTATGGCTCATCAATTCATAGAAAAGATGTGTTTTATATGTATAACAATGGTTCTTTTGTGGTTATGTAAAGAGGCTGTATCTTTCGATTATTTTTAATTCGATAGAATATATTGTATATTTCCCAGCCTTCAAGTAAAACCAACTAACTACCAGTTCATGAATTCAAAAAAAATACTCTTTTGGTCTATCACCGTTGCGTTTGGTGGTTTTATTTTTGGTTTTGATACTGCTGTTATATCAGGGGCGGAGCAAACTATACAAGAACTTTGGGGCTTAAGCGACACGATGATTGGTCAAACAGTAGCAATGGCTTTATATGGCACTGTAATTGGAGCCTTGTTTGGGGGATTCCCGGCTGATAGGTTTGGCCGTAAAACAACCCTTTTCTGGATTTCCATACTCTACTTCGTTTCTGCCGTAGGATCAGCAATGGCACCCGAGGTTTACTCCTTGATGTTCTTTCGGTTTATTGGTGGTTTGGGAGTTGGAGCGTCGTCAGTGGTCGCACCCATGTATATATCTGAAATTTCTCCAGCAAACAAAAGAGGTCGATTAACCGCACTTTTTCAATTTAACATTGTTGTGGGTATTATGATTGCATATGTTTCAAACTACATTATTGGTGGTGCCGGGGGCGATAATTGGAGGTGGATGCTAGGTGTGGAAGCTTTTCCAGCCTTCCTATTTATTATTATGATATTATTTGTACCAAGAAGTCCTAGATGGTTGATCGTGAAAAGGGGCTTAGTCGAAGAAGCAAAAGGTGTTCTAGAAATAATAGACCCTTTGACAGCTGATGCGCAATTAAAATCGATTCAATTACATCAAGAGAGCAATGATCATGTTGGTTTAAAAAAATTCTTTTCCGGTAAATTTAACCGACCTATTCTGTTGGCTTTTCTCATTGCATTTTTTAATCAATTGTCGGGCATTAACGCTATTATCTATTACTCTCCTAGAATTTTCGCAGAGACAGGAATGGAAGAGAGCTCCGCCTTGCTGTCTTCTGTAGGAGTAGGTGTCGTAAATCTTGTGAGCACTGTAATCGGGATGATCTTGATCGATAGGATGGGCCGTAAATTTCTCATGTATATCTGTTCGTTTGGGTATATTGTCACTTTAGGCCTAATATCCATTGCTTTTTATACAGGCATAGGCGCTGGTACGATGTTGGTACCTGTTCTGATTTTTGCATTTATCGCTTCTCATGCCGTGGGGCAAGGTGCGGTAATTTGGGTGTTTATCTCAGAGATTTTCCCAAATAGTGTAAGGTCTTACGGCAACTCATTAGGAAGTGGGACGCATTGGGTTTTCGCAGCGCTTATTGCAGCTACGTTTCCGTATATAGCAAGCACCTTGGGTGGAGGCACCACCTTTGCCATATTTGCGTTCATCATGATCTTTCAGTTATTGTTTGTTTGGAAAATGATGCCGGAGACCAAGAACAAATCCTTGGAAGAAATTGAGGAAATGCTAATAGATTCAAAATAAAAAATAATATCGTGTAGCTATGAAAGATAGGTTTTTAAACAAAGTTGTATTAATTACGGGTAGTAGTTCCGGTATTGGAAAAGGTGCAGCCCTAAGTTTTGCCGCTCAGGGAGCCAAGATTGTGTTGGCATCTAGATCTGTTGGTGCCAATGAAGAATTATTGAAACAGATTGAAGCTAATGGCGGGGAGGCTATTTTTATAAAAGCGGACATCACCAATACTGACCATGTTAAGAATTTAATAGCAAAGACCATAGAAACTTATGGCCGTTTGGATATTGCCGTAAACAATGCGGGAATAGAGGGAACGCCCGATATAAAAGTTGCCGATTATGAAGAGAAGGTGTGGGACGATGTGATTGCTATTAATCTGAAAGGTGTCTGGCTATCTATGAAATACGAAATACCAGAGATGCTGAAAACAGGGGGAGGAGCAATTGTAAATATTTCTTCTTTAGCAGGTCTTCAGGCAGGTGGTGCGGGTATTGCCTACCATGCCTCAAAATTTGGAGTGGTAGGTATGACAAAAGCTGCAGCGCTTGATTATGCAAAGGATAATATACGGGTTAACACTGTCTGTCCTGCGGTTATAGAGACCCCTATGGCGGACAGGGCATTTGATACCGATGAGAAAAGAAAGTCGGCAATTGAGATGCATCCTGTAGGAAGATTAGGAACTGTTGAAGAAGTTGTGAACACCATATGTTGGCTTGCTTCCGATGAGGCATCATTTGTAACAGGTTCTGCCCTTGCTGTTGATGGGGGCGCTAGTTTGTAGTGTATGAAAAAAATTCAAGGAAAAATCATTCCCGGTCATGGGGTAGCTTCAGGAAAAGGGAAAGATCCAAGATATCCAAAAGGAACGTTAAGATTACAGGCCCCTTATTTTAAAGAAAGAGGTTTGGATTTGAACGTATATTATTTAGGCACTCTAAATGTCGATATTGCACCTCTTAGTTTTAGGATAGGAAAAGGCAAATATTTTTTTGAAGGGATTGCATGGTCCGAACATATTCCACCCGAAAATTTTTATTTTTTTGATACCGCCCTGGTGTATAAAGGCAAACGTTATGAAGGCTTAATTTATATGCCTGATCCGGAGACTAAGGTAGACCATGAGCAATTAGCTACCGTATTGGAACTCATACTGCCGCCTATAGAAGGTATAAGTACAAATGACCTTGTTGGTTTGGAAATCGATGAGAAAAGTCTTCAAATAGTTTAGAACCCTTTTAGGCTTACTTTAGTATCCCGTTATATTTACCCGTATTTCCCAGAAGTTCTGTTGCTGCCATTATTGCATCATCATGGTTTAGATAATAGGTATAAAGCCCTTTTCTGTAGAAATAGCGTTTAATGATTTCGTCTTCTAGGTTTTTTTGGATTTGATCTTGATATTTATCCAAAGCAGCCACTTTCCCTTTTTCAATAGTAGCTAATAAGGCACTATAACTTTCATTTACCTCGGCACCCAAGAAATCGTTTTCCGATTCGGAAAGCGCCTGTTTAATGGCTTCTTCGGCTTTGGTTTCAAAGGAGAAATTACTTTCTTTTACAAAATTTTTAAAATTGTTGAAATCTGAGTTCGTGAACTCAAAGTTATCAATAGAGCCAAGGGTATTGCCATAGTGGTAATTGGTTGCGTAATCAAAAATCACATTGTTCTGTAGCAGGGCCTTGGTAAGGTCGTTGGTTTTTGTTGCTGCTATTTCAATATCAGGAAGCACACCTCCACCGTCTTGTACCTTTCTGCCGTTGCGCGTGGTAAAGTCCTTGAATTGTGTGTTGCGAACTGCTTTTCCTTCATCGTCCCTGTTCCAATAGTCCAATGATTGTATACAACGACCGGAAGCCGTATAGTATCTAGAAATAGTTACTTTTAATTGCGTACCATAGGTAAGCTTTAAAGGACGTTGTACCAGTCCTTTTCCAAAACTGCGAGCACCCATGATGACCGCACGATCCAAATCTTGCAAGCTGCCCGAAACTATTTCGCTTGCGGAGGCACTTCTGCCGTTTACCAGAACTACCAAGGGAATAGAGGTATCTACAGGGGCATTCTTTGTTTTATATTCTTGATTGAATTTTTTTACTTTTGATTTGGTGGTAACGATCAACTCACCTTGGGGCACAAAAAGGTTGGTCACATTTATTGCTTCAGATAGTAGACCGCCTGGATTATCCCTAAGGTCTAATATGATTTTTTCCGCTCCTTTGTCCTTTAAATCCATTAAAGCTGATTTTGTCTGCTCGGAAGCTTTCGCGTTGAACTTAGATAGCACTATATACCCCGTTTTATCCCCTATCATGCTATGAAATGGTACTGCATCAACCTCTATACCTTCCCGTTCGATATTTGTACTACTTATTATATTTTGTCGTTTGTATGTTATGAAGACCGATGTTCCATTTGCACCTTTTAACAGTTCACTGGCATTATCTTCAAAATCGGCCACTTTAATATCACCAATTTGAATAATTTCATCACCGGCTTTTAGACCGGCTTTATCTGCAGGGTACCCTTCATGTGGCTCTACGATTAGTAATCTGTCTTTATAGGAGCGCACAAGTGCTCCAATACCAGAATATTCACCCGCATTGTTTATCCGATAGGCCTCCACATCTTGTTCGTTTAGAAACTTGGTATAGGGGTCCAAACCTTCCAACATGTTTTTTATGGCCATATCCATGAGTTCGGCAGGATTGGTTTCATCCACATAGTTCATGTTCAACTCCTTAAAAAGTGTCGTGAAGATTTCTATCTGTTTGGCAATTTCAAAAAAATCGCTTTTAAAACTACTCCCAACTATAAGAAATGTAAGCGCAATGATGGGTACAAATATGCTCTTTCTAACTATTTTTTTCATCTAAACAAAATTAATGTAATCTACTGGTATAGATTTATTTACGTGATATAGGGCGCCCCTATTTAATCAAACAACACTAAGGACTTTCTTGTGCAGCCGCATTGAATTTTTTCAGTAAAAGGGTCATTTTACCCTGTATTTCCTCAAAAGGAAGTGTTTCCTTACCAAGGTATAAAAATAGAAACGCAAACTTATCTTCTGTATTGTTAAAAACAATGGCTTTGTTTAGCCTGTAGGATTCCCGTAAAAGTCGTTTAAGATAATTACGGGACACGGCACTTTTAAATTTTTTTTTAGGTACGGTGACGCCAGCTTGGATTACAGCGTCTTGTTGGTCAACTTTTAGGTAGATTAATTTTATAGGAAATACGGTTAGTGTTTTCCCAACGGCAAACAATTGCGTTATCCGTGTTTTACTTTTTAGTTTTTCTTTTTTTGGATACGAGAATTCCACTTTGTTCGCCATTAATTAGTATCCAGTTGTTTTGAAGCGGTTCCCATAATTGACAAAGAAGTATCGCTACGAAAAAAATCGGGTTGCTCCGCTCTCGAGTTAAGAGTATCAAAAATTGGAACAACCCAATATATGATTAGAATATTTTACTACTCCCCGGCTTGCCAAACATTATTATTTGGGTTTATATCGGCCATCAGAATCGATGGGTCTATGACCACTGCTTTTACTGTATTCATAGGTTTGCTTATCGTAAACTCGTAACTAGGGTTGGTCCATGGCCAATCTTCCAATACGGTCCTATTAATAGACGGGTAGGGATTTTCTTTTTCGCCACGCATCATTCGTAGAGGGGCATAAAACGTTTCGCGCGAATCGTCATTGTAAACGATCAAAACATCTATTGGCATGGGCATAAGACCTATGCGCTCTAAAATTATCTTGGTTTCCGAACCATTGGCTACCACTTCTTTTATTCCGTAGTCAATAGTATTGGTAGTCTGTGTCCAGTCCATTAAATACCAGTCTAATTCTAGTCCGGATACTTTTTCAGCACTTCGCTTTATATCATTAGGAACTGGATGCTTGAACTTAAAATCGGCATAATATTTTTTTAGTGTCTCCATTAATTTGTCCTGACCGATAACATATCCTAACTGGGCAAGGAATATCGCTCCTTTACTATACGCTGAAGTACCGTAAGGTGTATTTGAATCGTAACGATCGGCATGTGTGGTTTGTGGCTGTTCCTTCCCTGAGTACACTAAATTGAAATAACTTTTATAGGAACGTTCAAAGGGGTTTGCCTTATTTTGCTCTCGTATCTCATTACTGGCCAAAGCAGAGATAAAAGAAGTAAAACCTTCGTCCATCCATTCATGTTTTGCTTCGTTGGTTGCCAAAACATGTTGAAACCAAGAATGCGCTAATTCATGAATCATTGTTCCAATTACACTGCCTGGCTTGTCACCACCGGTTATTAAGGTAGACATAGCGTACTCCATACCACCGTCCCCACCTTGTATAACAGAATATTGGTCATAAGGATATTCACCAATATTCTTATTAAAAAAGCTCATCGCCTTTTCGGTTAAAGGTTGTACGGCCTTCCAGGTTTCAGCAAATTTCGGGTCGTTTTTATATAGAAAATGTAGGGTAGGACCATTTTCCATTTGCAAAACATCATGAACATATGCGGGATCTGCCGCCCACATAAAATCATGTACCATAGGAGCTTTAAAATGCCATGTAAGTGTTTTCCCTTTTTGTTTTTTCACCTTGGTTCCTGCAGCTTCATAACCATGTCCAATTTCTTCAGGATTCTGTAAATATCCGGTTCCGCCAACGGTATAGGATTTGTCAATAGTTAGCTTCACATCAAAATCTCCCCATACACCATGAAATTCTCTTGCTATATAAGGATCCGCATGCCAACCCTCAAAATCGTATTCTGCCATTTTTGGATACCATTGGCTCATAGAAAGCGCAACGCCGTCTTTGTTGTTTCGCCCCGATCTTCTAATCTGCACAGGAACTTGCCCGTTAAACTTCATTTCGAAGACCGTTTTTCCGCCAGGTTGAATAGGATTCGCTAAATTCACCACCAAGACCGTTCCTTCTTCATTGAACGTTACGGTAGTCCCGTCTTGCGTCAAGGATTTTACTTGTAGATAACCAATTTCACTGGGACTCAACGCTGCAATTCGACTTTTTTTGTTTTCATCTACCATGCGCCCGTCTGGATCGGCAATGTTTTGCAATCGCATATCCATTTCACTTCCGGGCTGAAAAGCATTAAAATACAAATGATAGTATACCCGCTTTAGCGTTTCGGGAGAGTTATTCGTGTACACCAGTTTTTGAGTACCGGTATATTGAAATGTTTCTACATCCATATCCACATCCATGGCATAATCCACATGTTGTTGCCAATAGGAAGTTTGGTTTTGGGCCAAGGCCGAAAAAACGAATCCCTGTAGCAGAAGTATGGTTGTAATTAATCGTATTGTTTTCATCTTTTTGAAATTATAATTGAAGTGTACCGTTGGCTACTTTTGATGCCATAATCAATGCATTATAAGCATTGGCAATTTTACCGGATACCGAAATAGATTGAAGCGTAGCTGTTTTTGAATTATCGCCACCTAAGACCACTTTTGCCTTGATGGGCAAGCCAGATTGTAAAATTATCTTTTTTACCTGTGAAGCCGTAAGATTTGGATACTGAGAAAATAATAGGGCCGCAACACCGGCGACTGCCGGGGCAGCCATAGAGGTGCCTGGTGAAAACTCATATTCGTTATTTGGGTATGTGGAATAAATATCCGTTCCGGGAGCAAAAATATCAACATTGATTTTCCCATAGTTGGAGTAAGAAGCTAAAAGTTCGGAACCATACTTTGGGTCTAGTGCGCCAACGGTAATCACATTATCCGAAAATTCGGCACTGTTGTTTACTTGGTCGTTTGGAAAATTAGGGTTCGAAGGGTCATCTAGATCGGCACCATCGTTACCTGCGGCATGCACAAAAAGAACATCCTTCTCGGCAGCATATTTTATGGCGTCGTACACCCATTGTGCGTTTGGAGAAAAGGATTTTCCAAAACTACCGTTGATTACTTTAGCACCGTTGTCTACTGCGTAGCGTATACCCAACGCAATGTCTTTATCGTACTCATCCCCGTTAGGTACAGCACGTATACTCATAAGGGCTACATTGTTTGCCACACCGTTTGCACCTTTACCATTATTTCTTTCTGCACCTATAATACCAGCTACGTGTGTTCCGTGGCTTTCGTCGTCCACGCGATTGTTGGGGTTTCCGTTCCCGTAGTTGGTATCGTTCCAGTCGTAGGGATCGTCACCAACGATTTCCCGACCGTTAAAATCTTTGTTGAGGTTGTAGTTTAAACGTTCTGTAAAATATTTGATACCATCACCCAATTCTTCCAAGACTTCGGGAATAGTGTCTTTGATGCCGAACATTTGAGCTAAGATTGCTTTATTCCTAAGCATTCCTTCGTCCGTCGTTGTTATTGCCGCTACCTCCTGTTTTGTATAGCTGTCTTTCCCCAGCTGTTTCTTAACCGCAGCATCTGCATCCTTTACCGCCTGTAAAATTTGTTCGTATTGCTGTTTGTTCTGTAAGGCTTCCTGATAATCGGTATCCAATTTGGTCTTTGCTTTTGCCAATGTGGCCGCATCACCAATATTGAGCCTAAGCATACGCGCGTATTCTAACTGTTCGTTATAGGATTCCCCTAAGAAATTATAGCCGTGGATATCATCAACATATCCGTTACCATCATCGTCTTTGTTGTTTCCAGGTCGTTCTCCTTTATTGGTCCATAGTACATCGTCAAGATCTTCATGGTTTAAATCCATACCAGAGTCCAACACTGCAACGATGACCTTTTTCCCTTTTTTATTTTTAATTATCTCCTCGTAGGCCTTGTCCACGCTCATACCTGGAATGGTGTCCGACACTAGGTCCAAATGGCCCCAGTTTTCTTTTTCGGCCGTACTAAGATCTGAAATCTTTAAAGGTGTTGTGTCTATGTTTTCAACGGGGGTAAGAACTAATCCTCCTGTACTGCCACAACCTACTAGGACAATTAATGAAAGAAGAAAAACGGACTTTGAAATACTATTGGTCATACTTTTATTTATTAATATTAATGGAATGTGTTTTAAACTTGTTATCGCTTTTATATTTGGCCTATTTTTGACCGATAATTAACAAATATATTAATTAAAGAGCTCATTAAAAGTGTAAACAGTATCTAAATGCACCCCTTTTTCTGTGTGTTTTACCGTGCATAACTGATTGTGAGCATCATGTTCAAAGAAGAGGTATATTTCGTTATTTGCTGCATAGTTCAAAAAGACTTCTTTTTCCTTTAGGGTAATTAATGGCCGGGTATCGTATCCAATGACGTAAACTAAAGGAATATGGCCAACGGTTGGTATGAGATCAGCAACAAAAACGATTGTTTTGCCCTTATATGTGATTTGAGGCAGCATCTGTTTGTCCGTGTGCCCATCTACAAAATGGATGCCAAATCCTAAATCTGACTTTTCACAAAAGGGAAGCTGTGTTAGGGACAAAAAATTCAGTTGACCACTTTCTTCCATGGGAAGCAGATTTTCGCTTAAAAAGGACGCTTTTTCCCTCGCGTTCGGCTCTGTGGCCCACGTCCAATGCGCTTCGTTTGTCCAAAATCTGGCATTTTTAAATGCAGGCTCGTATCCCGTGCGCTCCTTGTTCCATTGAATACATCCCCCACAATGATCAAAATGTAGATGGGTCATGAAAACATCGGTAATATCATCTCTATGAAAACCGTTGGCAGCCAAGGAGGCATTCATATTGTAATCACCCCAAAGATGGTAATATCCAAAAAATTTATCTGATTGTTTATTACCTAGCCCCGTATCTATAAGGATAAGCTTGTTACCATCCTCGATCAAAAGGCTTCGTGCTGCAATGTCGATAAGATTGTTGGCATCGGCCGGATTTGTTCGTTGCCAAATGGTTTTGGGAACTACGCCGAACATGGCCCCCCCGTCTAATTTAAAATTACCGGTTTCTATCGGGTAAATCTTCATAAAGGGCAAAATAATAATTACTATTGAAACCCTTACGGTATTAAGAATAGTTTATCATTTAGGGCTTAGATTAAAAAGCCTATTTTTAGCCTTCAGACCAAGACCATTTGAAAAAATTAGAACGTAGTTTGTCCCTTACTTCTGTTGTTGCCATAAGCATAGGGGGCATGTTGGGTAGCGGTATATTTGTGCTTCCCGGTTTAGCAGCAGCAAAAACGGGGTCATCTGTTTGGTTGGCTTATCTTTTGGCAGCAGTCTGTATTTTACCAGCAGCCTTGTCAAAGTCAGAATTAGCCACGGCAATGCCTTCATCCGGAGGAACGTATGTATATATTGAACGGGCTTTTGGCCCTCTTTTTGGAACCATAGCAGGCATAGGTCTTTGGCTTTCCCTTTTACTAAAAAGCGCATTTGCTTTGGTTGGGTTTGGCGCCTATTTAACGGTTTTAGTAGATATATCACCGGGGCTAACCAAATATATAGCGATCTTATTCTTAATAATCATTCTGTTCTTGAATATTTTGGGTGTGAAAAAAGTAGGAAAGGTTCAAATAGTAATTGTTTCCATAAGCTTAATAAGTCTTGCCATAATTTTAATTTTTGGACTTCCACGAACATCAGCCAACTTATTAGACCCCTTTTTATTGAACGGCAATATGGGACTATTTACCACAGTTGCTTTTGTTTACATTTCCTATGCAGGGGTAACAAAAGTTGCTGCCATTGCCGGAGAGATTAAAAACCCGAGTGTTAACCTACCAAGAGCCATGATTTTATCGCTCTTTATTATGACCACAATATATGTTGCAGTAGCTTTTGTTCTCGTAGGCAATCTTCCTTTGGAGGAACTAAAAAAAGATATTAAACCTATTTATACTCTTGCCCATCTTTTGGGAGGCAGTGTTATTGGTTATATAGCTGCTCTTGTAGGGGTAATTACATTGATATCTATGGCAAATTCCGGAGTGTTGGCAGCCTCCAGGTTTCCTTTCGCCATGGCTATAGACAAGTTGTTGCCAGAATTTATGTCCAAAATACACTCCAGGTATCTAACACCTGTCGTAACCATTACGATAACGTGTTTTGTAATGGCCATCGTTATTTTGTTTTTGGATGTGGAAAAGATTGCAAAATTAGCCAGTGCATTTATGGTCATGATGTTCATTCTTGTAAATGCTTGCGTTATTGTGTTGAGGGAAACTTCCGCGCAATGGTACGCTCCACCCTATAAATCTCCCTTATATCCTTTTGTACAGCTTTTTGGTATAGGCAGTGGTATTGCCTTATTGATTTTACTAGGAGCAGGACCTTTAGTAGCTATTGTTGGAATTATAATCCTAGGCATAGTTATCTATTTTTATTTTGGGAAAGATGCCACTAGAACCGGAATTTTAAGAAAATACGGACACCGGCCAGCATTGTATCTTTTTTATAAACGAAAGGGCAAAGAAATCACCTATAGGAACAATCAATCGGAAGTATTACAGAACTTAGATGGAAAGTTAGCTTCGAATGCAGGAGTAGTTGTCCCTCTATTAGGGAACGAAGCCTCTCCTGAAATGCTGGTGGAAATTGCCGCCGCCATAAATAAAAGGGATAAAATACAAACCGTTAACATTACAGAGGTTCCTAATCAAACTTTTTTGGATGCTATGGTAGCCGAAAGCCCTAAGATAAATTCCTTGGAACGACGGATTTCTCAATTAGCCATTTCTAAAAGTCTAGCAATAGATTTTGAAGCAGCCGTAACACACGAAATTTCGGATACAATTCATGAATTAAGTAATCAAACGCATTGCGATTGGTTGGTAATGGGTTGGAACGGTAGAGCTCACAATGGTATTTTAGTAAGTAATCCCATAGGATGGTTGCTAACTAATATAAATTCTGATTTCGCTCTTTTTAAAGATGTAGGTGTTAGACATATTGGCAAGGTGCTTTTAGCGCTTAGGCCAGGGCGTAAGGACAAAAACTTTATAGCCGTAGCAGATAGAATCTGTGCTTTTTATGGCGCTTCATTAACCTTATTGCACGTGGTTACGGAAAGCATGAGTGAGGAGGAAGAGGAAGCCATGCGAGAGAATTCATTGAAAATTTTAAAAAAAGTGCCTGTAAAAAGCTCTTTGTTGATTGAAAGGAACAATGATGCGATCTCTACTGTTGCAACCATGTCCGCTAGCTATGATCTATTGATTCTTGGAACGCCCCAAAAGGATAATTGGCTTAGTATCTTGTTTGGAACAGGCAAGGATCAATACACAGAGAGGTCTGCTTGTTCGGTACTACGGCTTACCATGAAAGATCATTAATTTGATTTTAAACGAAACACAATACTCGGTTTTTAAATTATTATTTTTACCAAAAATGAAACCATGGTAGAATTAGCAGGAATTATCATTCTAGGTATTGTTGCGCAATGGGTAGCATGGCGTTTAAAGTTACCTGCGATATTACCATTAATTTTAATCGGATTGATAGTAGGCCCCTTGGCTACTTTATATACCGAAGATGGCGGAAAATTGATAGAACCCATTTGGAACGGTGAGAAGGGGTTGTTTCCTGGTGAGGGACTGTACTATTTTGTATCCCTGGCCATAGCTGTTATTTTGTTCGAGGGGGGACTCACACTTAAGCGATCTGAAATAAAGAACGTAGGCCCTGTAATTAGCAAATTGATTACGTTAGGTTCTATGGTCACCTTTTTTTCAGCTGGTTTGGCCGCACATTTTATATTTAACCTCAGTTGGCAGATTTCCTTCTTATTTTCTGCCTTAATTATTGTTACCGGTCCTACCGTAATCACACCAATTCTTAGGAATATCCCCTTAAAAAAGGACGTTTCTGCTATTTTAAAATGGGAAGGGATCCTAATAGACCCTATTGGCGCATTGGCTGCCGTATTGGTTTTTGAATTTATTAGTGTTGGCGGCGGTGATGGCTATACCTTGACAGCGTTAATAGAGTTTGGAAAAATTATACTCTTTGGCTTTACCTTCGGTTTCACTTTTGCTCATGGTTTGGCTTTTGCTATTAAAAAGAATTTTATACCACACTATCTATTAAATGTGGTTTCGTTGTCAGTGGTGTTATTGGTTTTCGTTGAGTCAGAAATATTTGCGCATGAGTCTGGTCTATTGGCCGTTGTAGTTATGGGTATGGTTATGGGCAATATGGATTTGCCCAATAGAAAGGAACTGCTGTATTTTAAAGAGTCACTCAGTGTTCTTTTGATATCGATATTGTTTATTCTACTATCAGCCAATATCAACATATCCGATCTTGAATTAATTTTGACTTGGAAAACGGTAGGTTTATTTGCGATTATTGTATTTCTAATTCGTCCTATAGGTGTTTTTCTTAGCGCTGCAGGTTCAAATTTATTATTGAAAGAAAAGCTCTTTATTAGCTGGGTAGGACCCAGGGGAATCGTTGCTGCGGGTATTGCATCGCTATTCGGGTCAAAGCTAATTTCTAATGGTGTTCCTGGGGCAGAGTATATTACCCCGTTGGTTTTTATGATTGTCTTAGGGACTGTTTTACTCAATGCTACTACAGCTCGTTTATTTGCCAAGTTGGTTAAGGTCTTTTTAAATAAATCGGAGGGAATTCTTATTATTGGTGCATCTAAGGTGTCAAGGCTAATTGCCAGTTACTTACAAAAGAACAACAGGCATGTGGTTTTAATAGACAATAACGAGACGAATATAAATAAGGCCACCAAGCTAGGGTTAGAGGCTTTTTCCGCAAATATCTATGCCGATTCGCTTACGGATTTTATAGAATTGAGCGATGTAGGTTATTTAATGGCCCTAACTGGAAACTCAGACATTAACAAGTACTCTATTGATAAGTTTCAGAAGGATTTTGGAGAAAATGGTTCGTTTAGATTGGTGGATGCAGACGAAATGAACGACCCTGAAAACAATCCAAAAGAAGGACTTTTTTCGCATACCGATGATTTTATAAAACTTACGGAAGCAGCAAGAAAAAACCCTGCTATTCACGAAATCGCTTTAAACGATACAGCACACTACCAAGGTTTAATTGAAATTACCAAAGCCGATGAGGAGATTGTGCCACTTTTCTTGAAAACTCCAAATGGAGAGCTAAAGATAATATCCGCTTTCAGCGACCAATTTAAAGACATCAAAGAGGGGTATAAATTATCTTATTTAGGAAAGATGTTTCCGGTGGAGACTAAAAAAGAATCAGCAACCAAGCTAGACGAGTAGTCCATGTGTTTTTTGATGTGCTTTAGGTTGTAAAGGTGATTTCAACCCAAGAAGGTAAAAAAGTGATTTGTGAAAATCCATTTCATAACCGCTTCCAATTGGTTATAATGTAATAAGTAACTAATAGGTTTTAAGGTCATAAGCACAAAGACGCCGTTAACATAGCGTATTTTCCTACATTCACAACAATTCTTACTTCAATGGTGCTAACTACTGTAGCTTTGTTTCATTCATAATAAAAAATCAATCAAATGAAAAAGTTAGTATTTAGTGTAATGGCGGTTGCCAGTTTAGTAGTTACAGGATGTTCCGATGATGATGATAACGAGAGAACATGTGCCTCTTGCGAACTTTTAGGTGTTGCTATAGAAGCCTGCGATAATGGTGATGGCACCGTTACGGTAAGCAGTTTGGGTGAGTCTCAAACAATCTCTGGCGAACAATTGGAAGGTCAAACTGCCGCAGAATATGTTGAGGCTTTGGAACAAGGTTGTGGTTTTTTATCGAATTAGAATATATAGCAGGCAAAAGAACGAATATAAACGTAAAGACCGGATATCTAAATTTAGATATCCGGTCTTTACGTTTAGAAT
>CAYGUY010000031.1:0-42867 GCA_964353165.1 uncultured Maribacter sp.
AGTTATCGGTATCTGTTTGTAAAACCGCATCTAGGTCTTCATAATTTACTATGAAACCGCAAGCACGTGATTTAAAGTCTTCCACTCTTGTGAAATTGAAGTTTACGATATCGATAGTGCCAACTTCCAAACCATCATCGTTGTCGGCTGAATTTGAAATAAATAAAAAAGCAGTACTATCAACAGCAGTTTTTAAAGGGATATTAATTTTGTTTAGTGCAGTTCTATCCGCCACTGTATTCACGGTAACCGTTTGCCCTTCACCAACCACTCGTAACGCTGTAACATTTTTAGGCGTATCTCTATTGTTTATGTCGAAAAACTCGATGACCATTAGCGGCGTGCTTCCCTCTACACAAATATCATCCTTCTCGCAAGATGCCACTATAAGTAGGCAAATGGATAACAAAATGCTAAATCCGATTTTTTTCATTTACTCAAAACTTGTTGACCATGTATTTAATTATTAATAATGGTAAAATTGTGTCCTAACCTATAAAAACGAACTCATTCTTTAATTAACATCCACTATAACTTTCTTTTCTAAAAGTACAACATTTTCTACATGATGCGTTTGTGGAAACATATCTACCGGCTGAACTTTGGTAACGTCATAAAGTGTTTTCATTAATGCTAAATCTCGAGCTTGGGTGGCACTGTTACAGCTAACATATACCACTTTTTTAGGTGCAATATTCAGAATTTGTTGCACAACATCCTTGTGCATTCCATCTCTTGGTGGATCTGTTATAATGATATCTGGCACTCCGTGTTCTGAAATAAAGTTTGCATTGAACACATTTTTCATATCACCCACGAAGAAATCAACATTAGTAATCTTATTGTTGTCCGCGTTCGATTTTGCATCAAGGATAGCCTCTGGAACGGATTCTATACCAATCACTTTTTTGGCCTTTCTAGCAACGAATTGGGCAATGGTACCAGTCCCAGTATAAAGGTCATATACCAATTCCTTCCCTGTAAGTCCTGCAAAATCCCTTGTTATCTTATACAGCTCATAAGCTTGATCAGAGTTCGTCTGATAAAAGGACTTCGCATTAATCTTAAATTGAAGGCCTTCCATTTCTTCAAAAATATGGTCCCGACCATAATAACAACATATCTCTTGGTCGTAAATGGTATCGTTCTGTTTTGGATTGATAACATAGAGTAATGATGTGATTTCTGGAAAGCTTGTTTTTAAGTGCCCCAATAAAAGCATTCTTTTTGTTTCTTCCTTTTCATAGAACTGCACCAAAACCATAATTTCACCTATGGAAGACGTACGTATCATTAACGTTCTCAACATCCCATGTTGATTTCTTGGGTTGAAGAAGGTAATATTATTGTTAATTGCAAAAGCTTTGGTTTCCAGACGGATGGCATTGGAAGGATCGGCTTGAAGATGACATTTGTTAATATCCAAAATTTTATCCCACATGCCAGGAATGTGAAATCCTAGGGCATTCTTTTCTGTAATTTGTGTATCGGACTGTATTTCTTCCAAAGTCAACCAACGACTGTCCGAGAACGAGAACTCCATTTTGTTCCGATAAAAATATTGTTTTTCCGAACCTTTTATTGGAGTAATTTCCGGTAGCTCCAGATGGCCAATACGTTTTAGGTTGTTCTCTACTTCTTTTTGTTTGTAGAACAGTTGGTGCTCATAGCCCATATCTTGCCATTTACAGCCGCCGCAAACCCCAAAATGGGCACATTCCGGAGTAGTCCGTTTATCCGATAGCGAATGAAAATTCGTGGCAACACCCTCAAAATAGGCTTTTCTCTTTTTGGTAGTTTGTACGTCTACCACATCTCCGGGAACGGTGTTGGTTAAAAAAATGACTCGTCCGTCCGGAGCTTTGCCAATGGTTTTTCCTTTTGCCCCAGCATCAACCACTTCCACATTTTCAAAAACCTGTTTCTTGTTCTTTCTTCGCATGTCGCAAAAATAGGAATCACGCCAAACATAAAAGGTTTTTTAGGAGAATAATAACTGGAATCAAGTTTTATGTAAAAACTAGTTTCAAAAAAGGGTGCATAGAAAAGGAGCACATATAAAGTGCTCCTTTAGTTCCTGGACAACGTATAACGCCTTATGCTTTACCGTTGAATTTTTCTAAAATTTTTCCCATTTGTTTCCCTGCGGCCTCCCTGCCTCCAAGACCAAAGGAAAGTGCTACGGTAATAGCAATAGTGCCTAAGGTAATACCAAAGGCCATATTAATGATATCGTCTGCCATTCCCATAGTTTTAAGTCCCATGGCCAAGAATATGGCTAGTACGGCAGTCCTGATAATAGATGCTACAAAACTGTTGGATTGACTTTTTCCAAAAGCATTCTTTGCTATGATACTGACCCAGTTTCCTATGAGGATGATGACCAAACCAAATAATATTTTACCGGATAAAGCCGTAACCGTATTCATAATTTCTGTTAACTGCGTAAATTCTAATTTTTCCAAAGCCGTTAACAGGCCGATAATAATGATAAAGAAATAGGCAATATTCGCAATGGTTTTTGGCAAATCTGTATTTTTGGTCATATCACCTAAGTGCAGTTGACCCGCCATCTTGTCCAGATTCATTTTCTCCAATAACTCTTTTAGCATTTGAGTGATAAACTTACCACCAACAACAAATAGAATTAGGATGAAAGCGGCTAAAAGTACTTTGGGAATAGCACTGAAAAACTGAGTGAGTATTTCAGTAGCCGGCTCGGAAATAGTATCCATATTAAGGATGTTCAGGGCAGAGATCAGCAATGGGATAAATATGAATATAAAAACCACCTTTTTAAGTATACCTACCAAATCAAAACCTTCCGAGATACCTAATTTGGGGACAAATGATTTTATAGTGTCTCCAGAAAGACTAACAAGTTCAGATACCATAGTGGCTAACATATAGCCAATATAGCCAACTAAGCCGGCACCTATGATGTTGGGAATGTATGTCAAGAAACCGTTCAATAGGTTTTTAACAGGGTCCAATACGCTTTGCATTCCCAGTTTTTCCAATACCAAAGTAAATACAAAAATCATGGCAAGAAAATAAACCAATTTCCCTATAAAATTGGAAATGAGTATTTTGTCACTTTTAATACGGTCGTCAATACCGCTTTTCTTTATTAATTTGGTTATTATACGTTTTAAGAACCCAGCGATGAACCAACCGATAATTAATATTAATAACGCTCCTAGGGTGCTTGGTAAAAATTCTCCTGCCGAATTACTTATACTGTTCAGCATGTTTTTCATTACTTCCATGTTTACTCTGTTTTTAGTGTTCGTGTGTTTTAATGTGACACTCGGAATTTTGAAAGGTCACTATGTAAAGCGATTATCTGATTATAAACCCTGTTTAGTAAGATATACGGCTAATAAATTTTTAGTAATTTTGTGACACTACAAGGATGATTTCTCTCCCACGCTGAATTTTCATCCCGATTACAATCGGGGTTCGAAAGGAAAAAGGTACAGAAGGAATTGCTAACGTTTTATTTAAAGTAATTTTTATCATGTCAGTTTTAGAAAACATCACTTCTGAAGATGCTATCGCATTGGAAGAAAAACACGGAGCTCACAATTATCATCCATTACCCGTTGTATTAAGCCGGGGAGAAGGTGTGCATGTTTGGGACGTAGAAGGAAAAAAGTATTACGATTTCCTATCTGCCTACTCCGCAGTAAATCAAGGGCATTGCCATCCTAAAATCGTGGATGCAATGGTAAATCAGGCCAAAACCCTTTCGTTGACTTCAAGGGCCTTTTACAATGATATGCTAGGAAAGTATGAAAAATACGCTACCGAGACCTTTCATTTTGATAAGCTCTTACCCATGAACACTGGAGCTGAGGCCGTAGAGACCGCAGTTAAAATATGCCGTAAGTGGGCCTACGAGAAAAAAGGAATTCCAGAAAACGAGGCGCAAATTGTGGTTTGTGAAAACAATTTTCATGGTCGAACCACCACTATTATTTCATTTTCCAATGACCCGGTAGCACGTAAGAACTTTGGTCCGTTTACAGATGGATTCATAAAAATAGAATATGACAATCTTGAAGCGCTGGAACATGCACTCGAAGCAAACAAAAATATAGCTGGTTTCTTAGTGGAGCCCATACAAGGTGAGGCGGGAGTTTATGTTCCTTCGGAAGGTTATTTGAGCAAGGCTAAAGCTTTGTGCGAAAAGTACAATGTGCTTTTTATAGCCGATGAAGTACAGACTGGAATAGCCAGGACGGGCCGATTATTGGCAACCTGTGGTAATTGCTCCTGTTCGGATAAGCATTGCAGTGGAACGCCCGAAACAAAAGCTGATATTCTAATTTTAGGGAAAGCCTTATCCGGAGGAGCGTATCCGGTTTCTGCTGTCTTAGCAAACAATACAATCATGAATGTCATACGCCCAGGTAATCACGGGAGTACCTTTGGTGGAAATCCTATTGCTGCGGCCGTAGGTATGGCCGCTTTAGAAGTGGTAAAAGAGGAGCAACTAGCTCAGAACGCTTTTGAACTGGGCGAACTTTTTAGGGCAGAATTGGATGCTTTTATTTCGAATTGCGATTTGGTTTCAAGTGTTCGGGGTAAAGGCCTTTTAAATGCAATTCTTATCAACGATACAGAGGACAGTTCTACTGCATGGGACATTTGTATGGCCCTAAAGGAAAATGGACTGTTGGCGAAACCAACCCACGGGAATATCATCCGTTTTGCACCGCCTTTGGTTATGACCAAAACGCAGTTGTTGGATTGCGTTGGGATTATCAAACGGACATTAACGGAGTTTAAGCGGTAAATGCTTCTATTAATAATTTGATTCCAACAAAAAGTCCCGTTTCAAAACCTTGAAACGGGACTTTTTTGATTTTCGTTGGCTATGGGATTTAACCAAAGCCACCTTCAGAGGCAGCGGAGAATAGTATGGCTCCAATAGCCCCAAAATACACAATACAGAGGATTAGGTATATAGCTGCGATAGCCAATCCTATGTAGGATAAGATTCTACCTGTTTTTACATTTTCATACCCACTATAGCTATGAGGTTCCAGTTCGTAAATGCGTTCTGCTTTTTTAGCGCTACTTAGACCAATAAAACCAAAAATTCCACCAAACGGCCCGCAACAAATTACGGTTAAAACAATAGATAATATTCCAAATGTGAGGGCATTGCTTGCCCCGGGTAATGGTTGATTCATTAGTATTCTATTCCGTTGGTAGACCTAGTTGCTCAAAAAGTTCTTGGTTTTGTTCCATGTATCCTTCCCATCCTCCCATGGAAGCGATTTGATAAATACTCCATACTAAAGTGAATGCACCTAATACCAAACCTATAATAGCGATTGTTTTTGCCGTTTTCAAAGTACTAAAATTAGAGTAGTCTTCCGGATTTGCGCTATAAAGCTTTGTGTCTTTATTTATTAAAAACAAAGCTATTCCGGAAAGTAATATCCCCCCAATTCCCATGCTGAAACAGCAGCAAATAAAAGATACTATACTTAGGATAATCGCTATCGTAACATTAGGTAGTTTTTGTTGTTCCATAATTTTGGTTGTTTAATTAGATAAATTTTAAAATATAATTTGTTAGTATAATGGCCACTGTACTGATCATTAGTACATTGGTTATTTTGTTTGAGTGTTTGATTGAAACTAATTTATCCGTCAATAAGAATCCAAAAAGCAATAGCATCGGATATATCGCAGGGTACATCTCAAAAGCGGCTCCAAATTCTCCTTTAAACAGAAAAATAATAGCACGCTGCATACCGCACCCGGGACAGTCAAAACCCCAGATTTGCTTTGTAAAACAAGGCAGCATATAGTTTTCGATACCTAAAAAAATAGTAGTAATTAGGGTATGCATAATGGTTTACAGTTCAAAAATGAAAAATACTACTATTTTTGGGGTAATTAAAATAAAATTATGGCTGTTTTTAAGTTAGGAGATAAAGTAGAGGCCATAGACGATGTTCTGAGGGGTATCGTTACAGAGGTTAACGGGCTAGCAATTACTGTACAGACAGAAGATGATTTTCTTATGGTATTCGATGCTAAGGAGCTCGTAAAGATTACCGGAAGTATTTCCGTAAGCAACTTTGAAGTTGCGCAAATCAAAAAGGAAAAGGAACTTCCCAAAAAGCGAAAATTTTCTGTTGCCAAGCCTAAGGAGCGTAATCTTCCGAAGATGGAAGTAGACCTTCACATTAATCAACTAGTGAAAAACCCTAAAGGTCGTGGCAATTATGAAATGCTCAATCTACAATTGGGAACCGCAAAAAGACAATTAGAATTTGCTATTACAAAACGTATTCAAAAAGTGGTTTTTATACATGGGGTAGGGGAAGGTGTTCTGAAGGAAGAACTACACTACTTATTCAATAAATATGAAAACGTAAAACACTATGATGCGGATTACCAAAAATATGGACTAGGCGCTACAGAAGTTTATATTTTTCAGAATGTATAACAGTTGGCTATAGCGCTGTTGTCACCGTTCCGAATGCATCTATTTGAAGATCGGTTATTCTGCTTCCATCCGCTGTTATAAAGGAAATTCCACTAAGTTCTATTACATGGCTAAACGTTTCTGCATCAGTGGTTGTTGTGGTTACAAAGATACTTCCCTCTTCGGCCGTTACCTCTTCCGATACAGAGGGACTAGTGGGTGGTATCGCGTCACAAAAATAGTTTTTGGAAACATCATCCGAGAAAATACGATAAGTCAGTTTTGTGGTGGAAGAAATTTCACTTGTGATTACCCCTGCAGAAACTTCGTTTTTAAGAAGCCCGGCTGGTATTTCCAAAATCAGGGCTTCCGACCCATTGATTTTAAAAAGAAGATTTGATGTTGTTGCGGAAACGGGGTCACAGGTTTGTATTGTGGTTATACTATCGAAATCTACCGTTTCTATGGCTAAATCTCCATCGTCACAGGATAAAAAGCAAAAGACAAGGATAAGGCTAAACACTTTTTTCATATTTCAAATTTAGTGCAAATATTGGATAAGCCTTGATAGGTTTAAAACCATTTACAGGTTATTTAACTTTATTTGAATTATTTTTGGGGTGCAAATTAGAGATGCTAAATCAAAAAAAGTAAAATGAGGTCCGTTATCTACAGTGATTTTTTAATTAGGCACCGCTTGTACCAAGTAATTTGATTTAATCGAGGATCATCAACATAATCATGTATTTAGAATGAAAAACGTATATCTGGATAATGCTGCTACCACTCAAGTCAGGAAAGAGGTAATCGATAAAATACAAGATGCTTTGGCCAATTCTTACGGGAATCCATCTTCTACACATAGCTATGGAAGAACTGCGAAGACCGCCATAGAAAGTGCAAGAAAAACCATTGCAAAACAAATGAACGCTTTTCCTTCTGAAATTATTTTTACCTCAGGTGGTACGGAGGCAGATAATATGATTCTTAGGTGCGCTGTTAGGGATTTGGGGGTCAAAACTATAATAACTACTAAAATAGAACATCATGCGGTACTTCATACCGTTGAGGAACTGCACGACAAAGGATTGGTGAACTTGTTTTTCGTTGATTTAAATGCGGACGGAAATCCGGATATGGGTCACTTGGAATTTTTATTAAGCAAAGATGATTCTAAAAAATTGGTTAGCATAATGCATATTAATAATGAGATAGGTAATAAAGTAGATATCCATGCCATCTCTGTATTAGCTAAGAAACATGGTGCATTCGTACATTCGGATACGGTGCAGTCTATTGGTCATTATAAATGGGATGTAAAGGAAACACCGGTAGATTTTCTAGCCGCTGCTGCTCATAAATTTCATGGGCCAAAAGGTATTGGTTTTGCTTTTATCCGAAAGAACTCCGGAATGGGATGCATGATTTCCGGTGGCTCCCAAGAGCGAGGTTTTAGAGCTGGGACAGAATCCTTTCATAATATTGTAGGGTTAGAGGAAGCTTTTATTAGGGCATATGAAAATCTGGAGTCAGAACAAAATTATGTTACGGACTTAAAACGATATTTTATTCAGAAAGTGGAAAACGAAATAACAGGAGCAACCTTTAACGGCCTATCGGCAGATATTGAAAACAGTACCTATACCTTGGTCAATGTTTGCCTACCGGTGCAACCTGAAAAAGCATTGATGTTATTATTTCATTTAGATATAAAGGGTATCGCCTGTTCTAAAGGAAGTGCATGTCAATCTGGTAGTGATAAAGGTTCTCATGTATTGTCCGAAATTTTATCTGTTGATGATCAAAAAAAGCCCTCCTTACGTTTCTCCTTTTCACTTTATAATACCAAGGACGATATTGATTATACCATTGATGTGTTAAAAGAATTTATGGTACAATAAAGAACTCGTGTATACGTACTAAGTTGCTTTGCTGGTTTGCTGAGAGCATTTCGCGTTATTCCTAACAACAAAAACAGTACGCACAGGGCATTTCACCTAAGACTTACTCTTTTAAATTATTGCGTAGTGATGCTCTTAACCTTTTGGTTATAACATAGGTACGAATACTATTCTTTTTTCCTATCTTTTTTCCGTTCCCGTTCATATGGAAATTTACGAATAGCGAGTTTCATCATCCGGTCGATTAGGTCCGTTGTGTTTTTTCCGGTTTTCTTGTTGATTTCTTTTTCATATTTCCACAAGAGTTTGCCCGAATCCCCATCACTTATCTTAACGCCAATACGACCGTAATTGGCATTTCCCGAAAAGTAATCCGTAAAGCTAAAATCGGTTGGAACACCTTTAGATAATAAAACGTTAAGATCTAAGGTGCCACTTATGATACCATCTACGCCTAACATTTCACTAAGTTGTTTCATCGTATACACATCAATGTTCTTGTAGTCTATGCCCTTTTGGGATAAAATGGCTTTTGTATTTTTAGTATTTTGAAATTCAACCGGTAATTTTTTCTTTTTTCCGCGTTTGGAAAAATAAGTTTCCAAGGCATTTTGAACGGCATACCCTTCCTTTTCCTCCAGCAACTTTAAGTCTTCTTTGCTCATATCGTTTTTTAGGTCCAAATTGGTGAGAAAAGGTAAAATAGCAAGGGTTTTGTGGCTGTCGCTAAGGGCATCGAAGCGGGGACTCTCATAGATGTTCTTCTGTCCCGACAAGGATATGGTAACCAACAATATTATAAAAAATAGAAATTTGTGCATGTTGTTATGTTAGAGTCTCATTTGAATTCTAAGGTTCAGTACTCTTGATGTTAAAAAATTTGGGACCGCAAATTCATTTTTGCTATCCGCATCTCTTACCCAAGTATTGGTGATAGAATTTTGGTTGTTAAATAGGTTAAAAATTTCAAAACCAATACTCAATGTCTTAAAAGAACCTAACCAATGACTATTTCCAAAACTTTTGTTCTTGTCTACAAAAATATAGGAAATTCCTAAATCTGCCCGCCTATAATCTCTTAATCTATTCTGAAAAATATAAGGATCGGCATAACTTGGCGAACCTCCCGGCACGCCTGTACTGTACACTAGGTTTAAATACATTTTTAAATCTGGGATATTAGGTATGTAATCCTGGAATAAAATCGCCATTTTAAGTCGCTGGTCCGTGGGTCTTGATATAAATCCACGATTGTTTATGTTTTCCTCTGTTTTTAGATAGCCAAGGCTTATCCAGGATTCAGTTCCGGGCACGAAAGCACCGTTCAATCGCATTTCGGCACCGTACACATAGGCGGTAGTATTATTATTGGCGGCATACCGTATGCGAACATCCTCTATCGTGTAAGGATTTACATTGGTCAAATTTTTATAATAGGCCTCACTTATCACAGTAAAAGGACGCTCCCAGAGTAGAAAACTGTACTCGTTTCCGGCAACAATGTGAATAGATTTCTGGGCTTTTACGTTGGGTCTTATAGTGCCAAGGCTATCCCGTAACTCTCTGTAAAATGGTGGCTGGTGATACACCCCGCCAGATAGACGAAAAAGCATATCCTTTTCCCAATCCGGTTTTATAGCGAACTGTGCTCTAGGGCTTATTACGGTTTGCGATACCTTTCTCACACCGGTACCGCTAACGGTCCAGTGTTGACTGCGTACGCCAATGTTATAGTAAACATCATGAGCGCCCCATTTTGCCTGTTTACCCAGTTGAAAGAATCCGGAAAAGCGATTGGTCTTTACAAAATTTGTAGCTGTAAGACTTTCAAAGGCTTCTAATGGTGCATTAAATGATTCTTCTGGTTGGTTGTTTATAAACTCGGACCTTGGGGGACGAACGGAAAACCCCGCAGAATCTATAAATTCCGACTCCCTTAGCTGGTCGCGGAAATCTTCATGGGTGTATTTGAGTCCCCATTCCAAAACCATATCTTTTTGTTTGTGAATTCCTCTATGATTAATATTAAAAATCAAGGCATCCAAATCATTCCTAGATCTATTGAATTGAGAACCGATACCTCTGGGGTTAGCAATACTTCCCAAACTTTCGCTTTCAAGATTACTGTCTACGGTGCCTAATTGATAGGACGCGATTATATCGGAATATTCTTCTTCTGTGGTATGGTATAATGATGTAATGAATTTTAAGGTAGTATTCTCATTTATTTGATAATTTCCTTTAAAAGCACCTAGGGCTGTGGCATATCGGTTTACTTCTTTTCCTTGATAGAATACAGTCAATGCTTTGGGATCTTGTAAGGTTCCAAAATTTGTTTGCCGGTTTAGAGGTTCATTCGTATAATTGTTTACGGAAAGGTTCCCAAGAAAGCTCAAATTGAATTTGTTTGAAAATCGATATGTAAAGTAATTTTGTACATCTGTAAATGCCGGATTAAAATTACTTTGGGTTTGTTGGCTATTTACTAGCAATGCATTGTTTCTATATCTAATACCTGTGATACTACTAAATTTTTTATTTGTAGAACGGGTTTCCAATGTGGCACTAGCTCCTAAGAAGCTAAAGTCCCCTTGAAGTGAAAAGGCAGCCGGCGTCTTGTAATTAATATCCAACACCGATGAAAGCTTGTCGCCATACTTGGCCTGAAATCCACCCGATGAAAACATAACGCCTTGCACCATGTTACTATTTACAAAGCTCAGACCTTCTTGTTGCGCGGAGCGTATGAGAAAGGGACGGTATACCTCTATTTCGTTCACATACACCAAGTTTTCGTCAAAGTTTCCACCGCGTACGGAATATTGGGTGCTTAATTCGTTATTAGAGCTTACACCCGGTAGTAATTTTAAAATATTCTCAACACCAGCATTTGCACCAGGAATTTTAAGTAGTTGTTCCGGCGATATGGAGGTGATTCCGGTCACTTCTTTTTTGCCTCTTGGCGTTACCGTAACGCCGGCTACCTGTTCAATATAGATGTCAAGAACAGGGCTAAATTCAAAGGTTTCATTGGAGGATAATAATAAACCCTCTAGAATAAGGTCCTTATGGCCTAAATGGGAAAAGGTAATTCGTGTTTCGGTATCTGATACAATGCTTAGGATATAAAAACCGTTAACATCTGTTGAAGTTCCATTAGTTCCGGAAGAAATATTTACCGCAGATAGCGGCATATTATTTTCATTAAGTACGATACCTGTAATCGTAGCGGTTTGCGCTAGGCTATTAAACTGGCACAGTATAAAAAGTGTTAAAATAGCTTTGCAAAATCTCAAACAGTTTATTTTCTAAAAAACGTGGTAGTTAAAGTATTTGTATTGCCTACATTATCTGTAACGGTAACATTTAGAACACATTGCTTTTGATTTAATATCTTATCATCAAAATTATAGGTCAACGTATTCCTTTTTGGCTCATATTCCATTAAAATCCATTCACCATTTAGCATTGCGGTATAGGTATTTACACCGCTAAGGTCGTCTGATATGGAAATGCTCAGATATTTATAGTTGTTAAGCCATTGCTTTTCTTTAAAGTTTTTGGCACGGATTTTTGGAGGAATGGTGTCCTTAGCTAATGTGTAAGTTCCTAAATCTCTCGTCCTTGCAGTAAATGTTCCACTACGTTTGTAGGTGCTTACATAGCTGGGTTGTAGCTTGCTATCCAATCTCGCAATAAATAACCGTTTTTGTTCTTTGGTATTATATTTTGTAGCGTCAAATGTTATAGTAAAGTTCCTGTGCGCTGGAACTGTATTGCGATGAATTGTAACAGTATCCTCCCCTTTTTTTAAATCGATATAAAAATCTTCGTAAAAAGTATTGGTAGGAAAGTATACTTTAGCGCCCCCTAAATCATAATTATTTGGTTTGTTAGCAATTATGTAATCCGAGGTCCTTGATTTTTCTTGGGGTATTTTAAGTTCTTCTTTTTTGCCTTCTACTGGAATTTTTAAGGTTACCATATTTCCTTTAAGATCTTTAATAGTTAACTCTAAATTATAATTTAGGCCTTCACTGATTTCAATTTCACCGTTGTTATACAATGTGTCGTAAATAGTTAATCTATTTCCTGGAGTTTTAAAAAGTTTTTGAATGCGTTGACGATAGCGTCCTAAATAATCATAATCTATCAAGGTGTTGATATACCTTGTCTCTCCAAAGGAAAACGATTCAAAATTATAAGAGGTGTATGTTTTGCCGTTTACCGAAAGTGATGCTTCATATATTCCATTTCTATTGGCCGCCATATCTTGCCGGTCAAAACCAATAAAGCCAACACCTATTTTTCCAATAGCTTTAACGTTATTTGCTAGAAAAGTTCCGTCGCTTTGTTTGTTGAAGTTCAACTGTATACGCTCTGCACTATTGTTTACCTGTGCGTTTTTAGAAAGCGGATACAAAAAAAGTTTTTCCAAAATCGGATTTGTAGCATCTGCCACTTCAATCCCATAGAGTAGTGGGTTGGTTGGTTTTTCCGATACGCTATTCCGTATTTCAAAATGAAGATGAGGTCCGGAGGAACCACCAGTATTTCCACTGTAGGCAATAATTTCGCCTTTTTCTATTTTTAGTTCTCCATAATCGGGAAATACTTCTACTTCATAAGATTTTTTGTCGTACTGTATTTTTTTTATATACGCTTCTATTTTGGGTGAAAACTTCTGTAGATGACCATAAACAGAAGTGTGGCCGTTAGGATGCGCTATATACAATACTTTACCATAGCCCCACAAAGCAACCTTTATCCTTGTTACGGTTCCTTCACCAATACCATATACCGGAAGCCCTTCACGTTGTTGCGTTTTAATATCGATTCCTGAATGGAAGTGGTTTGAACGCAATTCTCCAAACGTTCCTGCTAAAATAATCGGGATGTCCAAAGGAGGTCTAAATACATCTGTTGGGTAGGTTGTTTGTGCTGTAATCTGAGTAGTGAAGATAACTAAGCAGACTCTTATAATGTTCTTCATAGGAATTCAAAGTTGCTACGAAATTAAATAAACCAAGCCAATTCTTGAAAAGTTTATTATAATTGTCCAAAAGTCCTTTAGTTATTGGTGTCTGTGAAATCTTATTTAGAATATTTATGAAAAGTATTGCTAAGTCTAAGGATGAATGTTAACTTTGTGTAAACAGTATCGAATTTTTTGTATGAGTGAATTAATACAAATTGTTGATTCCTTGGAAAACAGGATTAGTAAGTTGTTGCACAAGTTAGAGGTGTTGCGAAGAACTAATACAGAATTGGAGAACGAATTGGTTGCTATAAAGTCTGTTCAACAAAAAGCCGATAAATCGGTTTCGGATTGGGAAGAAAAGTATAATTCGCTCAAACTTGCAAATTCAATGCTAGGCAGTAATACGAATAAAACAGAAGCAAAGCTTAAAATAAATACGTTAATACGGGAGTTGGACCATTGTATTGCGCAACTTTCGGAATAATGTAAACATAATATGTCAGATAAGCTCAAAATTAAACTTTCCATTGCCGATAGGGTGTATCCGTTAACGATAGATCCAAGTCAGGAGGAAGGATTGAGAAAGGCAGCTAAGAATATAGAGCAGTTGGCCAAAAAATTTGAGCAGAATTATGCTGTGAGGGACAAGCAAGATGTATTGGCGATGTGCGCCTTGCAATTTGCCTCTAAAATTGAGCAAAAAGGCATAGAACATACAGAAGGTACCCAAGAAGCGGAACAACGACTACAGGCGTTGAGTGAATTGGTACAGTCAAAGTTAGCTTCACAATAAATACGTTCTTTAAAATAATTTAAGTTACTGCCCACATTGGTAATACCTTTTGTCGAACTCAACGTTTATTTTTTTTAAAAGGGTGAGTTTAGATTGTAAAAGCAAGCCCTACTTGTATAGGGATCCTTGATCAGTCTGTTAGCCCTAAACCTGATTTCCGGAGTTTGTACAAAACTTCTCCAATGTGGGCTTTTTTTATTAAATACATACAACTATGGACAGTACAATGATTATTATAGCCGCCATCGTAGGATTGGCGATTGGCTTCGGAATTGCGAAGTTTATGGAAAAAGGGAAGGCCTCTAAAACCATAGCAAATGCTAAAAAAGAGGCTGCTCAGCTTCTAAAAGAGGCTAAAGTAGAGGGGGACAGTATTAAAAAAGATAAAATTCTACAGGCTAAGGAAAAGTTTTTGGAGCTAAAAGCCGAACATGAGAAAGTAATTGTAAGCAAGGATAGAAAGATAAACGAAGCGGAAAAAAGAACTAGGGATAAGGAATCACAGGTAAGTAGTGAATTGGCAAAAAGTAAAAAATTGAACGCAGATCTAGATGAAAAACTTAAAGAAGTAGAATATCGAAAAGAATTTTATGAAAAAAAGCAATCTGAGGTAGATAAACTTCATAATAGCCAAATACAACAATTAGAAGTTATTTCCGGACTTTCTGCCGATGATGCTAAGAGTCAACTTATAGAGGGTTTACGCGAAACTGCCAAATCCGATGCGATGGGTTATATTCAAACTACGGTAGAAGAGGCAAAATTAACTGCCCAACAGGAAGCACGTAAAATTGTAATTAATACCATACAGAGAATAGGGACGGAGGAAGCTGTAGAAAACTGTGTTTCTGTTTTTAATATAGAATCCGATGATGTAAAAGGTAGAATTATTGGACGTGAAGGGAGAAATATTAGAGCGCTAGAAGCTGCTACCGGTGTTGAAATTATCGTTGATGATACCCCAGAAGCAATTATACTTTCATGTTTTGATTCAGTTCGAAGAGAGGTGGCACGTTTATCCTTACATAAATTGGTTACGGATGGCCGTATTCATCCCGCCAGGATAGAGGAAGTGGTAAAGAAGACCGAGAAACAGATAGAGACAGAGATTATAGATATAGGAAAACGTACGGTAATAGATTTGGGAATACACGGCCTGCATCCGGAGTTGATAAAAGCTGTGGGTAGAATGAAATACCGTTCTTCGTACGGACAGAACCTATTACAACACTCCAGGGAGGTTGCCAAGCTATGTGGGGTTATGGCTTCTGAATTAGGTCTAAATCCTAAAGTAGCCAAGAGAGCAGGTCTGTTACATGATATTGGTAAGGTCCCGAATACAGAAGCTGAGGTGGAAACACCGCATGCTATTCTAGGAATGCAATGGGCCGAGAAGTATGGCGAAAAACCAGACGTTTGTAATGCTATCGGGGCGCACCATGACGAAATTGAAATGAAAACCTTGATTTCTCCTATTGTTCAAGTGTGTGATGCTATTAGTGGTGCTAGGCCAGGTGCAAGAAGACAGGTATTGGACTCTTATATTCAACGTTTGAAGGACTTAGAGGAGATTGCTTTTGGTTTTGGCGGTGTTCAAAAAGCTTACGCCATACAAGCGGGTAGAGAGCTTCGGGTAATTGTTGAGAGCGAAAAAGTAAGTGATGAGAAAGCTTCACAGTTGTCTTTTGAGATATCCCAAAAAATACAAACGGATATGACTTACCCAGGTCAAGTTAAAGTAACCGTAATTCGTGAAACGAGAGCGGTGAACGTTGCTAAATAAATGGTTTTAAGTTATAAGAGTAAAAGAGCCGCTTTTAGCGGCTCTTTTTAGTCACTCAAAATTTAAGGTCAAGCCAAAGCTTTTCAGTCTATTCGCTCACCCATTGGGAATAAAGGAAATACCTCGTCGACCCTAACTAAAAATCAGTAATGCTTCGAAAATTGGTTCGGATGTGCTTCGTTTGGTTGCCCATACAAAAATAAAGTTGGCTCCTATACCTCCCTTTTTCTAACTCTGCAATAACTATTTCTATTGTTTTCATTTTTTTAGGGATATGGACTCATTTAAGATAAGATTGAATACCATTTCTCCCTGTATCATAGAAATTGGCCTTTAAGGGTTATATACAGCCTCTGATAATCTTGTGTTGAGAATGCTTATGCTTTCGTTAGATTTAAAGAGGTTTGTTTTTTATAACCATATATGTTAGAATAACCGGATATGTTTGGGTTGCTATAGCTTAAACTACTGAAGCTGCTTACTAGTTTTAATGAAGAAAAGCGAATCTACCTTACAGCTGATTAATAATACGGACCTTTCTAGTTGTATTTATGAGATTTTAAGACTTAGAAAAGAAAAACCCCACCACAAATAGGTGAGGTTTTATTGATTTAAAATCCACTATTCCTCTTCAGAGGATACTGTATCTTCTTCCGCTTCTTTCTGCAGGTTGTTCTGTAATATGTTCAGTTTTTTTAGTTTTTCTAACCAAGAGTTTAATGCCTGTTTATGATTATTTACTTTTTTAATCACATCTTTTACAATAGGGTTGTCATCGGAGGAGTTCGAAAAAAACTGTAAGTTATTTTCCAGTTGTCGGATTTCGTTCTTGCTCTCCTCTATTTTATTTCGAATGAAACTACGTTCGTTTTGGATGGCTCTTTCTTGATTATCATCTTCTTTAATCCGCTGAATTTTATTTCCATATTTCAACAATTCCGATTCCTGTTGACTTATATCTAATTTTTGAAATAACGCATCAATTATTTTGTTGAATTTTTGGTTGATGTTTTTTTGTTTAAAAGGAACATGACCAAATTTCTTCCATTCTGCAATGAACTCTTTAATCTCGGTTAGATTTTCATCTCTCTTTTCGGTTAATTGAAAACTCTGCAATCGAAGTAAAATTGATTCTTTGCCTTTGAGGTTTTCAACTTCTTCGTTGTTCGCTTTATTTTTAGTCGCATGAAAGCGTTCAAAGTAATGGTTGCATGCTGCTTTAAATTCCTTCCAAATCTTATCGGAGTGTTTTCTAGGTACATGACCTATACTTTTCCATTCGTTCTGAATTCGCTTCATTTCACTAGTGGACGTTTCAAAATCCTCGGAGTCTTTTAGCGTATTGGCGATTTCCAGTAATGCTCTTTTTTTATTTAAATTGTCGTCTTGATCTTTTTTAAGATTTTTGTAAAAGGCGTTTTTATTCCTGTTAAACGACCTAACTGCTGATTTGAACTCGGTCCAAGTGTTTTCATTATCCTTTTGAGGCACCTTACCGGCTTTAAAAAACGATTCTCTTAAAACTTCTATCTGTTTTATCTGTTTTTGCAGGGTACCATGGTTATTAGATACATTATCGGCCAAGGTTTTTATTTCAAGGATAAGTTGCTTTTTTTGTTCTAGATTTTGTTCGTAAACTTTATCCAAGTCTTTGAAATAGTCTTGTCTTCTAGCGTGAATAGTTTTGGTAGCCTTGCTAAAACGGTCCCAAATTTCTTCACGGTGCTCTTTTCCTACAGGGCCAATATCTTCTTTCCAAATCTTATGTAACACTTGTAACTCCCTAAATGCCCTATTTAAATCAGGTTCAATGGCAAGAGATTCGGCTCTTTCAACAATTTTTTGCTTCTCCTCCAGATTGTGTTTAAAATCAAGATCTCGTAGCTCCCTGTTTAAGTGAAGAAAATCATAAAAAATTTCAATATGATGTTGGTATGTTTTCCAAACATTGTTGTATTCCGTTCTGGGTACAGGACCAGCGGTTTTCCATTCCTCTTGGATATTTTTAAAGCTGTTATAAGTGGTATTAATATCCTCTTCTACGTTTACCAAAGACTTTAGATTTTCTATAAGTTCTAACCTATGGGCTAAATTTTCCTTATGACTTTTTTCAAGGCTTTTGTAGTGCTGGTTTCTTTTATCGCGATACTCGGAATATACTTCGTTAAATTGTCGTTTGGTAACAGAATTGTAATTGAAGTCGATTTCATTTCCTCCAGCTTCTATAAAATCTTCTTTTTTCTCATCAATAAACTCTTGGAATTTTAAATTGAATTCATCACGGATACCATCAACGTGTTTTTTTATTGCCTGTACCTTTTCATTTTTTATCAGACGTTGTAGCTCTCCCACCAAGTTCTCCATAGACATGGAGTGGTAGTCTAGCATTGGAATATCGTGCCTTTTAACAGTATCGGTATCTTCCGCATCTTCCGCATTGCTTTCGTCTATCTCATTTAATCCATCAGTATCTTCCTCAGCAGGCTTGTTGGAAGCTGGTGTTTGATCTTCATTTGAGGTTATTTCAGCTTTTTTATTTTCCTTCGGGTTATCACCGGTTTCCTTAGACTTTTCTTCTAAAGTATCAGTTGTAGTCTTGGCATCGGTTTCAGACAGCATTTCTACATCTGTTTTATCGCCGTCTTCTAATTTTTTTTCGATGGTTTCCTTTTTTTCTAATTCTACTGTGTCAGTATTTGATTTCTGTACAGTGGTTTGGGTAGTTGTATCATCGGTATTTTTCTCCATAACATCTTCCTTTGCTTTGGTAGTTTCCGAGTTCTTTTCTGATACCTGGTTTTCAGGTATGTGTTGTTTGTTGTCTTCGGACATCATCTTTATATTAGGTTTTTACAATATAGTGACTCCCCAAACAACAGCAAAGGATATGCACTTTCTTTTTAATATCACAGATTGGATGTAGTTATGGGTGTTAGCCAAAAGTCGACGACATCACTATACTTGTTTTTGTGGCCGGGTTACTCATTCCAGATTTCCCAAGCTTTTTCTGCCTGCAATTCCAGCATTCTAAAACCATTTAAGATAGTGGCCCCCTGTATTTCCCCATGGGTAAGGAATGCTGTTTTTTCTGGGTTGTAAATCAAATCAAAAAACAAATGCTCTTGATTGATGTATTGGTAAGGTATTTTAGGTTTTTCCATAATGTTGGGAAAAGTGCCTAAGGGAGAACAATTGATGATTACGGTGGCTTCGTGCAGTATGGCTTTAGTCAATTCTTCATACGTATAACTATTGTTTTTTCCGGTGCGAGAAACAAATGTAAAATTGATTTTAAGCTGTTTTAATACGTATGCGATTGCTTTAGAAGCGCCACCCGTTCCTAGAATAAGTGCTCTAGTGTGGTGTTTTTTTAAATAGGGTTCAATTGCTGTTTTAAATCCGTAAGCATCAGTATTATATCCTTTTAGCCCGCTTGAATTTATCTTTATGGTGTTGACAGCGCCAATTTCCTCAGCTGATGGTTCAAGGGATGTCAAATACGGAATTATGGCCTCTTTATAGGGTATAGTTACGTTAAGGCCGCAAAGATTTTTAGTATTTTTTAACACATCGGTGATATCAGATATGTTTTCAAGATCAAAATTTTCGTAGCTATAGTTTGGTAACTCCAACTCGGAAAACTTCGTTGAAAAATAACCTCGTGAAAAGGAGTAGGAAATATTCTTTCCAAGTAATCCAAACCTAAACTGTTTGTCGCCTATTCTTTCCATACCAATCCAAAAGTAATAAAATGCTTATTCCGAACAACACAAAGAAGAGTGCCCACCATGTTTCTGATAGTTGAAAGTTTGGAAAAAAGCGTTCGTAGTTGACTATTATTTGTTTTCCATTCGAGTCCAATAATGCTGTCCCCTCTGCCCCTAATTTATATACCGTTCTTTTCCAAGGCCAAACAACGCCCAAAGATCCGGTAATGAATCCAAGGATTACAGCAGTTGTTCTATGTTTATAAAACTTAAGTACGAAACTGAGAATATGGGAAAGGGTAACTAGTCCCGTAGCGGAACCGAGTGTAAATACGGCTAGTATAGTTAAAATATCCAAACGTTCAGGATTATTTATAAAACTTAAATCGCCTTGCAGGAGCTCGGAAAATGTATCGTATAATGCGTTTACCGAATCTACCAGGAGCAACACGTAGTTTCCCAAAAGCATTAAGATAAATGAACCAGAAAGTCCGGGTAAGGTCATTCCGGAGACGCTTATCATGCCACAAAGGAAAATAAAGAACAAATTATCGTTTTCGGTTGCCGGATTTAAAAAGCTGATAGCAATACCTACTACAAGGCCAATAAATGCAAAAGAAATCGTTTTTTTTGTCCAGTGATTAAAGTCTTTACCTATGTAGTAAATAGAACCTAGAATCATACCAAAGAAGGCCGCCCATACATATAGTTCCTTGTGTTCCAAAAAGTAATCCAGCACTTTGGAAATGCTGAAGTAGCTAATTAACATACCAGAAAGGAGAAGGGTCAAAAATGAACCGTTTACATAGGTGTAAAAACTTTTAAATCTGCCGTTAAATAGCAGTTTAAACGCTTTTCCATTAATTTTTTGAAGGGAATAAATAAACTCCTCATAAAAGCCTCCGACAAAAGCCACAATACCTCCGGAAACACCTGGAACTTTATTAGCAGCGCCCATACAAAGTCCCTTTATTACAAGGAACAATTTATCCATAAAGGTTCTGGGCTTATGCATGATGTAGGTTTCTTACTTTTTAGAAGCTGTTTTTTCCAGTATAAAAATAAGGGAAAAACCTATCAAAGCAGCTACGATAGCAAAGCTTACCTTAGGGTCGCCTTCAAAGGCAAATGGAGAAATGTTCTCATCTATTACAATTTCTTTTTTCCCTACCTGAATGACTTCCAGGACATTTTTCCATGGCCATATTTTATTTAAGGAGCCCAGGATAAATCCGGTAAGTACTGCTAGGGTTATGTTCTTATAGTGCTCGAACATCCATTTCAAAAGCTTTGCAAAACTCAATATTCCGAAAATAACTCCTATCGCAACTGTTATTATTATTTTGAAGTCCTTGTCATTAACGGCGTCTAATATGGTTTTGTAAGATCCTAAAAGAACTAGGATAAAGGCTCCAGAAATACCAGGCAGTACCATTGCGCAAATGGCTAGCGCTCCTGAGAAAAATAGAAATGGCAAGCTATCTGTATTGGAAGATGGCGGAAGTGTAGTAATGTAAAATGCGGTTGCCGCTCCTAATGCAAATAGTATTATGGTGGATAAATTCCATTTGGTAATCGCTTTAGCTACGAAAATTACACTTGCCAAAACCAATCCAAAGAAAAATGACCAAATTGGAATAGGATGAAATTCTAGTAGCCATGAAATAAGTTTAGATAATGATAGCATACTTATAATCATACCCCCAAATAGGACTACTAAGAAATTTCCGTTTAATTTATTCCAAAATGCCCTGAAACCTTTTTTTTTAAGCGTTTTAAAGGTGCTAATGGATATATTGTTTATGGAAGAGATAAACTCTTCATAAATACCGGTAACAAAGGCAATTGTTCCTCCAGAAACACCTGGGACCAACTCTGCAATCCCCATAGCCATTCCCTTAAGTGCAATAAAAAGATAGTGCAAATACGTTCTCTTCCCCATAAAAAAATCAGAATAAAAGGATTAGGCTTTTTTTGAATCGTCCAATATAGCTTTAAACCATATGGAATCGAAATATTCAGGAAATTTATTTTGAAAGAGATGCAGTTTTTTTAGCTTTTTATCAACTTTTAGAGTATCTAATAAGATAATTCTTGCATTGATTTGATTATCCGACATTAGAAAAAGTCCAACTGTGGTGTATAGGATTTTAAGGTTATTTGGGTAAAACTCTTTTCCTTGTTGAAGAATCTGTAATGCACTAGCTAAGTCGTTATTTTGTTTTGCTACTTCTGCCCATTTTAACCAAGTATCCAACTCATAGTTCCCTAAGTCTACGCTTTGTTTAAAAGCAAAATAAGCTTGGTCCAAATCATTTAATGCCAAATGAATTTTTGCACATTTTTTCCAATACATAGGGTTTCCCCCATCTATATTCAATGCCTTATTGATGTAGAAAAGAGCTTTTTCGTAATTCTTTATTCGATAATAAAAATTGGTGATTGCCAACCAGCCTTTATCCAACATTGGGTCTTCGTGAACCGTCTGATAGAAATAGTATTTGGCCATCTCCGTATTTTTTAGCTTTTCATAGCATTTTCCAATCCTTAAAAAAGCATGTGACGTTGGGTCTTCTATTGATATGGTAGTTTCATAATTTTCAATGGCATCTTTATATTTCCCCAGTTTTTCCAATACCTTACCTTTTTCGAAATAAGCCCCTATAAACGAATCATCGGAAATAATGGCGAAGTCAAAGGCGGCCAATGCTTCCGGGTACATTTCCTTACTATAGTATTGTTTGCCTAGTTGATGCCAAGCTACTTCGCAATAGGGGTTTTGTTCCAAGTATTCATTTAGATAAACTATGGCGCCATCAAAATCCTCCAAATATTCAAAACAGTAAATTACATTGTAAAGCGATGAATAGTCTTGCTCGTCAAAAGCTACGCATTTCATAAAGCTTTCCTTTGCCAGCTTAAAGTCGTCTAAGAAAAGATATTCCATACCTAGTAGCGCATAAATATCTATACTATCGGTAGTGTATTCCAATGCTCGCCTTAATAGCGAAATCGCCCCTTCATGATTGTCTTTTTTCGAATATATATTTGCTCGTTGAATGTAAATTTCCTCGTTATTGGTATCTACCGATTCCAACTCGTCCAATAGTTTTTCGGCCGCTGGAAGGTTATTCTCAAAGACAAATACTTCTACTCGGAGTAGCTTTAATTCAATAGAACCCGGATGTTGTTGTAGTCCAATTTTTATTCCTTTTTTTGCTAGGGAAATCTTTCCATTGTTGAGGTAGTGGTGTATAATATCCTCAAAGTCTTCAGCATCAAAGAAATAGACATCATCTGTCTTTAGCATCGATTCAAACTTGGTAATAGGTCTGTCAGGTCTTTCGCTAGATTCTAACGCCATAAAAACTTTTTGGTTAAACTCCTAAAATAAAAGTAAGCCTTTGAAGATGGTATTGTAGCGTAACAAGGCCTATATTATTAACAAATTAGTTAACATGCTGTCGTTTTGTACTATTTAAGATTTCAAGAATGATGCCGCAGCCCTTTTTAATATCTTCAATTGAAATAGTTAGAGGAGGGGATATACGAACCGCTTTGGGTTCAAATAACAGCCAAAATAAGATAAGCTTTTTTTCTTTTGCCTTTAGTACCAATTCATTCGCTTTATCTGCATCTTCCATAATCAGGGCAAGCATTAGCCCTTTTCCTCTTATTTCCCTAATGGCAGGATGTACCAATAAGGTTCTAAACAGTTTTTCTTTTTCTAAGCATTCTTCAATTATTGTTGTTCCTAAAAGCTCGTTCAAGGTTGCCAAACAGGCCGCTGCGATTACTGGGTTACCTCCAAATGTTGTGATATGACCCAGTTTAGGACTATGCTGCAGCGATTCCATTAGTTCTTTACTGGAAGTAAATGCGCCAACTGGAAGTCCTGAAGCCATTCCCTTGCCGATAACCAAAATGTCCGGTACGCAGTTAAAGTGTTCAAATGCAAAAAGTTTACCGGTGCGTCCAAATCCCGGTTGAATTTCATCAAGGATTAAGAGCGCACCCACCTCGTTACATCGGTTACGTACCTTTTCTAAATAGTCGTTTTTAGGTAGGATAAATCCTGCTCCCCCTTGTATTGTCTCTAACACAACGCAGGCCGTTTTGGGTGTAATTTGTTTTATATCAGCTTCTATATTAAAATGAATAAACCTAACATCAGTTAGTAATGGCCTAAAGGAGCTTTTTCGTTCCTCATAGCCCATTAGGCTCAAGCTTCCCATTGTATTCCCATGATACGCATGATGTGCCGCAATAATCTCTGTTCTGCCCGTATGTCTTCTAGCCAACTTTATTGACCCTTCAATCGCCTCTGTTCCAGAATTTACAAGGTAGGTTGAGTTCAAAGTTGTGGGTAGATTGCCAGCCAGAAGTTTGGCATATTCCACAGCGGGTCCTTGCTCATATTCTCCATAGACCATTACATGCATGTATTTAGAGGCTTGTTCTTGAACGGCAGTCACAATCTTTGGGTGGCAATGCCCTAGTCCACAAGCGGAAACACCTGCTACAAAATCTAGATGAGCTTTCCCCTCGCTGTCATAAATATAACTGCCTTTGGCATGGGATACCTTCATTCCCAATGGGTGCGGAGTGGTTTGGGCTTGGTATGTTAAAAAGTCGGAATTCATAGAAACAGCTATTTAGCCTTTTTTTGTTTTTTAAGCTGCTTTGGATCTGTAGCTTTCGTATTACTGTTATTGATAGGATCTGTTTCGTTATTATTTCGTTCTTCTTCCTCGGCATCTATGTCTATAGGATTGTCTAAACCTCTAATCACAGTCAATTTTATATTGTTGTCATCTTCATCGAAAATATCATCTTTAGTCAGAATTCGCTCATCCCCATACCAAACAAAACCCTTCAATATTCTACTATTTTCAGGAAGGTCCTTTTCTGGAAACATATCACCATCTGGATCGGTGAAAAAAGTAAGCTCGTCCACGTCGTTATTTTCCATTGTAATACGAATCTTGCTGCATATGGTCTTGTTGATACCAATAAGCTCGTCATCGTCATTATACATGTAATAAACTACCTCCGTATTTTTTATCAGATCTATTATTTTTAGTTCATTTTCTATGAATTTTCCAAACAGATCTTTTCCTTTTGCCTGATTATAACCATCCATGCTTATACTGTCCAAGGAAATAATAAAGGCATTCTCCAATACTTTTAGGGAATCCAATTGTTCCGTTTCTTTGTTTGATATCAAATGTATGCTATCGCCTGTCATTTGATTTTCGCCGTTCCAGAGTATTGGTTTTGTAATGAGTTGCGTAATGCCTGTTCTTTCTTCGGAGTGGATAGAATCACATTTTCCACTTAAATCTCTTTTAAAAAACTTAGCGTTCCTGAATGCTCGGGTAATACGTTCGTCTGCTTTCCCGGTGATCATCAAGGTGTCACCATGGACGTATAAGGAATCTTGTTCCTGTACTATAACAGATACAGCTCGTTTTGTAGCAAAAAGTGAGTCCTTCGCTTTGTGAACTTCGGCATAGTGCGCCCTTACGATACCTTTGTTTATCGTATCCGTAACCGTAATGTTATTGGTTGCGGAGGCAAATTCCCTTGCTTTATTAAAATAGACGCTGTCGCCTTCCATGACACGGTCGTTGTAGTCTATACGTGTATTTTTTATGCCGTAGCCGCTTTCAACTTTGGTATCATAGAATCCTCGTTCACAGTATATTTTATAAGTAGCGCCAACAATAGTAGACGGTCCGTACATATATGCGTTTTTTGAACTTGTATAGTAATCCAGCTGTTCTGAATCTAAAACATATTCTGGATTATCTATATGAACGCTATCTAGAAATTGGTATTTTTTCCGTTCCATAAAATACCTGCCTACCTTGCTTGTCAGCACATTGGCTGAGTCGATTACGGTACCGTAGTCTTTATAATATGCTTCCTGTGTTTCACGATTTAGCCGAAGGGTATCCGTTTTTAAGGTCATATCGGAATTTGTCAAAATAACGTTGCCCCATGCTTTGGCCAATTTAATATCGCCTTGGTAGTCTATTTTTTGACTCGTCATCTCAACCGAATCTCCCTGTTTCAACAGGACGTTGCCAATAGCTTCTAATCTATTTTCTTTTTGAAAATATATGGCCACATCGCACCAAAGATCAGCCCCTTGATGTTCAAATTGAACTTGCCTGTCATCTTTGCTAAAGATGGATGCACCAGGGTACTCCTGCTCATTTTTTGTGAAATTGGCACCGTAAACAATATTAATTTGCTTTGGTTTCCCTGGTCCGTTTTGGGCGATCAGAGCTATTGTAAAAAGCAGGGATACGATAATTACAACTGTCCTATACAAGGTAATTTTTTTTCAAAAATAGGATTTTTAAAGTAGGCCTGTACAAGATTAGGATTCTTTTATCAATCCCTTAATTTATCTGTATGGGTTTTAAGTTCGGTTTAAACTGTTTTCCAAATCCGGAATTATTAGGTTCATAGGCAAAATCAAGCATTACATTGGTGCCTTCTTTTGGAATATCTTTTTCTTTTTCCAAGGCCCAGTAAATACCGTTAAGCGCCAATTTTCTCACTTCGGGAATTTTGAAATCATACGGATGTCCTAGGGTAGTGAAGAAAACCCGTGCTTTTATACCTTTGTTGCCGGTATAACTTTTTGTCCAAGCAACGGGATTGGTTAGCGGATATTTGTCTAAATTACCATCTATTTCATGTTGTGATTTTAATGATTTTCCTTCTAAAATAGGCTCGGAGTCACCAAATAGTTTCCAGTCTCCACCATCTACATGATATAGCCAAGAATAAGCGTCAACAGGATTGAAGCCGTTGAGTATGACATGTTCTTTGCCCATTTTATATACGTGGGTTACTGGGTATTTTCCATCGTCGAAATGACCATGATGTGTAATCCATTGTTGACCGAAAACCTTAGTTGGCCATTCATTGTTCCAGTATTCTAGCGCAGGATCTTCGTATTTTAATGCATGGGTAGCTGTTCTAAAACCTACTATGGGTTTTCCTGATTCTACATAATCTGAAATATAGTTTCGCTCCTCTTCCGGTAATGCCCTAAACCGTGTCATTATAACCATTAAATCTGCAGTTTCTAAAGCTTCAAGACCTGCAATATGATCTAGTCTATTAGGGTCTACAAAGCCTAAGGAATCTAGCGCGTAACATATGGTTACTTTTGCATTCAGCTCGCGGTTTGCCAGTCTGGCCAGCATAGGCATAGATTCTTCGGAGCGGTATTCCTCACCGCCCGTAACAAAGACTATATGTATAGGTTCTTCGGCCGAGGTGGTTTCAGTTAGGTTCTCTTTGTTCTTTTCCGCACTTTCTTTGCAGCTGGTTAAAACCAAAACAGTTAGTATACATAGTGTGGTCAGTAGTTTATTCATGGTGCTCGGTTTGTTATTATTGTTTCAAGGGGTAATCTTGCAAAAGTTCGGCAGGAGTATAAAAGCCTTCTTTATCTTTGGTCGCATTTCGTACTTCCTGCACTTTTTCCGGACGTATAACGGAGGCTTTGTTGCCAAAAGCGTTTCTAACATAGGTAAGTACCTGTGCAATTTCTTCATCGTTGAGCAGGCCACCGAAAGCCATCATGGGAACCTGGCCATCGTAATGATGTCCCATAACACTAATGGGACCATACAGTCCGTTGAGCGTGAGTTTGATGAGGCGTTCTTCACTCCCCATAACCCAATCTTGGCCTACCAATGTTGGGAAACCTGCGGTTTGCAGTCCGGCCCCGCTCTCTTGATGGCACGTAACGCAATAGCCTTCTCGCTCATAGATTTTTTTACCCTTTGCAAAAATTTCTAAATCATCCCCTTTTAAATGTGTCGCCAATACTTCTTTTTCGCCTTCTGGTAAAAATACGTTAGTTAGTCTGGTTTTTGCAAAATTGAACGAATCTTCTATCCATGTGTCTAAGGGGTGCATTTCTGCTATCTCCAATACTTGAAGACCTTTTTTCGCATTCATCCAAGAGGCCGCGGTTATAGCTTCCAGTCGCACCCTACCATGACTGTCCGCTGCTGCGATTTTTAATAAATCTAGTGCATTGGGAAGTTGATGTCTCATGTAGCGCAACACCCGAACAGAAGCTGACCTGACCCGATGGTCCGGTGATTGTAGTAATTGCTCCAGCAGTTTTTGGTCTACCTCATTTAGACCCCAAGATACCCAAAGTGCTTCCAAACGATGATGCTCATAGTTTTTGTCATCAGGATTCAAATCAGTTACCCAAGCCTTTAATTTTTCTAGTACTTGGTCCTGATTTCGTCCTCGAAGTTCCCTTTTGGTTCTATAACGTGTTCTGTATTCCGGTAACTTAAGGTTATCCAAAAGTTCATTTATGCTAGCACCTACTATCTTAGCAGGAACAATTAGAGGTCTCGCTGGGTAGGTAATGCGATAAATGCGACCATGAACATGGTCGCGTAAAGGATCTCTTGCATTATGTTGCATATGACCAATAAGCACATTATGCCAATCTGCTACATAAAGGGACCCATCCGGAGCAAATTCCAAATCTACAGGCCTAAAGTTTTTATCGCTGCTGCTTATCAAGTCTTGACGGTGCCTTGTTTTATAACCTGTTCCGTCCTCCTGCATTTGGTGTTGTTTTATGCCTAGGAAACCGATTGTATTTCCGAGTAGCATGTCTCCTTGGACGGCATCCGGAAAATGCCGGCTTGAGACAAATTCTAAACCTGACGTTGGCCTTACCCTGTGTTTTTCTTCAATTAGATTGGCAGTGAGGGGAGATGCAACACCATAGATTGATTTTAAAGTGCTTGGCATCATCCATTGTGTGGTTGGGCCAGAGGTATGTAGAAAGAAATCTTGCCCCCAGTCATCAAATGCTATGCCCCATGGATTAGGAATACTTACTTGCATCATCCTATCCAGTTTTTTTCTTTGCGGATTGTAACGGTAGAAGCCGCCATTGGTAGCCCTGACGGGTCCATATGGTGTTTCTACGTTGGTATGCAAAAAAACTCCTTCTGCCATGTAGAACGCTCCAGATGGGTCCGCTGAAAAAGCAGAAATAGCGTGATGTGTATCGTGGTCGTCAAAACCACTAAGTATAATTTCTACGGTATCCGCCTTGTCATCACCATCAGTATCGGTAAATAATTTTAAATTCGTTCCTTGGCTGATATAAACACCTTCTGAGGCAAATTCAAAGCCTATGGGTAAATGAAGCTTATCTGCAAACACGGTCTGTTTATCTGCCTTGCCGTCATTGTCCGTATCCTCCAAAATTAAAATTTTATCATTTGGTCGCTTATCTCCCGGTTTGTAATGGGGATAAGATGGCATTGTCGCTACCCATAACCTACCTTTATTGTCAAACGAAAGTTGAACTGGATTAGCTAAATCAGGAAACTCGGTTTCCGACGCAAAGAGTTCGACTTCATATCCCTTTGGTAATGTGAGTGTGTTTATTGCCTCGTCTCCATATAAGTAACCGGCTGGATCCTTTGCATCTCCTAGCGTATAATTGGTCTCGACTGTTGGTAGTGTTATCGTCTTGGTGTCGGCATGTGCTACATCATAGCTTTGTTGCTGTAAGGTTGCCCAAATAGCGGTGTCCCTAATGGCGGTCATTTGCCTTATTTTTTGTATTTCATATGGATAGTTGTCCGGGCCAAAAGGTGCATGTCTTCTGCCGTTTACATGCACGCCGTTTGGAATTTTATAATCGTTATGCCAAAAGAAGTTTTTCTCTTTTACCGCTTCGTTAACAGCCACTCGAGATACGTCATTGGTGGTTACTTTATCTCCTGTTAATTCCTTAGCTATGAGGTTTGATAGTTTTTTATACCCTTCGTCGTTTAATTGAAAGCCATCTATGGTATGTTTTCCCTTATCATACCAAGCTAAACTTGGGTTAAAAACATCTATAAACGGAACGAGATTGCTTAGTGCCGTGGTTTTGATTGCTTCAGCATATAACTGAAGGTTTTCATTTTCTTGACTTCCATTGGGTAGGTCATAATCTTTGGAAAGGTCTTCAAATGCTATAGGTGAAACCAAAACTAATTGTGGACTTGTTGTACCGTTATAATTCTGGTTTTTGGTGTGTTGAATAAATGCCTGTAATTCGTTCTTAAAGTTTTCCAATCCTTTAGGGCCTTCAAAAGATTCGTTATAGCCAAAAAAGCCTAAGATAATATCTGCGTTCAAGCGGCTTAGCCACTCATCTGGATACTCAAATATTCCTTCACTTCCAGTAGCTTTACCAAGTTCGGTCTGAAACTTTTCAGCTCCAGGAAATGCCCACGGCGTGTTTCGGGAAGAGTGTGGCCTAAATCCAGGCGTATCTCCGCCATCGCACATGTTTCTTATGACAAGGGAGTCGTTAGGAAATCGTAAATACATTTCCGTTTCAAAATACCCGTAATGTATCATTCTCGATCCCAGGTTATTTCCAATTAGGACAATAGAACTTTTTGGGTTGATTTCGACTAAAGGAAGTTTTTCTTCTGAACAGGAAGCTCCTAAAAGTAGAATCAAAAGTGGAATTATAAAGGTTTTGGACGAATTTAGACGAAATAATCGCATAATACGGAAGTTGTTTTGTTAGGTTGTGCAATTAAATATACTCATAAAAAAGCCACCTTTTGGTGGCTCAAATTAAAATTTATATGGGATTCTTTTGATTGTCAACATTATGCTTATTAAAACTCTCTATAATCACCTTCCAGAAATTGGTTTGCTTCTTCCTCCGCAAATCTGGCATTTTCGCTGTCCCAGTTCAACGTTTGGTTTGGAAAGCGGTTTGCTATCACTCCTAACAGAATGGTTTCTGTAAGTTTTGAAGCATAGCTAAACGGAGCAGTACATTCGTCCGTACCCAAGCAGGCATCTACAAACTGATGGTAGTGTTTAGGTCCTTCCGATGCATAATCACGAATTGGTTTGCCCATATTATTCGCTTTTTCAACTGCTTCGATTTCTTTAGAAATGTCTACATATTCCCCATCTACTATTTTAGTTGGTAATTGCATAAAGTGTGGCAATAACAAACGACCTTTATCACCAATGAACATTGCTCCTTGCTCGGGTAATGTTCCGGGGCCGCTTACCTTAGTCTCTAAGGACATCTTCTCTTCAACGGAGGCTTCTTTTATGTCCGTTCCCTTAGCTGTGGTTGGCATTTCATTTGCCCCTGGAAGTTTTAAATCCTCGTGCATTTCTGGCGCCCCTGGGCCATCTGACCATATCCATTTTAAAGTATCTGCTGTATACGGAGTTCCTGGAAACTCATATGTAACGACATTATTTTCTGGAAAACCAAAACCGTTTGGTTCCCTGCATTCATTTTTTATCGTTCTTGGTACGTCTAGCGCTAAAGCATTGTAAGGCGTATCAAAAATATGCACACCCATATCCCCCAAGGTTCCGCAACCATAGTCTACCAATTTCCTCCAGTTTCCGGGATGGTAAATACCTTCTTTGTAAGGCCGCTCTGCAGATGTTCCTAGCCAAAGGTTCCAATCCAATGTTTCTGGTACCGAATCTTCCCCTATAGGAACCGATCCGTCGTACCCCCAGTTTTTAGGGGACCAAGCCCGTACCGTATGTACCTTTCCTATTATACCGGACTGAATCAATAAGGTGGCTAGTTTATAGTCGTAGAACGAATGTACTTGAATTCCCATTTGGGTAACCAAACCCTTCTCTTCTGCTAATTTTTTCATCGCCCTCGCTTCTGAAACATAGTGCGTTAATGGCTTTTGGCAGTAGACAGATTTATTCATTTCCATAGCCATCATCGATACAGGTGCATGGGTGTGATCAGGAGTAGACACCACCACGGCGTCTATATCATTGCCCATTTCCTTTAGCATCACCCTATAATCACTATATGTTTTGGCATTTGGATGTAGTTTTTTTGCTTCCGCCAGATTATTTGCATCAACGTCGCAAAGTGCTACAACGTCTACTTTTTCGTGTGATGATATATCGTTGAGGTCTGCCGCTCCCATATTTCCTACACCCACGTGGGCGGTTCTTAAACGGGTTAATGGAGTGGCCTCAGTTACTTGTTGCTTTTCCTTACAGGCCAATAAAAACGATGGCATAAGCGCTGTGGTGGACGCCAGGATGGCCGATTTTTTTAAAAATTCTCTTTTCTTCATAAAATCGTTATTACAGTTTTTTAATTTTTATATTCCGGAACCAGATAGGACTGGAATGGTCTTGAAAACCAATATATCCTTTTTTATATTTTCCATAATCAGCACTGTTCTTCCATTTTTCGGAGTTCTTTTTTTCGTACCAATCTCCTGACCATGGTACAAAAGAAACTACCATTTTCCCATTAAGCCAATGTTCAACTTTTTCCGGGGTAAAAACGATTTTAGAAGAATTCCATTCTCCTACGGGATGAAGTACTTTGTTCGCAGCATCTGCGGGATGCATGGCGTAATCCGAAGCAGTTTGCTGTAAAGGTTTTAGTTCTTCTGGTTTGTCGGTGTAACCAAGACTTAGGTTGTAGGCGGTAAGGTCGTGCATTTCTGCATAGCTTTCATCGTCTATCAATTGATATTCTGGAGATACTTCCGGAATACTGTTGTACCCTTCCTTTATATGATAAAAAATACCACTGTTTCCTCCTTTTGGTAGTTTCCATTCTACGTACAACTCAAAGTTATCGAACTCTTCTGCTCCGTAAATAATGTCTTTGCCACCTGTATAGTCTTGTTCAAGTCCCAGCTCTGTATCAAACGTTAGTTCTCCATTTTTTACTACCCATCCTGGAGGTAATGTCTCTCCGTTGTAGGCCCGCCAGCCTTCGGTACTGGTGCCGTCAAACAGGGTGGTCCATTCAGTAGTGGGTTCATCCACCTCTGTTTTAATGGCGTTTTCTGCTTTTTTATCAGTCTTGCAGGAAACCAATAACATGGAAAACACAAAAACTAAACTTAAGTTTTTCATAGGTTGCTAAATTTGTCTATGAATTTACAGAAAAAAAATAGCATTAAGCTTTTTTTTTCGCTTAACGCCATTTGATAACTGATTGAGGAAATAAGTTTATCGATGTATGGTCTGGGTCCGGTCAGGACCTACGGATACAATTTTAATAGGGACTTCCAATTCTTTTTCTAGAAAAGTAATGTAGTTGTTTAGTGTGGCAGGAAGCTGACCTTCGTTTGTCATTTTGGTTAAATCTTCTGCCCATCCATCCATTTCGGTGTATATTGGAGTCACGTTTTCCGCTTCAATGTTAAACGGTAAATGATCAATTTTAGTTCCTTTATAATTGTAAGCGGTGCACACTTTTAATTTTTTGAATCCACTGAGCACATCACCTTTCATCATCATTAATTCAGTAACACCATTAATGCGCACTGCATACTTAAGAGCTACTAAATCTAGCCATCCACATCTTCTTGGTCTACCCGTTGTAGCTCCAAACTCGTTACCTACGCGTCCCATAGTTTCTCCATCTTCGTCAAAAAGTTCTGTTGGAAAAGGACCGCTTCCCACTCGTGTGGTGTATGCCTTGAAAATTCCTTTTACGTCTCCAATTTGGTTCGGCGCCACTCCTAGACCTGTGCAAGCTCCTGCTGCGGTAGTGTTGGATGAAGTAACAAACGGATATGTTCCAAAATCAATATCTAATAGCGAACCTTGTGCCCCTTCTGCCAGTATTTTTTTGCCAGATTTTTGGGCTTGGTAAAGATATTCCTCGCTATCGATAAAGGTAAGTTCTTTTAATTCTTTGACGGCCTTGAAAAAATCAGCTTCCAGTTCTGCAAGGTCATATTGTATGTCTACATTATAGAAACCGATCATGGCTTCATGCTTATTTGCCAGAGATCTATATTTCTCTTTCCAATCACTCAGCTCCAAATCACCTACGCGCATTCCGTTTCGGCCGGTTTTGTCCATATAAGTGGGGCCAATCCCTTTTAAGGTTGAACCAATTTTGGCTTTTCCTTTTGAAGCTTCGGAGGCGGCGTCTAAAAGACGGTGTGTTGGTAATATTAAATGCGCTTTTCTAGAAATCAGTAATTTAGATTTGATATCTAAATTGAATTTTTTTAAAGCATCAAGTTCTTTTTTGAAAATCACAGGATCTATCACCACTCCGTTGCCAACTACGTTCACTGCATTCTTATGAAATATGCCAGATGGAATAGTATGTAAAACATGTTTTATTCCATCGAACTCCAGGGTATGCCCAGCGTTAGGGCCGCCTTGAAATCTTGCTATGATTTCATAATTTTGAGTAAGTACATCAACGATTTTTCCTTTTCCTTCGTCACCCCATTGCAGGCCCAACAATAAATCTACTGCCATTATAATTTTCCTTGGTTAATTGGTTGCTTTTTCTGTTTTGATTTTTTTTATTTCAGGTTTGTTTTTGGTTCCGTAAAAATAGAGTGAATGGGTATTGATTTTAATATCGAATACCTCTTCTATCGTTTTTTTTATGGATTGAATACGAGGATCGCAAAATTCCATAACTTCTCCGGTGTCCGTAAGAATTACATGGTCATGTTGCCTGTCAAAATAGGACTTTTCGTATTGTGCCTGAGTTTTGCCAAATTGGTGTTTTCTAACTAGCTTACAGTCTAACAACAATTCTATGGTATTGTAAAGTGTAGCGCGGCTTACACGGTAATTCTTATTTTTCATGTTGATATAGAGCGATTCAATATCAAAATGGTCATTACTTTCGTAGATTTCCTGAAGTATTGCATAACGTTCGGGTGTTTTCCGATGCCCATGATCCTCCAAAAATTTGGTGAACACGGTTTTTACAATTTCCTGGTTCTTGCCCGAAGCCATAGTTATTCCCTTAAGGTACAAATGTACAGTTAAATTTTAATTCCTTTTCTAAAGTCTGGAGACTTTGTCTATACCGTTAATTTGTTTAAGGTTTTCGATTAATTTTTTAAGAATAGCCCTGTTTTTGACTACCACGGTTATGTTTCCGGCAAATGTGCCCCCGTCGGTATTAAAATTCAAGTTTCGCATATTTACATGCATGTTGTCCGAAATAACTTCAGTAATATCACTTATCAAACCAAGGTTGTCTATGCCCGTTAATTTAATATCTGCCTTAAATTCTTCCTGTGACGAATCCATCCATTTTGCGCTTATAATACGATAGGCATAGTTGGATTGTAAGGAAATTGCATTAGGACAATTCTTTTTGTGAAGTTTTATTCCTTCCGATACGCTAACAAAGCCAAAAACCGTATCCCCGGGAATAGGGTTGCAGCATTGTGACAGTTTATAGTCTAGCTTTTCCTCTTCCTTGCCAAAAACAAGCATATCATATTTAGAGGTAATCTCGTCTTTGCCTAAATCCTCAGGAATAGGATTTTTACGCATCCTGTTTTTGAAGAAACTAATAAAGGCGTTACTATAAGACGACGCAAATTCTTTAATCATTTGGTTATCTATAGAGCCAACACCCACTCGGTAGAATAGATCTAAACTGGTCTTTAGCTTAAAGAAGCTTACCATTTTATTAATCGAATCTTCGTTTACCGATATCTTCTGTGATTTTAGTTTCCGCCTAAGTATTTCTTTGCCGTCTTCTGCAATCGATTTTTTCTCCTCCCTTAATACTGATTTTATTTTGGACCTAGCCCTTGCCGTGGTTGCGTAATCCAACCAGTTCTGATTCGGTTTTGCTTGTTCAGAAGTAACAATTTCTACTTGATCTCCGCTATGTAGGGTCGTGTTTAAGGGTACTAATTTACCGTTTACCTTTGCGCCACGCGTATGCATTCCTACCTCGGTATGTATGTTAAAGGCAAAATCCAATGGTGTTGCACCTTTTGGAAGTGATTTTAATTCTCCGTTGGGTGTGAAAACAAAAATTTCTTTTGCATATAGGTTTAGTTTAAACTCTTCAACAAAATCTACTGCATTGGTATTAGCATTCTCTAAAGCTTCTTGAAGCTTGTTCAGCCAAACCTCGATGCCTTGTTCTTTTTGGTCTCCGTGCTTGTATTTAAAATGAGCAGCGTATCCTTTTTCCGCTATTTCATGCATGCGCTCACTACGAATCTGTACCTCCACCCATTTTCCTTTGGGTCCCATTACCGTAATATGCAAGGCTTCATACCCTGTGGATTTCGGTGAAGAAATCCAATCCCTAAGACGAACGGGGTTGGGCGTGAAGTGATCGGTAACGATAGAATATATTTTCCAAGCTAGAAATTTTTCGTTTTGTGCGTCAGACTTATAAATAATCCTAAGGGCAAACTTATCATAGATTTCATCGAAGGAGACGTTTTGAGTGACCATTTTTTTTCTCATCGAAAAAATAGACTTCATTCGACCTTTGATAATATAGTCAAGACCTTCTTTTTTCAAGGAGTTGTCTATAATTTCAGCAAAAGCATCTATGTACTCTTGTTGCTCCTCTTTACTTTCTTCTACCTTGCTTTTAATGTCATTATAAACCTCGGGTTCTGTATATTTTAGACTAAGGTCTTCTAATTCGGTCTTAATATTATAGAGGCCTATTCTATGTGCTAATGGCGCATAGATATAGAGGGTTTCGGATGAAATTTTCACCTGCTTTTCTTCGGGCATGGAATCCATGGTAAGCATGTTATGGTACCTGTCCGCAATTTTAATGATGATTACCCGTACGTCGTCATTCAAGGTAAGCAACATTTTTCTGAAATTCTCCGCTTGTTGGGAGATGTTCATATCCTTTTTTAAATGTGATATTTTGGTGAGTCCATCAACGATTCTCGCTACGGTTTCGCCAAACATTCTATCAATATCGTCTAAGGTGTATTGGGTGTCTTCCACTACATCATGTAGTAGGGCAGAGGCAATGGAAACTGCATCTAGTCCAATTTCCGAGGCAACGATTTTGGCTACCGCAATGGGATGGAAAATATAGGCCTCTCCAGATTTTCTTCGTTGATTTTTATGTGCGTCAACGGCAATTTCAAAGGCGCTCCGAATTAGCTGTTTATCGTCATCCGTTAGAGTCTGATAACTAACACGCAATAATTCTTTATATTGCCTGGCAATACGTTTGTTTTCTTTTTCTATATCGGCTTCCGTCATACTAGAATAAATTTACCATAATCCTAGCTGTTAGGCAACAAAAACTATGCCTTTAAATTCCTAATTCGATCCTTTAATGGAGGATGGGAATAATGCATAAATACATAGGCCGGATGTGGGGTAAGATTACTGAGGCTGTTCTTGGATAATTTCTTCAATGATGTTACTAGCGGAGCCGCGGAAAAGGTATCCTTGGCAAAATCATCTGCTTGATACTCAAATTTACGTGAAAAATAATTCATTAATAGTCCTGTAATCTCCGAAATAGGACTGTATAACATTCCAAAACCAATTAGTGCTGCATGAAAGCTTGGTGCGTTTACTCCAATAGCTAACGAAACGGATGGGTTATTGATAAAGAGCGATAAAATAAATAGCATGACTCCGGTCAACAAAATAGAAGTTGCCAAATTAAAGAGGATATGATTTTTTTTGTAATGACCTACTTCATGCGCCAAAACTGCTACAATTTCATCTTCTTCCAAATCGTTGATAAGCGTATCGTATAACGTGACTCTTTTTTCCTTTCCAAAACCAGAAAAATAGGCATTTGCCTTTGTGGAACGCTTAGACCCGTTTATAACGAATATGTTTTTTAGTTCAAACCCTACATTTTTTGCGTAAGATTCTATTTTGGTTTTTAAGTTTCCATCTTCCAAGGGTTCTTGTTTATTGAACAAAGGCACGATTAATTTGCTGTAGAACAAATTCATGAAAATGGTAAAAACCGTAATTAGACCCCAAGTATAGAGCCAGAAACTGCTTCCTGCCCACTCAAAAAACCAAAGGACCATAGTTAATATGCCACCGCCTAAAACCACAATCATGATCCATCCTTTTATTTTGTCTATGACAAACGTTTTATGCGTTGTCTTGTTAAATCCAAATTTTTCTTCAATGACAAAGGTTTGATAGTAGCTAAAGGGAGTGTTCAGTACATCGCTGCCAATCATAATTAAACCAAAAAATAGGAGTGATTGTAGTGTCCTATTGTCCGTAAGGCCGGAAACGAAATCGTCTATCCATCCAAAACCGCCAAAAATCAATATGCTTAAAATCAGAACTATAGAGAATATAGATGTGAGAATTCCAAATCGATAATTGGTGCACTTGTAGTTTTGGGATTTTTCATATTCTTCAGGGCTATATACGTCTCTAAGGTCTTGTGGAACTTGGTCCTTAAAACTTTTTGCATTTAAGAAATTTAGGGTAGTGGCCAGAATAAATTCGCTTATCAGAATAACGATTATGCAATAAAAAATAAGCTTTGTATCCATAAATTTTTTCCTTTTTCGAGCCGAAGAGGTCACTTTTTGAATTATGTCGTACGTTGCCGTTTGCCTTCAAAGATAAGTATTGCAGCGGATACGGAAACGTTCATGGAGTCTATTTTGCCTTCCATAGGGATAATGATATTTGTATCCGCGTTCATAAGCCATTGTTGACTAAGTCCGGTTGCTTCTGTGCCAACAACAATGGCTGTGGGACCCGTATAGTCTACAGAAGTATATATTTTAGAAGCGCTTAGTGCTGCACAGTAAATGTTGTAATTGTTCCCTTTTAAATAGGTGATTATTTCCTCCGTAGTTCCCATGGCTACTTTTCTAGAGAAAACACACCCCACGCTTGATCGTATGATATTTGGGTTGTATAAATCAGTTTTAGGGTTGGCAATAAGCACAGCGTCCAGATTGGCGGCATCAGATGTTCGGAGCAATGCCCCAATATTCCCTGGTTTTTCGGGTGCTTCTGCAACGAGAATAAAGGCATTTTTAGTTTCTAAATTCAAACAAGATAGTTCATGCGATTTGGATTGGACCATAGCGATTACGCCTTCCGTAGTATCCCTGTAGGCAAGTTTTTTATATACACCCAGAGAAAGGTTAATGATTTGCTTACTGCTGTCCAATTTTAGATGGTCTTTTACTTCGTCTAGCGGTATCAACGCATCACAATAACAACATATTTGTATGGTATAGCCTGCCTCTATGGCCAATTGAAGTTCTCTTTTTCCCTCAAGGATAAAAAGCCCCTTTTTGCGTCGTTCCCTAGATTTTTCCTTAAGGAGTAGCATTTGTTTTATAAGAACATTATGTGTACTTGTAATATGTTTTATAGTTTGCATGGAGTACAAAAATAAACCAATATGTTAATTAATGTATCTTGTTACGACCTAATCCAAATAAACGAAAGCCTAAAATGAAAAAACTTACCCTGTTTGCCCTAGTAGCTGTATTAGTTTCTTGCAAAACCGATAAACGGAACCCTGGGCAAGCGGCTGAGGAAGTAGTTTTGGCAATACCTGATAGGTCAACTACATATCCAGATGACCTATTAAAAATTTTCAATGCCCATGGTACACTAGATAGCTGGCGAATGTATAAAACCATGAGCTTTAAAATTTCCAAAGAAAATCCTTCGGAGATACATGACATTGCATTACAAAGTAGAAAGGATAAAGTAAGTACACCTAGTTTTGAAATGGGTTTCGATGGTTCTCAGGTGTGGCTTTTAGACAATGAAAAAAGTTATAAGGGCGATGCCATATTTTATCATAATTTGATGTTCTACTTTTATGCTATGCCTTTTGTTCTGGCAGATAATGGGATTATTTATGGAGAAACGACACCTTTGGAGTTTGAAGGAAAATCCTATCCGGGTATTCGCATAAGTTATGGTTCTGGTATTGGGACGTCGCCTAAAGACGAATACTATTTGCATTACGATGCCGAAACATTTCAAATGCAGTGGCTCGGATACACGGTGACCTACAGAACGGGTGAAAAGTCGGAAAACGTGAAATGGATTCGCTATAATAATTGGATGGACGTTGAAGGTCTAATACTCCCAAAATCTATCACCTGGTACGATTATGAAGGGAAAACACCTATTTCGCCAAAGAACACGGTTTTATTTGAGGAGGTTTCGTTGAGTACTTCGGGAAAACCAAAAGACTTTTATAGTAAACCGGAGAAAGCGGTGTTTGTGAACCGATGATTCCTAAACATGTTAAATATTTGATTTTTAGATTGGAATCTGCTCATTGAATTCATGAAGATTCGTATCGTTTCAAATTTATACTTAACTTAGAGGAAAAGTTAAGTATAGGAGATTGGTTAAACCTATGTTTTCCTGTATATCATCATTTTTTTTATTAAAAATTAATACATATATCGATGCCAACGTACAAACTAAAAATTAATGGTGTGCTCAATGAGATTGAGGCCTCGCCAGACATGCCCTTGCTTTGGGCCTTGCGAGATGATTTAAATATGGTCGGGACCAAATTTGGTTGTGGAATTGGCCAATGTGGTGCCTGTACTGTTCATATAGATGGTAATGCGTCTCGCAGTTGCCAACTGCAGGTATCTCAATTAGACGGTAAAGAGATTACCACTATCGAGGGCTTGTCAGAAGATGGTTCCCATCCAGTGCAGCAAGCTTGGAAAGAGGTAGATGTACCGCAATGTGGTTACTGCCAATCTGGTCAAATAATGACGGCTTCTGCTTTTTTAGAAAAGAACGCCAACCCCTCTAGGGAAGAGATTCGAAGTGCCATGCATGGTAATATTTGTCGTTGTGCTTCTTATAATAGAATTGAAAATGCGGTTGCGAAAGCTGCTGAGAAAAAAATGGCCTAACCTAAAAATCGAAAAAAATGTCAAACACCATAAACACGAAATTTAGTAGAAGGTCTTTTTTAAGGACTTCTTCACTCGCCAGTGGCGGAATGCTCATCGGTTTTAACTTTTTTACGGCTTGTAAGGACAATGTCAAGATGCCTGTAGACATAGCAAAACTGAATTATAACGATTTTAATGCCTTTATTAAAATTTCTAACGAAGGTATGGTTACCATATTCTCGCCCAACCCAGAAATAGGACAAGGTGTAAAAACGTCTATGCCAATGCTTATTGCAGAGGAACTGGATGTGCCTTGGGAAAACGTGAATGTTGTTCAAGGTATTTTAGATACACAGAACTATACGCGGCAAGTAGCCGGAGGTAGCCAATCTATTCGCTTTGGTTGGGATGCCCTGAGAGAAACGGGAGCAACGGCACGTCAGATGTTGGTTAATGCCGCTGCTGCAAAATGGGGTGTAGATTCCTCGGAATGCACAGCGAAGCAAGGTGTAATCACAAATGGAAAAGGAGAAACCCTTGGTTATGGAGAGGTAGTCAATGATGCTGCGGCACTGGAAAAGGAAAGAGCAACAGCGAGAGCGGCGAAAATAGCTACATTGGCCGAAGGTGAAGAATTGCGAGAGGAGGCGATAGCGTTAAAGGACCCAAAGGATTTCACATTAATCGGTACCGACGTCGGTAACGTAGATATTGACAAAATTATAACGGGAAAACCACTTTTTGGTCTTGATTATAAGGCGGATGGGATGGTATATGCATCTGTTTTAAGACCTCCCGCTTTCGGGCAGGTTTTGGAATCCTATGATGCAACTGCAGCAAAAGCAGTTCCGGGAGTTATAGATGTGATTACAATAGGCGAAAAGGCAAAAGCCATGATGGCCAAGGAGCAAATAGATTGGACGGCCAAGTTGGCTTCCTCTGACAAAGTAGTAGTGATTGCAGAAAATACCTGGGCAGCGATAAAAGGAAAAGAAGCTTTACAGGCAGAGTGGAGCGTAAGCACACCTTTAGAAAGCACCAAGGCTCATGACAAAATTTTGGTCGACTTGTTAGACGGTAAGGAATTCACCACGCTACGAAAAGACGGTGATGTGGAAAAGGCATTTAAACAAGCGGATAGGGTGGTGGAAAGAACCTACGAGTCTCCTTTTCTTCCTCACAATTGTATGGAGCCAATGAATTTCTTTGCAAATGTGACCGATACCAAAATTCATTTGGTAGGCCCTGTGCAAACACCGGCTTCCGCTGCTAGCACCGTTGCAAATCTATTAGGCCGTGATGAAAAAGATATACGGTTGGAAATGACCAGAATGGGTGGTGGTTTTGGAAGAAGACTTTATGGGGATTTCGTTTATGAAGCTGCTGAGATATCAGATAAAATAAGAAAGCCTGTAAAAATGTTTTCTACTCGAGAGGATGATATGACGACTGGCGTTTATCGTCCAGCAATAAAGTATCGTATTGCTGCATCGATTAAGAATGGCGAGGTCACAGGATATCGCTTAAAAGAAGCGGCAGTAAATGGTAATATGTACGGACTGATTCCTAATTTTTTCCCTGCGGGAGCGATTGAGAATTATCAAGTAGATGTGGCTACATATAATAGTAACATCACCACGGGTGCATGGAGAGCGCCATATACCAATTTCCTTTCCTATGCCGAACAGAGCTTTTTAGATGAACTAGCCGAGGCAATAGATCAGGACCCCGTTGAAATGCGTATGAATTTGTTGGAAAAAGTAAAAGAAACCACTGATGATAGAATTGAATATTCCGCAGAGCGCTTACAAGATGTTTTGAAATTGGCAGTTGCAAAATCTGGATATGGCACACCAAAAGATGGAGTATTCCAAGGTGTGAGCGCCTACTATTGTCATAATACCCATGTTGCTGAGGTTGCTGATGTTGTTATGGAGGGCAACCAACCTGTGGTCAAAAAGATTACCGTTGCCGTTGATTGCGGGATTGTAGTGAATCCGTTAGGGGCGATGAATCAAATTGAAGGTGGCGCGATTGATGGTGTTGGGCATGCTATGTTTAGTGACTTCGTTTTCGAAAACGGAATGGCAACAAGCAACAACTACGATAAGTATCGTTTGATTCGAATGAAGGAAACGCCAATTGTGGAAACACACTTTGTGAAAAATACCTTAAGTCCAACAGGACTTGGAGAGCCCGCTTTGCCTCCAGCTGCCGCGGCGGTGGCAATCGCAATAAAAAAGGCAACTGGCAACAGAGTCTATAAGCAACCTTTTATCAGTAATATGGATGCAAAACCTATTTTAGGATAATAGCTATGGACGTATTACTTTTCGGAATTGCAAAGGATATTGTAGGAAAGTCAGAATTTCAAGTTCCTATAGACGATGATGTTCCCAAGTCCGTCCAAGCACTCAAGGATTATATGATTAAAAAGTTTCCCGATTTTGGGAAACTTTCCTCTTTTGCTGTAGCCGTGAACAGCGAGTATGCGCAAGATGATGCAATGTTAAATAGGAATGATGAAATTGCCATTATTCCCCCTGTAAGTGGAGGTT
>CAYGUY010000032.1:0-8127 GCA_964353165.1 uncultured Maribacter sp.
TTATTGTAGACGTCTACGCGTTCCTGTTCTTTGGTGAAAATATTAACTAGGATATCTGGACTTTCAGATTTTACGAAACCTCTAGTTGACATTTCCGCCTCTATTGCCCTAAGTATTCTTTTTTTATCCAAATCGGAAATTTGAACTTTATCTATACCCGTTTTGTAAAAGGCATAGGATTTATATTCGCTAAAGTTAGCCTTTTGGTCATAATCGGATAATACGCGTACCGAATTACAGGAGCTAAGAAGCATAAGAGCTATTACCGGTAATACTAATCTAAACTTTTTCATATAATTATTTTTTTATAATTAGAGGCCTTACCCAAAAAATATCAAAAATCATGCCGAATACCTTGATTATCACTGTTGGTTTGTTTTTGGATCATAGCCATATGGGCAATGCCTACAGCCACTTTCGCAGCAATAGCCACGTTTTAAGTGAAATTGTTTGGTAAATACGCGGTACCCTTCTTCAGACCAGTAAAAATCGCCTTCCTCAAGGGGAATAATTTTTTTCATAAAAATGAAATTCCTGTAACCAATGAACCTAAATTTTTTATCATACGTAATGAACTATCCATAGGAACGTTTGAAATTAAAATTACTTTTTTTATGTGAATAACCTTTGTTCTACGTTTCAACTTTATGAGTAAATTAAGGGTTTATGAGATTTGTGGGTATTGTTAGGAACAAAAATTTAGATATGTTTCAAACAATATTTTTACTTATATCTTTGTCTTATTGCAATTTGTGCCGGCCTATGATATTGGTTTTCAAACATTTCTTTTATAAAAACTATGTAGGTTTATCCTTGTGGCCTTTCATTTTTGTAAAAAGTAATTCATTCAAAGAGGATGCTGTTCTTATCAATCATGAAAAAATTCATTTAAGGCAACAACGAGAGCTTCTTATTTTACCCTTTTATGTGTTATATATTACAGAGTGGATGTTCCGCGCTATTTGGTATCTCAATACGTATCGCGCTTATCAGAATATAAGTTTTGAGCGTGAGGCTTATACAAACGAAAACCAAGCCGATTACTTATCTAAACGCACACCGTTTAGCTTTATTAAATATCTTTACGATTGAATTCTTTTTGATTGCAGAGCAATAATCAATACCTACAACTTCCCATACTTGAGGAAAAAAATATAACCCTTGCCTTAAAGAGGGAGGATTTGTTACATCCATATATTTCTGGTAATAAATACCGAAAGCTAAAATATAACATGCAGGCCGCCAAAGAAAAGGGAAATAAAACTTTATTGACATTTGGAGGTGCTTTTTCAAATCATATTGCTGCCGTTGCTTATGCCGGTAAGCAGTTGGGAATGAATACCATTGGTGTAATTAGAGGTGAAGAACTCCAAAACAATTGGAGCCAAAATCCAACCTTAGTGCTAGCGAATAAAAATGGAATGCGTTTTAGTTTCGTTCCTCGCCAAACGTACCGAGAAAAGAGTAATCCAGAATTTATAGCTCATTTAAGAAAACAATTTGGGGATTTTTATTTGGTACCAGAAGGCGGCACTAATGCTTTGGCAATTAAAGGTTGTGAAGAGATCTTACAGGAAAAGGATAGGGAGTTCGATATTATCTGTACCTGTGTTGGTACGGGCGGAACTATTGCCGGTCTTATTAATTCTGCGCATCTACATCAACAAGTATTAGGTTTTTCTGCGTTGAAGGGTGATTTTTTGATTCAAGCAATAACGGACATCGCAAAATACAGTAATTGGAGACTAATAATGGATTATCACTTTGGTGGCTATGCAAAAATAACAACGGAACTGGTTGTATTTATCAATGATTTTAAGGCTAAAACGGGTATTCCATTAGATCCGATTTATACTGGAAAATTGATGTTTGGGTTGTTGGATATGATTAAGAATGATAATTTTGTGCCATGTTCTAAGATTTTAGCTGTTCACACGGGTGGGATTCAAGGCATTGAAGGAATGAATATTATGCTGAAAAAGAAAAATTTACCTTTACTGGAACTATGAATATGAAAAATGTAGTGTTTTTGGTGTTGCTTGTTAGTATATGCCTTTTAGGTTGCAAGTCTAAAAAAGCATATTCCGATTCTTTGAGAACCAAGAACGTTCTTGCCGAGCGTCAAAAATCAAACCCAAAATCTAAAAAATTACAAAGCGTAGAAACCAATAGTCTACCGCGAGATTCGGGTGAATTCGTCAACTTTAAAATTGATGACATTCCGCATTATATAGATACGTTTTCAGAAATCGCAAAAAAGGAAATGGAGGCCTATGGGATTCCTGCGAGCATAACCCTTGCGCAAGGACTTCTGGAAAGTGGCTATGGGCAAGGCGAGTTGGCCTTAAAGACCAACAATCATTTCGGTATCAAATGTCATAATGGATGGCAGGGAGATTATGATTTTCATGACGATGATGCCAAAGGGGAGTGCTTTAGAAAATATAACCATCCAATGCATTCCTACAGGGATCATAGCATCTTTTTGAGCACTAGAAGTAGGTACACTTTTCTTTTCGATTATGATACTACGGATTATAGAAATTGGGCAAAAGGACTAAGAAAGGCAGGCTACGCGACCGATAAAAAATACCCTCAAAAGCTCATTTATTTGATAGAGAAATATCAACTTAATAAGTATGATAGTGATATACCAAAGTCGGTTTATGAAAAAAATAAACCTACAGTGGTAGCGAATAATTCCGTTCATGTCGTAAAAAAAGGAGATACACTGTATTCCTTGTCCAAACGCTATTTTGTTTCCATAGATGAGTTAATGAAAATGAATAGACTCAGAGACGCCAACCTTTCCGTGGGTCAAAAATTGATGGTCAAAACCACCCAAATCAACAAATAAGCAGATGATTTATAAAAGAAGTAGTGCTTTGTTTGCCGAGGCAAAAAAATATATTCCTGGAGGTGTGAATTCGCCGGTACGTGCTTTTAAGGCAGTTGGCGGCAACCCTATTTTCGTAAAAGAGGCAAAAGGTGCCTATTTGTATGATGAAGATGGGAATAAGCTAATCGATTATATCGCCTCTTGGGGACCTATGATTTTAGGTCATGCTTATGAACCGGTTATAGCCGCGATTATCGATAAAGCAAAAAAAGGAACTTCTTTTGGAATGCCTACCGAAATTGAAACGGAACTGGCAAAGTTAGCGGTATCCATGGTGCCCAATATTGATAAGATACGTTTTGTGAACAGCGGTACCGAAGCTTGTATGAGCGCAGTACGTTTGGCACGAGGGTATACAGGAAAGGATAAGATTATAAAATTTGCAGGATGCTACCATGGCCATTCAGATTCGTTTTTGATACAGGCAGGTAGTGGTGCCGTTACGTTTGGTAGTCCCAATAGTCCCGGGGTAACTCAGGGTACGGCCAAGGATACTTTGTTGGCTGCGTATAATAATTTAGAGGAAGTGCAGACCTTGGTAGCGGCCAATAAAGGCGAAATTGCCGCTATCATAATAGAGCCCGTTGCAGGTAATATGGGTTGTATTGTGCCTGCGGATAATTTTATCAAAGGATTGCGGGACATATGCACGGCGGAAGGTATTTTATTAATTTTTGATGAGGTCATGACCGGGTTCCGATTGGCAAAAGGAGGCGCCCAGGAGGCGCTGGGAATCGATGCCGATATTGTAACGTTTGGTAAAGTTATTGGAGGCGGATTGCCTGTTGGTGCTTTTGCAGCAAAAACTGAAATCATGAATCAGTTGGCTCCAGATGGACCTGTATATCAAGCGGGAACATTAAGTGGAAACCCATTGGCTATGAGTGCAGGCTTGGCCATGTTGACGGAGTTGAACACGAATCCAGAAATTTTTGACAGTCTCGCCAAGAAAACAGCTTTTCTACATGATGGTATTGGCAAGGCCTTGGAGAAAAAAGGCGTACCACATCAAATCAATCGGTTTGGCAGTATGGTTTCGGTTCATTTTACAGATGAGCCTGTGGTTGATTTTGCATCTTCTGCAAAAGGAAACAACGAACGTTTTAATGCCTATTTTCATGGGATGTTGGACCAAGGTATCTATCTCCCTCCATCAGCTTTTGAAAGCTATTTTCTAAATGATGCCCTAAGTTATACCGATTTGGAGGAAACTATTGCAGCTGTTGAGCAGTTGTCTTTTTAGAAGGATGTAGCCATTTTAACCACACTATATTTAGCATCAAAATAATATGCACCAAACCTACCTAAGAAGAGCCATAGAAAAGGCCAAAGAAGGAAAAGTGTCCAAGGAGGGAGGCGCATTTGGTGCATTGATCCTCAGGGATAACGAGGTCATCTGCGAGGTGCATAATTTGGTCAAAGGCACTGATGATTTAACGCAGCATGCGGAACTTCTTGCGATTCAGGTCGCATGCAAGAAAATAGGTAGGGAGCAACTTAAAGAGTGTATCCTCTATACAAGTTGCGAACCCTGTATGATGTGCCTAGGTGCTTGCCATTGGGCAAAGTTTAAAGCAATCTACTATGGCGCGTCCGCAGCCGATGCCCGTAATTTTGGCTATGAGTACTCCGAGTCCTTTTACAAAATGGATGCTGTTCTAAGAGCGTCCGAGTTTAGAATGACCCAATTACTAAGGGAAGAGGCATTGGATGTCTGGCGATAATTACTAGATTTTAAGACGAGCCAAAATTATGCATACAGATGTTCGAGAAAGGATTATCGAAGTTTGCGATAAAAAGATACTAGCTAAAGGAGAGAACGTTGGACTGTTCTTTTATACCTTCTTTAAAAATAAAAATGACACTCCTGAACTTTTAACGAAATGGTTACTTGGTGGTTAATGGAGCATAGATTAGACCATTTTGAAAAGCGGTAAAAATCAGAAAGATGCTAATGACTCCTAGTCTCTAGCTTAATTCAAGGTCTTATTATGTAACCCTGTATCTAAAAGAAAGCAGGGCTGTTTTCCGACGGGCAAAACTTTCTTTGCTTTATTATCCGTATCCACATTGATGTAAATATCCGAATTGCTTTTGCAATCCCAATTTTAAGAGTATTTTTAGATGAATTACAAACCAGCGACCAAATGTCAGAAAAGCAAAAAAAAGCCTCGGCTTACTGGAAAGAAAACGTCAGATATCTCTTTATGCTACTCACAATTTGGTTTGCCGTCTCCTATGGTGCAGGAATTATCTTTAAAGATACCTTGAACGCTATTAGTTTAGGAGGTTTCAAACTGGGATTTTGGTTCGCACAACAAGGAAGTATCTATGTATTCGTCATCTTAATTTTTGTTTATGTTCGGTTAATGAACAAATTAGATATAAAATACGGTTACGACGAATAATTACCAACCCTTATAAATTGTAAAATGAACAACGTTCAAATTTGGACTTATGTCCTTGTTGCTTTAACCTTTAGTCTTTATATAGGAATAGCTATTTGGTCGCGTGCAGGTTCTACCAAAGAATTTTATGTCGCAGGGGGTGGGGTTTCTCCTTTGGCCAATGCCATGGCAACAGCCGCTGATTGGATGTCGGCAGCCTCCTTTATTTCTATGGCGGGTATAATTTCCGTAGCAGGTTATGATGGTTCCGTCTATTTGATGGGATGGACTGGGGGCTATGTACTGTTGGCCTTGTTATTGGCTCCTTATTTACGGAAATTCGGAAAGTTTACCGTGCCTGATTTTATTGGAGATCGTTATTATTCCAACACCGCCAGAATGGTGGCGGTTTTTTGCGCCCTTTTGGTGTCGTTCACTTATGTTGCCGGCCAGATGCGCGGGGTAGGGGTAGTGTTTTCTAGATTTTTGGAAGTGGACATCAATACCGGCGTAATTATAGGTATGGTTATCGTATTGTTTTATGCAGTATTAGGAGGCATGAAGGGAATCACGTATACCCAAGTGGCCCAGTATTGTGTGTTGATTTTTGCCTTTATGGTGCCCGCTATCTTTATATCCATCCAAATGACCGGAAATCCCATTCCGCAAATAGGTATGGGTAGTACTGTAAACGATGGTTCTGGACTGTATCTTTTGGAAAAGCTAAATGGACTATCTACAGAACTTGGCTTTGCGGAGTATACATCCGGCTCTAAAAGTCTGTTAGATGTGTTTGCGATAACCTTAGCGCTTATGGTAGGTACCGCTGGGTTACCCCATGTTATTGTTCGATTTTTTACGGTTAAAAAAGTGAAGGATGCCCGAAAATCCGCAGGTCTTGCCTTGTTGCTTATCGCCATATTATATACAACAGCGCCAGCTGTAGCCGTGTTTGCAAGAACCAATATGATAGAAACGGTAAGTAATAAAGAATATGATAGTATGCCCGTGTGGTTTAAAAACTGGGAAGGAACGGGACTACTTTCTTTTGATGATAAAAACAAAGATGGTACAATACAATATGTCGCCGATACCGATAAAAACGAGTTAACGATCGATCCGGATATCATGGTATTAGCAAACCCGGAAATAGCGAATCTACCGGCTTGGGTAATAGCGTTAGTGGCGGCTGGAGGCTTGGCAGCAGCTTTGTCTACCGCAGCTGGATTGCTTTTAGTGATTTCATCTTCTGTTTCTCATGATTTGGTGAAGAAAATTTTCATTCCTACTATCTCGGAAAAAGGAGAATTATGGGCAGCTCGCGGTGCCGCTACTGCAGGGGTGATCATTGCAGGTTATTTTGGAATAAACCCACCTGGCTTTGTTGCTGCGGTTGTAGCCCTGGCCTTTGGCTTGGCGGCAGCCTCATTTTTCCCCGCTATAGTCCTAGGGATTTTTTATAAGAAAATGAACAAAGAGGGCGCTGTTGCGGGTATGGTTGTAGGTATTTTGCTGATGTTATTTTATATGCTGAAATTCAAATTCGGTATTTTCGACGGTGGTAAAGAGGCGGTAGCGGGTTTGCAGGATGCTTGGTGGTTTGGAATATCTCCGGAAGGTTTTGGTTCTGTAGCAATGCTGTTGAACTTTATAGTCGCCTTGGTGGTTAACACTTTTACTCCGGAACCACCTATGGAGGTCCAGGAAATAGTTGAAAATATTAGAATACCTAGTGGAGTAGGGGAAGCATTGGATCATTGATGTTATCTAATACGTAACTGGTCGAAAAGAGGGTTTTTTGGTTTAGAATATAGAGATTTTTATAATTAAATTTATAATCAGGAATTGACAGCTTATATCAATTTTTGAATTGGAATATCGTATTGAATTAGTTTAAAAACCGACTTACATGAGTAATTACCATATCAAACATTTGGAAGAATACTATCAAGTATATCGCAAATCTGTTAGAAATCCCGAAAGTTTTTGGGACGAAATTGCCGAGGAGCATTTCGTTTGGCGTAAAAAGTGGGACAAAGTCTTGGACTGGGATTTTTCAAAACCCGAGATAAAATGGTTCGAAGGTGCAAAGTTGAATATTACCGAGAACTGTATAGACCGGCATTTGCATATAAGAGGGGATAAGACTGCTATTCTTTTTGAACCTAATAATCCGGACGAACCTGCCCAGCATATTACCTACATGGAACTAAAGGAGCGAGTCTGTAAAATGGCCAATGTGCTCAATGATAAAGGAATCAAAAAAGGGGATAGGGTGATTATCTATTTACCGATGATTCCCGAATTGGCGATTGCCCTTTTGGCCTGTGCTCGCATTGGTGCGGTACACTCGGTAGTTTTTGCAGGGTTTTCATCTACAGCGGTAGCTACCCGAATAAACGATTGTGGAGCAAAAATGGTCATTACCTCCGATGGCTCTTTCCGTGGAAAAAAGACCATCGACCTGAAAGGAATTGTTGACGACGCTATGGAAGACTGCCCCGATGTAGAAAGTGTATTGGTGGTAAAACGTATCAACTCGGACATCAACATGAAAGAAGGTAGGGATGAATGGCTGGCACCCTTGATGGAAGATGCCTATGCCGATTATCCGGCCGAGGTGATGGATGCCGAAGACCCCTTGTTTATTTTATATACTTCGGGTTCCACGGGAAAACCCAAAGGTATGGTACATACTACAGCGGGATATATGGTCTACACGGCGTATACCTTTAAAAACGTGTTTCAATACCGTGAAAATGATGTGTATTGGTGTACTGCGGATATTGGTTGGATTACCGGTCACTCCTACATCGTTTACGGCCCGTTGGCCAATGGTGC
>CAYGUY010000032.1:8227-22308 GCA_964353165.1 uncultured Maribacter sp.
CACGTAGGAGACAAAAAATGCCCTATCGTAGATACTTGGTGGCAGACCGAAACGGGAGGCATATTAATTTCCCCTATCCCTTTTTCAACCCCAACAAAACCAACCTATGCTACCTTGCCCTTACCGGGGATACAACCTGCGCTCATGGATGAGAACGGTAACGAGATTACGGGCAACCAGGTAGATGGTAGGCTGTGTATCAAATTTCCTTGGCCATCTATGGCGCGTACTATTTGGGGTAATCACCAACGCTATAAGGAAACGTATTTTACCGCTTTTAAAGACAAGTATTTCACAGGGGATGGTGCCTTACGCGATGAGGTGGGCTATTACCGTATTACAGGCCGGGTAGATGATGTCATTATCGTTTCCGGTCATAATCTGGGTACGGCACCCATTGAGGATGCCATTAACGAACATCCTGCCGTTGCCGAGTCCGCTATCGTAGGTTTTCCACATGATATTAAGGGGAACGCCTTGTACGGTTATGTAATGTTAAAAGAAACGGGAGAGTCCAGGGACAGGGATAACCTGCAAAAGGAAATCAATCAAATGATTACGGAACATATCGGCCCCATTGCCAAGTTGGATAAGATACAGTTTGTAACCGCATTGCCCAAGACCCGTAGTGGTAAGATTATGCGACGTATTTTACGGAAAATTGCATCAAAGGATACGAGTAATCTTGGAGATACATCTACACTCTTAAATCCGGAGGTCGTAGAGGAGATTATAAAGGATGCCTTATAAAGTTTAATTTACCAAAGTGTAAAAGGCCCGTCCCGTTTCAACAGTTCGTTGAGTGTGGCGGGCTTTAATTTTTCTAAAATCCTAAGAAAAGCGATGGCGGTAATATAGGCATCGCCCAAAGCGGTGTGGCGATCTTTTTGCGAAATACCGTATGCTTTTGCCAAATCGTCCAAGGTGCTATGACCATCCAATTTCTGTTGTTTGGTGCGGCTTAGGGTTTTATAGTATAGTTTGGCGGTGTCCACGGTCTTGTTCTTAAGTTTGGGAAGACCGGTTCGCTTTAGTGCATTGTTGAGCATAGCTACATCGTAACTGGTATGGTGGGCGACCAAAACTGCATTTTCCAAGGTTTTTAGCGTTTGTTTTAAGGCCTCTCTTTCTGTTATTCTATCCTTTCTCCCTTCTTTTAGTATACCGTGTATTTTAGCGGTTTCTTCAGAATAGCGGTCTTGTTCCAAAAATACCTCGAAGGCTTTTTTGGGTAAGATCATTTGGCGTTGGAGTACAATGGCACCAATGCTCAATATACGATCTTCCCTCACATCAAAGCCTGTAGTCTCCGTGTCCAGGACTACAAATTTAGTGTCTGGTACTAATTTGGGAAGTCCGTTTGCAAACGAGTCTGCATAGCGGTTCCAGAAATCGGGATATTTTTTTTTGGTAAACATATTAGCGCACTATAGCGGTCATAAATCTAACGGAAAGAACCTCTTGGATATCCTTTACCGAGGAAAAGGTTCTTTTGAGTTTCATCCGTTCCTCTTTATTCAGTTTTTCCAAGGATATAAAACGACCGGAATCATTATGTAACAATCCTTGACGGGTTCTAAATTTTAAAAGCGCTTTACTGGCATAGGAACAGGAAAGGTACAATTCTGCGTTGTTTGGTTCTAAAAGTGCCAATTTTTCATAACGTTGCCAGGTATTGTTTATCCCTTTGATACGATGTGACAAAATGAGAACCCTTGCCGCATCTATCAACGGCATTAAGGCGCGTCTTTTTAAATCAAAGAAGTCTTTGTGTTCCCCATCTTGCTCTACCAGAAACTTTCTAAAAAAACCGGAAGGAGAAGGGTTCTGTAATGCCCCGCTTGCTAAGTGAGTCAGGAACATGGGATAGCTGGCAACGGTTTTAAATATATGGGAAGACAGTTCATCCGTTAGTTCCGAGTTGCCATAGACAAGGTTATAGTCAAAGAAAATGGAAGATAAAAGTACCTCGTCCGGTCCGGGGTTGGTAATCCATTTGGTAGTTGCTTGTTTAAACTCGGTAATGCTCAAACACCATTTGGGGTTGGAGGCCATCATGTCGGCGGGACAATAGGCATAGCCAATTTCATGTAAACCGGTTGTAATCAAGCTTGCCAAACGTAAAAAATAGTCACGGGTTTCTTCCAGTTTCTTTTCATCAACTTCGTCAAAAATAAGAGCGTTGTCTTGATCGGTATGCAATAACTGCTCGCTCCTTCCTTGACTTCCCATGGCCAACCACGCAAATTCAACCGGGGGTGGCGTATCCATTTGTTTTAGCGAAATTCGAATAACCTGTTTGGTGCACGCGTCGTTAAGTTCGGATACTATTTTGGAAGTTAAGCTCATGGGAATATTTTGATCTAGGTATCCCGTTAATAAATTCATAACGCCCTTTCTGATGGGTTTGAGTTCATCGATTTGTTTACAGCGCTTTGTAGCCTTTACCAAAACTGCCGGATTATTGCCTAAAGAGAGCATTACATCATGCTTGGAAAGTATACCAATGGCACTTGTATTCGGTGTGCCATCTTGTGTAAGTACCAGATGGCTGATTCCACTTTTCATCATGGCCATTTGTGCCTGCGTAATGGTTAAATTACCGGGATAAGTAATAACCGGGCTGGACATGATTGTTTTCGCCTTGGCCGAAATTGGAACGATTCCCGTGACTACCTTGTTCCTAAAATCTTTATTTGTAATAATGCCCAATGGGAGTCCGTCTTTTTCGATCAACATAGCCCCAATTCCTTTTTTGGACATTTTTTTGGCGATGTTCTGTATGGCGGTGCCTGGTTTTACACTGGTGATTTTTGTGCTGTATTCTACCTGCTGCACGTCCAATAAGCGCGACCCAGAATTGTTGGGATTAAATTGGGCGGTATCTCCTAAAAGTTGCCCTTTATGCGTGTTGGAATATGGATTTCGAGTGTTCGAAGCAAAACTCTCTACCAAAAAACTGCCTACTTCAACATTTTGTTTAACAATAGGCTTAAAAAGGGCTATGGGAATAGCATAAAGAATGGATTCTTCTTGCGCCTTTGCTTCAAGTCTGTAGTGTTCGTTGGCCATTAACGGACGTAAACCAAAAATATCGCCCTCATCGCAAATATCCAGTACAATACCATCTTCTTTACGAATGAGTCCAATAGCTCCCTTATGTACCACATAAAAATAATCATGCGGAGGCGAATCCCGTTCAAAAACAACAGCGTTTTTTTCTTTATAAACGATAGTGATTTCTGGTGCAAATGCTTGTATCTCCTCCAATGGTAAATAGGAAAATGGCGGGAATTTCTTTATGAAGTCGGCAATTCTGTCTGAAATGGTATTTTGCATATTTCAAAGTAAGGAATTAAGCGCTAGTTCTAAATTTTTTTATAAAAAGTATGTAGTAAAAAAAAAGACATGGGATTTAGGTTGTGCTCTATAACAGGGAACACTTTGATTATATTGGCTAGCGAAAAATAAGACATAAAAAAACCACGTTCATAAGAACGTGGTGTTGGCAACTGTATAATAGTGTGGTTTAATCTCTCGATTTTCCCTGTCTACGTTTCTTTTTTCCTTTTTGTCTTTTCTCTTGCATTGTTTCCCACTTTTCAAATTGTTCCTGTGATAATATTTCTTTCATCGCCGCTTTTTGGGCTATCATGTGGTCTAGGCGTTCGTTTTGCATAGCAAACCTTTCTTCTTTGGACGGTCGGTTCCCTTCTTCTTTACTAGCCTTGCGTTCGTCCATCTTGTTTTTTCTTTCCGTTGCATTGGTAAGGAATAAAGATTGGATTTCTGTTTGTTGTTTTTGGTCAAGATCTAAGGCTAGTGTCATTTTTTTAGTCTGTAACGTGGCTATTTCTTGAGGATTAATATCTTTCATACTGTTTCTATCGCCTGCATGTCTTTGGGCATTTAAGCTTATTCCGGATATCAATACAACTACTAATGCTAATTTTTTCATGATTTTTATTTTAAATGATTCCCAGCTAGGACTTTTAATTTGTTCAAAGGTTTAAGCAATTATCCTTATTTAGTAAAGGTTTAACAAGCTAGCAAGGTGTTTAAAACAAAAAAGCATGGCAAATAGCCATGCTTTGATTATGGGGTAATAATTGGTGTTAGTTGATGGTATTGGCCTCTATATCCTTGGCATTACTGTCCGCTATTGCATTAGTTTCGGTCAGCTCCGCATTATCGGATAATTGAATCGTGGTATTTTCTATGGTGCCGTTATATACTATGGCAGCAAAAACGAAACAACTTAGGTAGATTAAACTTTTGATTTTTTGAGTCATGATTTGGGGTTTTTTTGTTACACGACAAAGGTATACCACAGGGAAAGGCAAAAACTCCGGTTGTTGCGAACTTGGTGTTTTTTGATGTGAATATCGCACTTTTTGTGGTTTGGCATATCCTGTAATCCGATTAATTTACACTTGGTCGATTAGACCTTAAAACAGCTGTTTTGTATAGTTGTGGCATTGTGTTTAAAACAAAAAAGCACGGCGAATAGCCATGCTTTGATTATGGGGTTAAAGTAGGTGTTAATTGATTGTATTGGCCTCTAAATCTTTGGAATGACTGTCCGCTATTGCATTAGTTTCGGTCAGCTCCGCTTTATCGGATAATTGTATCGTAGTATCTTCTATGGTGCCGTTATATACTATGGCAGCAAAAACGAAACAACTTAGGTAGATTAAACTTTTGATTTTTTGAGTCATGATTTGGGGGTTTTAAGTTACACGACAAAGGTAGAATACATAAACGCACAAAAAAGCCCATTGTTGTCAAATGGGCTTTTTGTGATGTAAAATACCTTTACGTTGTGGTGTATGAAAATTGCTCATCGGAGATATGTGCATTTGACCGATAGACCTTAAAATTAGGGTATAATATGATACTTATTTGGGATTTAAAATCATCTCTATTCTCTCTGCACTATCCTGCAAATGATAGTTGCTCATCCTGTCAGAGGTTTTAGCTACCGCATTTCTGATATTTCTCTTTAATGTATTTAACTCTGCCCTAACCAAGGATCTAATATCGGACTGACTCGTGTTCACTATCGTAGATTTTTGATATCCACCGCGGTCGGGTTTTTTATCTTGGTTTTCGGCTGTCATCAAATAGGCCAAACGATCTATATGTGCTTTTTGAAGGTTTCTTCTGTAGGGATCTATAACCTTACCCTTTGGAAGTTCTGACCAGATGCCTTTTCGTAGGTCGCTCATCATCGCCAATAAGGTATATGCTTCGGAACCATTGGCTATCTCGTTTTCTATTAGCCGCGCCATTTTACCCAAACTTAAGGTATTGTTCAAGGTTCTAACCTGCATGGACCGAATGCGTTCTACAAAACCTGAGTATTGAGTTCTACTAAATATATCCTGATCCAGTAACCATTCGGGAGTCTTGTATAATTCATTTTGAAGAAAAGCCGCACATTTTTGCTGATGCGCTTTTGAAACGTGGGTATATACCGCACCTTCTTGGTCATACGTTTTATGGTGTTCATAAACCCCTCCAATATTATTGGAAACATGACCCATATATCTATTAAACTGTGAGACTATCTGCCCATAAAGGGTTTCTAGGTCATCGTAGTTTTTTCCATCTTCTTTAGTCCATTCTATTAGTTTTGGAACGATACGTTTTAAGTTAGCTATCCCATAGGTGCTAGCTTTTACGGCATCGTCCCCTAAATCTTCGGTCTGCGAACTAGGATCTACCACATCTCCAACCTGCTGATGGCCAAATCTATACATCGGGTCTCCTGCATGTTTTAAAATCCAACTGTCCAACGTCTTTTTTTCTTCTTCTGCGCTCGTATCGAGGATAGGCCTATAACCCCACTGAATCGCATATTTATCGTAAAGACCAATGTCTGGCATTAAGGCCACTCCCTCATCACCTGGTTGGGCAATGTAGTTGAATCGAGCATAATCCATAATCGAGGGAGCGGTACCATACTTTTTGGTAAAGCTTGCAGAACGTAAGGAATCTACAGGGTATGCCACACTGCTTCCCATATTATGTGGAAGTCCTAAGGTGTGCCCTACTTCATGGGACGATACGAAACGGATAAGCCTGCCCATAACTTCATCCTTGAAGGCAACTCCTTGTGCATCTGGATTAATGGCGGCTGTTTGAACAAAGTACCAATTTCTAAGTAAAGACATTACATTATGGTACCAGTTAATATCGGATTCCAATATTTCTCCCGTTCTGGGATCGCTTACATGAGGACCATTAGCATTGGGAATTGGGGAGGCCAGATACCTTACCACAGAATACCGAACATCTTCTGGAGACCATTCCGGATGTTCCTCGGCGGTTGGAGGGTCTTTTGCTATGATGGCATTTTTAAAACCGGCGGCTTCAAAAGCCACTTGCCAATCCTCAATCCCTTGTTTTATAAAAGGAACCCATTGCTTTGGCGTAGCTCTATCTACGTAATATACAATCGGTTTTTTTGGTTCAACTAGTTCTCCACGCTTAAATTTTTCGATATCGACATCTTTTACTTCTAAACGCCAACGGTCTAAAAAGGTGATGGTTTTACTTTCCTGAGCATCTAGGCCATAATCTACCTGACCTCTGGAGAACCAACCAACACGGCGGTCAAAATACCGTTTTTTCATAGGTTTTTCTGGTAATAAGATCATGGAATTGTTGATTTCAACAGATATGGTACCTAAGCTACTATTGCTAGGAGGGTCGCTTGCTATGTACGTTTTTACGTGTCTTGCTTCCACATTTAACGGGTAACTCTTGATGCTTTCAATAAAGCTTTTATCACCGTCTAATCGAGATACTTTATATCTTTTTCTATAAAATTCTGGCATTCCCAACGCTTTGGTGTCTTTGTTAAGCATGTCATCAACTTCAATTACGGTAGCACTAACATCAGGATTTAATGAATCTTTTTTAAATGCCTTTATGTCAAAGGAAAATAGAACTGGTTCAAAGTTGGAATTTACAACAGCTTCATGTACCGGAAGTGAATCTGCGGCAACTACGTCATACGATACCACACGAAGTAGAACTTTTTTATCTCGTTTTTCCCACCGTAGTACTTGCGTATTAATTTTTCCACCTCCAAAGCCTATTTTTGAGGCAGTTTTAGAAATACGGCTTACCATCAACATTTCCTTATTGAAAAGCGAATCTGGAATTTCGTAATAATGTTTGTCCTCTACGATATGCACATCAAAAAGGCCGGTATCGGTTTTGGCATCTTTGGTAATGACCTTGTCATAAGGTTTGATAGCATCTTTTTTGGGTTTTTCAGCAGCTTTTTCAGTCTTCTTTTTTTTCTTTTTAAAAAGTTGTGCCTCAGAAGTTTGGTAACTAAACATAAAAAGCACAACCAGTAGGGGAACACGTAATTTTTTAATCATCTTCGATTTTTTTTGGAATGTTTAAAGAACAGAAAAAATAAACAAAAGTCTTGTTAATAAAATCATAAGCCTAAGTAGCGTACGCTTCTCTTCATAACTTCATTGTCGTCTCAACGATGCAGATTAGTCTAGCATCTTTCCTACGACTATCTTTCCTAAAATAAGATGGGAATCACGAATTGGAACATTAAGATCAATAACCCTACGGAAATAAGGTTCAGTATAATACCAGCTCGAGCCATTTCATGAACCTTAATATAGCCGCTTGCAAAAACAATGGCATTAGGTGGGGTTGCCATAGGGAGCATGAACGCACAACTACTAGCCATAGTTACCGGTATCAAAAGATATAGTATAGGAATTTCCAAACCTATGGCAATACCTGCTACAACGGGGGCAAGAACGGCAACAAGTGCTACGTTGCTCATGAGTTCGGTCATAAAGAGCATTAGGGTAATCAGTAGTACAGCCGTTACAAAAATGGATATCTCGCTCGCCGCAATAGCATTAGCTACTACATCTACAATGCCGCTTACGGACATGCCTTTTGCCAGTGCCAAACCGCCACCGAAAAGGACAAGAATTCCCCAAGCCAGTTTAGAAGTGTCTTTCCATTCAATTATAAAGTCCCCTTTTTTTAAATTATACGGTACGGCAAATAAAGTTATGGCTGCAAAAATGCTGATTACGGTGTCCGAAAGTCCCAGGTCCGGAAAGAGTTTATTGATCAAGGTCCTGAATATCCATAAGAAGATAGTAATGCCGAAAATGACCAAGACCATTTTTTCCTTGCCGTTCATGGGGCCCAATTTTACCAACTCCGATTTGATGACATCCCTGCTGGCCGTAAATTTGAGTTGTTTGCTAGGAAACATCCACAGTACCAATACCAAATAACTTATGCCTATCATGAGTGCGGAAAAAGGCACCCCGATAACCATCCATTTTAAAAATGATATTTCAATATTATATTCACTTTCCAAGAGACCAATGAGTACGGAGTTGGGTGGGGTACCTATTACGGTTGCAATACCACCTGCATTTGCTGAAAATGCTATTCCTAACATAACGCAAAGCGCAAAGTTTTGATCACTTTTTGTAAACCCGTCCGCATCATTTATCAAGAGACCAATGACCGACATCGCGATGGGAAGCATGACCACAGTACTTGCGGTATTACTAATCCACATACTCAAGGTTGCTGTGGCAATCATAAAACCTAAAACTACTTTATTGGGCGTGGTACCGGTAATTCTAATAATATTTAAAGCTATTCGTTTGTGTAAATTCACTTTTTCTAGTGCCAGTGCCATAACAAAGCCACCAAAGAACAGGAAAATAATGGGACTGCCATAGTTTGCACCGACCTCTGCAATGGGCATTATTTTAAGTAACGGAAATAGCAGTAAGGGTAAAAGCGCTGTTACGGAAATAGAGACCGCATCTGTTATCCACCAGACAATCATCCAAAGGGCTACGGCGATAACGGCGTCACCTTGTTTTGAAAGTAACCCGAACGGCAGATTGATTACCAGTAAGAATAAAACAGGACCTAAAAAAAGTCCCAACTTTTTGCTGAATTGCATAACATATAGTTGGTTGGACTAAGCTATGTTTTTTCTTTTGGTTATCGAAGTTTTTAGTGTCGGTATTTTTCTTATTTCCAACCAGATATCAATACACAATAGAATCCGAAGGAATCGGAGGCAGCTCGTAATTGCCATAATCTATCTGTATCTGTCCGTCATTGATTGATTTTAAGCCTTTGGCATCGGCCTTGGTCCTGTAAAGAAACACCTGTTGCAGATTTGGAAAATCGGATAGTTTTTCAAGAAAGACAGCATCAAATTGCGAACCCGTTAGATTGATGGATTTTAAGTAGTCCAAAGATGCCAAAGCTTCAATTGTGCTGCCGGTAACCACTGTATTATCCAACTTTAAAACCGTTAGGTTAGGAATTTGGGACAATTTTGCTACCAGGGCATCCGTTACCTGGGTACTGCCAAGATCAAGTCTGGCAATATTGTTTTTGATCGCGAGCAATCCTTTAAAATCAGAATCGGTAAAAGAAGGTTTATTGATGGCAGAAACACTAAGAAAATTAGATGATTTGCTGATGAGGTCTACATGCACTCCTTTTTTCTCTAGCATCGCAATACTGTCCTTATGCGCTGCATCTATTTCTTTGTCGGGATAATCATAATCGTGTTTTTTAGGAAAAAAGGAAAGAAAGAGTTCTTTCTGTATCCCGGCATCCTTAATGCTTCCGGTAAAAGGGTGGCCGGCATCTATCCAAGAGCCCACCAATTTTATTTCTTCCTTTGTAGGTTGGGTTTTACCATCCGGAGGCATATGTTTATCATCCTCCATAGGCAAAGTCATTCTATGGTACAGCTCGCTGTTATCCGAATTTTTGGCCAACAGTACTTCCCCGTTCTCGCCTCCTTTTAAGATGGCCTCTGCATTATGTAAAAGTAGTCCGCCCTTGGTTTTCTTTGGGTTATGACAACTTACGCATTTGTTGTTCAGTATGGGAGCAATCACCTCTTCATAGATCAAGGCATTCTCCCAAGTAGCTTCGTTCAGCACAATTTCCTTTTCTTCAAAAGTCTCAAAGCCCAAAGCCGATTTAAATCTATTAGGTAAGGGTTCTACCAGATAATCGGATCCATGGGTAATGTTGCCGCCTTGATGGCCGGTGTAGGAAAGGAGTATAAAAAGAAAAACAGAAAACACGGAGATAGGAAGTTTGCGTGCCGTTTGCATCGCTTTTAGTCCCGCAAGTTTAGCGAACAAAATAAAGGAAAACGAGGCGGTAGCAATGCCGGCCCATAGGTGCCATTTTACGGTGTCAAAGGCATATCCTTCCCCTAGATATTGCAGGTAACCGGTGATACAGGCAAAAATGGCACTGACACCGCCCCAATTAAAAATTAAAGGAATTACGTTTTGATGCTCTTTTCGCTTTCGGTCATACCATTGCAAAAGCAGCCCTATTAAAATAAATCCAATGGGCAGGTGAACGATAAGCGGGTGCAAGCGACCCAAAAGTTGTTTTATAATTTCCATTTATCTATCTACAAATACAAATACAAATACAAATACAAATACAAATACAAATGTCAAATTCAGGTATCAAGTTCAAAAATTGATCTTATGATTTTCGCATTCCGATTTTCATTCACTCGAAACAACAGAAACGCAATAAAACTCAAATACAAAAATGGGCTTTTCTCTAATCGCATTACGCCCCGCGTCTGTAGTTTGATACTTCTATTTCTAATTTACCCACTACCCACTAATAAAGCCTCTCCTTCAATTGCTTCATCATAAACACATTCGCTTTCCATTGGTCGGCCACTGGCACTTTAGTATAGGGCAAGGTGGGCATATAATTAGCTGGGCCAAATTCTGTGGTAATGGTAAAAACGTCTTGGGTTTGCCATTTTTGGCGGATCAGTTTTTCCCAGATATCCAAATGTCGGTCTACGGCTTTTTTCCATTCGGGAGCTTCGGGATCGTTAACTTGTGGACCTTCGGCATGACCAACACGGGCGTGAATGTGATGTGAGCGATTTAAAACCTCGGACAATTCAGCATCTTGATTTTCCAGTAAGGATTCGTGCACCACCATCCAATGGCTGATGTCCAATGTCAGTTTAAGGTCCGGAATAGCTTTAATATATTTCTTGGTATCGGGAAGGTTATAACTGAACCGGCCCCGGTGTGTTTCGTGGTAAATGGGAATATTATGTTCCTTGGCTATTCTATTGGCCGCAGCTATAAAAGCCTTATTCTGTTCAAAAGTATAAAAGTCGTTTCCTGTATGGCAATTGATATAAGCGGGTTTCCAAGCTATTAAAATTTTAAAATGTTCGGTATAGGATTTTAAACTTTCCTCAAACGAAACCGACTTATTGGTACCGTTTAGAAAACCCACTTTTAGGTTATGTTTTTGTAAGGCAGCCCTTAATTCTGCCTGACTTTTTTCATCCCTAGGAAACCAAGTCTCTAATCCGTCATAACCTGCGGCTTTTGTTTTTTCGCAAAAAAGGTCCCATGAAGTTTGCCTGCCCCAGTCGGTTTGGTAGAATTCCAGCTTTTTTTCTTGTGCACTGCTTGAAAGCGATAATAACAGGATGGTTAATACTAATAGTATTCTCATTTTTTGGTTTGGTATTTTATTTTTTTAAGAAAAGGTGTTTAGTTCCTTCTTTTTGAGTAATGCGTTTGGGAACATCGCTTGAGCTTTTAACCCCTCCGATTTTTCCACTTTCAATTGTTCAATATTCTTTTCACCTTAATCCTTTACATTCTTCCATTCTTGCAAATTTTTACATCCAAGTAAGCGTTCCCCCTTTGGGGGCTAGGGGGCTTTACGCCAAAATCTCCTTAATAATTTCCCCTTCCACGTCGGTTAATCTAAACGGTCTTCCTTGAAATTCGTGGGTAAATTTTTCATGGTCAAATCCAAGGAGGTGTAGTATCGTAGCATGTACATCGTGCACGGATACGCGTCCTTCAATTCCTGAAAACCCAATATCATCTGTTTTTCCGTGGGATGCACCTTTTTTGATACCGCCACCGGCCATCCACATGGTAAACGCGTCACCATGATGGTCGCGACCTTTATAGGCCATTTTTGTATTACCACGATTTTCTTGCATGGGCGTTCTTCCGAATTCCCCACCCCAAATAATTAAGGTGTCTTCCAACAGTCCACGTTGTTTTAAATCCATAATAAGCGCGGTTATCGGTCTATCTATTTCCCTGCATTTATTACGAAGTCCTAAATCAATGGAGCCTTCCCTTACATTACCGTGGGTGTCCCATCCCCAATCGAAAAGCTGCACGAAACGGACGCCGTCCTCTACTAATTTCCGAGCTAAAAGGCAATTGTTGGCAAAAGATTCCTTCCCCGGCTCTACGCCATACATCTGTTTGATGTTTTCAGGTTCACTGTTAATATTCATTACTTCCGGTACTGCAATCTGCATTCGGTAAGCCATTTCGTACTGATTGATTCGGGCTAAAATCTCGGGATCGGCATATGTAGTATATTCTTCCTTATTTATTTTGTTGATAGCATCTATCGTACTTTTCTTTAGGTCTCGGGTAATGCCATCTGGATCTTCGATGTATAAAACGGGATCCCCTTTGGAACGGCATTGAACTCCTTGGTATACCGAGGGTAAAAATCCGCTTCCCCAAACGCTTTTTCCTGCATCGGGTGTATTTCCTCCAGAGGTTAAAACGACAAAGCCAGGTAAGTTCTGATTTTCCGAACCTAGTCCGTATGTGGCCCAAGACCCTATGCTTGGTCTTCCCAAACGTGCACTCCCGGTGTGCATGAAGAGTTGTGCAGGGCCATGGTTGAACTGATCGGTATGAACCGCTTTTAAGAATGCAACATCATCTACCACCTTTTTAAAGTGCGGCATAAAATTGGAGACCCAATTTCCGGATTCGCCCTCTTGTTTGAATTCCGCCTGTGGCCCCATCAATTTGGGCGTACCTTTTATAAAGGCAAATTTCTTCCCTTCTAAAAGCGATTGTGGACAATCTTGGCCATCATATTTCTGAAGTTCTGGTTTGTAGTCGAACATTTCCAATTGCGAGGGCGCACCTGCCATGTGTAAGTAAATCACAGATTTTACCTTAGGTGCAAAAGGCGGTGCCAGGGTAGAAAGCGGATTCAAATCCCGCTCCGAGAAAGCAATAGGTGCCTTTTTGGTAGACTGGGTCAACGGGTCACATCCCATAAAAATGGAGCTCAGCGCCAGACCGCCTATGCCTTGGGCACAGCTTTTGATGAAATGCCTTCTGGTTTTTTCTTGCGCCTCGCGGGCCAGTTTCTCCTGTATCAGTCGTTCTACGATGTCTCTCATGTGTCAAGTTTAAGTGTCAAGCCCGCCCGCCGCAGGAGGGTTCAAAAATCAAATACAAATACAAATTCAAAAACAATTATAGTCTGGTGTCTTTTTTGAAAATACAATTCTTTTATTCAACAGGTTTCTTCGTCGCTAAAAGCCACCTCGCAAAGACGTCTCATATCTAACATCTCAAGTCTCACGTCTAACTTCACGTTTTCGTCAAAAATTCATCCAAATTCATAATGGCGTTCGCCACCATGGTAAGGGCGGCTAGTTCTGCAGTTGGTTGCTCCTCAAAATGAAGGAAGAGCTGTGACGCTTCTTCGTTTTCGGTAAACTCTGTCTTAGCATTTTCGTATAGTTCCGTTAGCGCTTCCAATCGGTTCGGGGTAATTTTTTTGAACGTGGCCAGCTCATAACTCTTGGTAATACTCTGTGCTACATCATTGGTAACACGGTTATTCTTTGCTAAATGGTAGGAAGCTTCTAAATATACGGGGTCATTTAAGGTGACCAAGGCCTGTAAGGGCGTATTGGTGACCGTTCTACGGATCATGCATACCTCTCGACTTCCAGCATCAAAAGTAAGGAAGGACGGATACGGACTCGTACGTTTCAAATAGGTGTAAATACCACGGCGATAGCGGTCTTCGCCTTTGCTTTCTACCCAGTCTGCACCATTGTAAACTGTTTGCCAAACGCCGTCCGGTTGTGGTGGCATTACACCGGGGCCGTACATTTTATCACTTAATATACCGGCTACTGCCAAAGCTTGATCCCTAATTTGCTCCGCACCCAAACGTATTCTGGG
>CAYGUY010000032.1:22408-41294 GCA_964353165.1 uncultured Maribacter sp.
CGGCTACTGCCAAAGCTTGATCCCTAATTTGCTCCGCACCCAAACGTATTCTGGGACCTCTTGCGTAGAGCTCGTTTTCAGGATCCAGTTGATACATTTCGGGCGTGCTTTCCGATTTTTGGCGGTACGTTCCCGATAAGACGATTTCCCTGATTAAGGCTTTCATACTCCACTTGTGTTCGTTCATAAAACGCAACGCGAGCCAATCCAAAAGATAAGGATGGGAAGGGGCGTCGGACTGGGACCCCATGTCCTCAATAGTAGAAACCAGACCGCGACCATAGATTTGATGCCAAATTCTATTGACCAAGGTTCTAGCCGTTAATGGATTTTCTTTACTGACGATCCATTGCGAGAGGCCCAAACGATCAGAACTCCACGTATCGTCCCAAGCGTTTAAACTTTGTGGGGTTGCGGGTTCCACGGTATCGGTCTTTGTCAACCAACTTCCCCGGTCAAACACCTGAGTTGTGCGCTTCATGTGAGCCGGATTTTCTACCAAAATGGGTACCGTTTCCGTATTGGTATTCAGTAATTCTAAAAGTGCCGAATTTACGACGGACCATCCCTGTTCTTCTTGCGCGGGCATATCAGGAATAAAACCGACCCAATAAAGATTTAAAATATTCTTTTCCGGTGCAATGGCATCGTTCTGTGTTTCAATGTAGATGTCCGTCTTTTTGTCTATATTTTTCAGCGCGAACTGCGAAGTCGTGTTGTTTTTGGTTTTATCTATGATAAACTCTGCCAAAATCGGACCGCTGGCATCGCTTTCGCGGATGGTCATTTTAGTGCCATCATAGTGTGAGCGATAATTTAGGTAGACATAACTTGCATTGTTGGTATAGGCATTTGGAATGATGAGGTTGCCATCGTCCCAAAACACAACGGACGCGTGGTCGTCATAAACGCTGTTTTTAAATTCCTTAAAAAAGTGGGACTTGTAAACAGGCTCTGTAAACTGTATGAAGTCCCGATAGGATTTTAAGGTTTTCTTGTCGCCGTGTTCCGTTACCCAATCCAGTACTTTGTCTACCTGCTTTTGTTGTTCTACATCATAAAATTTTAGTACTGGCGATTCATTGGGCGTATCCTCATCACGGGTATTATTGAAAAACGCCATTAAATTGTAGTACTCCTTGTTCTTGAACGGATCGTAGGTATGGCTATGGCATTGCACACAGCCGATTGTAGTGCTTTGCCAAGCTTCAAAAGTAGTGTTGACCCTGTCTATGACCGTTGCTACGCGATACTCCTCATCATCGGTGCCGCCTTCGTCATTGTTCATGGTGTTTCTGTGAAAGGCCGTGGCGATCAACTGATCTGTGGAAGGTTCCGGAAGTAGGTCACCCGCCAGTTGCTCTATGGTAAACTGGTCGTATGGCAAATCCCTGTTAAAGGCATGGATGACCCAATCGCGGTATTTCCAAATAGCGCGTCCCATATCTTTTTCATATCCTTTTGAATCCGCATAGCGCGCCACATCCAACCACCACGTTGCCCACTTTTCCCCAAAGGCTTTTTGAGCCAATAGGCTGTCTACCATGGTTTCATAGCTAATTTCGTTGTCGTTGAATCTTTGTACTAGCGTAGCGGACGGGGGCAAACCTACCAAATCCAGTGCTACACGCCTTGCAATAGTATTTTTTTCCGCAGGAACGTTCGGCGCTACTTCTTTGTCCTCTAAACGGGCCAGAATAAAATTGTCAATATCGTTTTGGATGAACCCGGAAGTCGTTTCAGGTGCAAAGCTGGCCTCAACAACTTGTTTGGGGACTTCTACTTTTTCTGGTAAGGAATACGCCCAATGTTCGCCCCATTCGGCACCTTGGTCTACCCATCGCGTTAGTAAATCTATTTCCTCATTGGAAAGTTTGGGTTTTTCGTAAGGCATGCGAAGTTCTAGGTCGTCTTCATTTAATCTTCTAATGAATTCGCTATTGGCGGCATCGCCTCGAATGATGGCCGGTTGGCCAGATTCTGTATCGGCGAAAGCCTCTTCTTCAAAGAGCAGGCTGAAACCGCCGTTCTTTTTTACACCACCGTGGCAGGTAATGCAGTTTTTGTTAAGGATAGGCTTTATTTGGGTACTGAAATCAACACGTTGTTCATCTTGGCAGGAACTTCCAAATAGAACCAAGCTGCTTACAACTCCTAAAAAAAATGCTTTATGAATAAACGTCATTACTTTCTGGTACAGAGACTACTAAAGATAATAATAATTTTAAAGGAATTTCAACTACAAAAAGAGTCATGAGAATATAGAATTCCTTATGAAACTACTTTGAAAGTCGGGTTTAGAAGGATTAAAAATTAAATTTGGCCAAGAAAAAGGCCTAGTTTCTTCCAACTAGTGAACATTTTAATTTTTAGTAATCCTAAGGAATTCTTATTATGCTATATTTATTTTAGTTTTCGATCAAAAAAATCGCCAGTGGCCTCGAAAAGTGACAGCCAGTTGATGTGCATCAAAAAGCCATGAACGTCATCAGGAAATACCAATTGTTCAAATTCCACTTTTAGCTCACGTAATTTTTGTGCTTTTAAAACAGTTTCGTTAAAGGGCACGTTTCGGTCATCGTCTGCGTGTATTAAGAGTACGGGTGATTTCCAACCATCCATAAATGCAATGGGAGAAGAATCATAGGCGAGTTTTGCAAATTCTGGTACTTCCAATTTATTATAGGTGGGCACAAAACCTTTGATGACGTTGTTCCAGTCATAAACCCCGTGGATATCAACGCCTGCTTTAAAGATGTCTGAATTTTTCGCCAAGGCCATTGCCGTGAGGTATCCGCCATAAGAACCTCCCCAAATACCAATTTTTTTGGAATCTATCCCTTTTAAGGACTTTAAAAAACTTGCCCCTGCTAGCACGTCTTGGTATTCGCTGGCGCCTGTTGCACCATAGTTAGTTGCCTCCCTAAATTCTATTCCGTAACCGGTGCCGCTTCGGTAGTTTACGCTTAATACCGCATAGCCTTTTGAGGCCAAAAATTGGTTCATTGCATACATGTAGTGATAATAATCACGATGATGGAATCCTAACAGCATTTGCCTTCGGGAACCTCCGTGGAAAAACAAAATGCCCGGAGCCTTGCCGTCTTGTTTCAATTGCTTAGGCCGGAAAAGTTGCGCGTGTATTTTAATACCATCGGCTGCAGTGAATATTACCTGCTCCGGTGCTACCAAAAGGCCCGACGGGTAAGTAGCCTCCTTGGTTACTGCCACGGCCTTGCCTTCTTGCAATCTTTGAACATGGGCAGGCGTTACAGCATTGGAAGCCAAACAAAAGAGGTTTCCTGCTCCATCCATCAAAGGAGACCATTCAATGCTTTTGCCTTTTGTATGTTGTTTTACGGTACCGTTGTATGACCAGATATGCTGCCGGTCAATATCATCTTGATTGGAATTAAAGAAAACTTGTTGACGGTCCGGACTTTGACTTACGTATTGTACTTCATACGGGCCAAGATCCAATGGGCTTACTTCTTTGGAAGCTGCCTTCACGGCGTACAACTGTCGCCAACCGTTTTTTTCATAGGGAAAGATAATTTCACCTTTAGCGGTCCAAAACAATTGATTTTCAGCATTGATGGCATTGTAAACACTACCCGTCCCTTCTTCGGCCTCAAAGAGTTTAGAGGTTTCTCCAGTGTTGGTGTCCGTTAGCCAAATGGAAAAAGGGAGTCCGCTGCGCTTAGGCGCGAACAGTTCCAATTTTTCAAACGGAACTCGTAAAAAAGCGATTTTCGAGCCATCCGGGGACCAGACCGGGTCTGAATCCGAGTCGATGCTAGGTGAAACCCATTGCAACGTACCCTCTGAAAAGGTATAGATTCCCAGAAAGGAATGATCCCCGCGTTGGCTAACGAAAGCCAATTTGGTTCTATCTGGTGATAGTCTAAAACTACCTACAGTGCCACGGGCTTTAAACAGCTCCGTTGCATTACTGCCGTCAAGGTCCATTTGCCAGGCAACCCCTTTTTTAATGAAAATGATTTTAGTGTCTATAGGTATCGGGGAATAGCCCTGACCCAAGTCCAACACTTTTTTTGAATTCAGTTCGACCGTTCCAATTTTTTGGGACGCACCGTTGGGGTCGGAGTTTGGGTTGGGGTTTTCCCCACTGCGGTTAGGGGAGCTGCCCCTTACAAAATAAAGTCTTGAGAGGTCCTGTGAAAACTTCAGGTCATTAAGATTTTGACCGTCTTCCACCTCATAAGCGGTGAGCTTTATTGGGCTGTAATCGGGTGCTTTTGCCCAATAAAGGTTTCGTTTTCCTTCTTGGTTCTCTACCCAAGCGATAGCCCCATGATTCTGTGAACTGGTTAAATTATAAGGAAAAGAATACCTTAGAAAATTTTTAAGGTCACTCTCTTGTGATTTTGTTGTTAAAAAGCAAAAGAATACAATCAGAAAAAAAAAGTAGTTTCGCATTTGGTGGATGGTTTAATGAAGTTAAAAAGGGTTTTACCAATTTACTAAAACGCCAAACAGCAAAATCCCCTCTATAAATATAACTTATAAACCCAAATGTTCGGCCTAATTATTTAAAGCCTTTTGGCAAACAGCCCATCTTCCCTTTTTTCCACCGAGAATAATCCCAGTTTTGAGAGGTTTTTAGTGCTTTTGTCCCACTTCTTTCCGCTAAGGCCCGTTTTATCTTTAAGCTCTGCCAAGGGCATTTCTTCAACAGGTTTTAAAAAATCCATGATGGTCTTCTCTTCTTCTGAAAGTTCCACTGCTTTCTTCTCAGGTCTCATTTGTGGAAAGAAAAGGACTTCTTGTATAGAAGAATTATTAGTCATCAACATGACTAAACGGTCTATGCCTATTCCGATACCAGACGTTGGTGGCATACCGTATTCCAAAGCACGGATAAAATCCTGGTCTATGAACATAGCCTCGTCATCGCCTTTTTCAGATAGTCGTAGTTGTTCTTCAAAACGCTCGCGCTGGTCAATGGGGTCGTTTAGCTCAGAGTAGCAGTTGGCTAATTCTTTACCGTTTACCATAAGCTCAAAACGTTCTGTCAAAGCAGGATTGTCTCTGTGTTCTTTGGTTAAGGGACTCATTTCCTTAGGATAGTCCGTTATGAAGGTGGGTTGAATATAGAAGTGCTCACATTTTTCCCCAAAGATTTCATCTATCAACTTGCCAACACCCATGGTTTCATCTACTTCCAGGCCTAGTTTTTTCGCCGTTTCCCTAAGTTCAACTTCATCCATTCCTGCAACCTCAAAACCCGTATGTATTTTAATAGCCTCTAGAATAGGGATACGCGGATACGGTGCCTTGAACTCTATTTCATGTTCCCCTACGGTTACTTTAGAACTCCCTGTGGCATCTACCGCTACTTTTTCAAGTAATTCTTCCGTAGTATCCATCATCCAATTGTAATCCTTGTAGGCCACATAAAGCTCCATGACGGTAAACTCTGGGTTGTGGGTGCGGTCCATACCTTCATTCCTAAAATCCTTCGAAAACTCATAGACACCATCAAATCCGCCAACTATCAATCTTTTAAGATATAGTTCGTTGGCAATACGCAGGTACAACGGAATGTTGAGTGCATTGTGGTGTGTTAAGAATGGTCGCGCAGCCGCTCCTCCTGGAATGGGCTGAAGAATAGGGGTTTCAACTTCTAAGTATCCTTTGTCGTTATAAAATTGTCGGATGCTGTTGGTAATCTTGGTTCGTTTTACAAAAGTGTCTTTCACATGCGGATTTACGACCAAATCCACATAACGCTGACGATACCGTTGCTCTGGGTCGTTAAATTCATCATAGGTATTACCCTCAGCATCTTGTTTTGGAAGGGGCAGCGGTCTTAGTGCCTTGCATAAAATGGTGTAGTCTTTTACCAATACTGTAATTTCGCCTACTTGTGTTGTGAAAAGTTCCCCTTCAACACCTATAATATCACCTAAATCTAATAGTTTCTTAAAGATTTCATTGTATTTCGTGTGGTCGTCCGAAGGGCAGATTTCATCCCTATTGAAATATACCTGAATACGACCTTCACTATCCTGCAATTCTCCAAAAGATGCCTTTCCCTGTATTTTTTTTCGCATCAACCTACCAGAAATAATAACCTTCTTTCCTTCTTTATACTGTTCCTTTATACTCTTGGAAGTAGCATCTACTGGATATAAGGCAGCTGGATATGGGTCTATTCCCATTTCCCGTAACCTTGTTAATTTCTCTCTTCGTACAACCTCTTGTTCGGTTAATTGCATAGTGCGTATTTTAAAGCCGCAAATATACTTAAGAATGGATTAATCTCTTAACAGGGACAGCATAAAAGCAAGATACTAGGGTTTTGTCTTAATCGAAGTGCATGGATTTTGCCTTGTTAGGTATATACCCTTTCCTTTTTATTATTTTTTGTAGGTCTTCTTCTAAGGTGGTATTTGGGGATTCTATTATTCGGTTTACTTCTCTTCCATTCTTATAGAGGATAAAAGTGGGTACACGTAAAATTTGCAGACCCCATTCTTCGCCCGTAGGACTTTGTTTGTATTTGCCTTTTCTCTTGTCTAAGGCTATAATTTTCAATTGCGTGTCAGGGAATTTTGCAGTTTCTAAAATTTTAAGAAATCTAGGAACTTCCCTTTTACTATCCCCACACCAGGTGCCTAGAAATATTAAAATCTGATACTCCTGTAGCTCTTCTTTAATGGTCGAAATAATTGTTTCGTTAGGTACGTAATTATTAAAATTAGGGAGGTACCAATTTGCATACTCAGACTGTGATAGACCTGTTGTTGTAATTTCCCCAATCAGAAATTTTTGACCGTTCTCTAGGCTAATTTCTCGGTCGTTAGTTTGACAGGTAATGGTTGTACATAGGATAAAACTCATTAAAAGTAAAAGGATGGTTTTCATAATCTTGTTTTAGAATTGAAAACCGAAGGTGTCTAAATATACAGGGTTAGCGGCGTATTTGAAGGTGTAAATAGGTGCTAGACCGGGGGTGGATTTTGTTCGTAGGGAACTAAAACATGTTTTTCACATCAGCTCTGGAATCAATATCTAGTTTTTTGTAGATATTATTGATGTGCGTTTTGACTGTGCTTAGGCTAATGAATAGATCGGAGGCGATTTCTTTGTTTGTTTTATTCTTTTTTATGGCATTTAGAATGGTTAATTCCTGAGGGGTCAAGCTTTCCAGTGCCTTTTTTTCAATTTGTCGTTTTTTAAGTTGTAACCCAAAATAGCCTGTTAGACATATAAGGAGTAAACCACCAACGTACCAAAAATAGCTGGAATAGGACGCTTTCGCAGTAGAAAGGTCGGATCCTTGAATGGTAGTATCTGCTTTGAGTTCCTGGATGTATTGTAGAGTAAAATTATTACCAGGGTATGTTGATAGTAAGCGCTGTTCCAAAGCTTGATAATATTCATTCACCTTTATATCATTTAGAAAATAGGTATATGTTTCGTTCTTTCTATCCGATAAAAAATCATAGATATAAAGTTCTGCCAAAGGCTCTTTTGCTTTTTCGCCATAATTCTGAAATCTTAAAAACCATTTTCTTAGATTTAATGCTATACTCGCATCGCTATTATGCGCTATGAAATCTAATATCATTTCTTCCTTTAAAGCATCAATTTCCAATAAAAGTCCGGAAGCTGGGTTTGTAGATGCTATGTCGCAAAACGATTGGTTGTTCCGTAATAGCGGAAACAAAATACTATCTCCTTTTTTAGCGATAAACAAAATACTTTTACTGCTGCTACAATCCCTAAAAAAATGACTCCCTTCTGTATTGCCTTCATTACAGTCATCGGTATGTATGCGATACATTCTGTTTTGAGCCGATAGATTATCACCTTCGAAAATAAAATTTCCAGCATCATCTGCCAAAGTTTTCATTAGGATCTGATTAGAATAAACACGCGATGATTTTCTGTAATTTTCTACTAAAGAAAGATAAACTGTTTTGTTTTGACTGTCCGGAGGAATTTGACCAGTAAAGGCGTATTGGCCATAACAACCAATTGTGGCTGTAAGATAGATGACAACTATACGTACCGAAATCACTTCTTTTGATTTAACCCTAAATTTAAGATATTTATCTATAAAGATACGTCGCTTCCAAATTAAATACATCTTGCGCTTCTTGTCTTGGTTTTCCGACCCAGTCTTCTTCGAGATAATACGGGGAGGTATCCCAAATAATGGCACCTCCAGTTTCTCTTGGGTCCGCAGTAGCTACGAGATAGTTGTTTAATTCAGCGGTTAGCCGAACTAAATCATCTTTGTACTCTTCCACATAGGCTACATTGTTCAATTGAAAAGGGTCTTTTCTTAAATCAAACAATTCGTATTTTGGTCGCTTTAAGAAACCATCTTTATAAAGTTGTTTTACATCTGGTTCTTCTTTGTGCTGCATCATGTACTCTTTGGTTGGACTATAATATTGTAACATATGTCCATCGATGTCTGCAAAAAGAGGTGGGTCCCCCGCAGGCCAGCGATTTGGCTCATAATTGTGGATGTATAGAAAGTCATCCGTTCGTATGGCCCGACCGGGATAACCCAAACCACCTTTACGTCCCATAGCATGTCGTTCTCTAGCAATAAAGACACGATTAAAATCTTTGTTGACACGTCCTTCCTTATCGCATAGTAAGATATTCCTTAAGCTCCTTGCCGTCATTCTTTCTGGTACTTTTTCTCCAGCAAATTCTAAAAAAGTAGCGGCCAAATCGTTAAGACTCACAAAATCCGTAACGACCCGATTCTCTTTAATGGTATTTGGCCAGGAGATAATGAGAGGAACTTTTGTTCCAAAATCGTATAGATTCCCCAAACCTCTAGGCATCATCCAACCGTTATCACCGCAAATAACAATAATCGTATTTTTTGCCATCCCATTTTCTTCGAGTAAACGCATTGCTTCGGCTACTTCTTTGTCAAAAGACACTACTGAGGCATAGTAATCGGTAATGTCGGTACGAACCTCTTGTGAGTCTGGAAGGTAAGGTGGCACCAATACCTTATCTAGGTCCAAACCAAGTTTTTTCCCGGACTCATATTCGAACGGACGATGAGGATTTCTTGAAGATAGAAAATAGCTCCAAGGCTGTTTTCCTTTATTCTTGCCTAAAAATTCATTCAGATTTTTAAAGGTCGTTCCGGCCGGATTTTTATCTCTTCCCCCAGCGCTGTAATCACCTGGTCCCCATCCTTTCCTGTCATGACCTGTTTGATAACCAGCCTCCTCAAGAATATCTTGATAGGTTGGAATGGAATCAGGAAGACTGCTCCATAAATTCGCCCCCTCTCCAAGTCTCCATATCTCTTGTCCGGTTAACATAGCTCCGCGAGAAGGGGTACAAGAAGGTGAACCACAGAACGCATTGGTAAACCGCACCCCATTCTTTGCTATTTTATCTATTGCGGGTGTTTTCACAACGCTATCCCCATAACAACCTAGATGATCTGCGTAGTGGTTGTCAGAAATTAGGACTAAAAAATTTGGTTTGGTTACTTGCGTTTCAGTTTTTTCCTGATCTTGACAGGAATAGAAACCAATAAATGTAAACAGCAAAGTAATAAGGGAGATTGTTTTTTTCATTTTATCCTATTAGTGGAGACATTACTAAATTAACAAAATATCGTGGTAATCACATTTGTAGGAAAAAGTATTGGGGTTATACCATGTAACTTCAACTAGTCAATTTCTTCTATTGTCTTAGGCGTGCTTTGCAATTAGAAGCCATGTGTTTCAGAGGGTTGTTGGTGACAATCACAGTATCGTAAATGCTTATTTTCATTTGCTCCTTAAATGTAAATGATTTTGTAACAATACCCTTATTTTTGCGACATATAAGTACATCAATCAAAATCACAAATCAATGAGTTTCTTAAGAGTATTATTAGCAATATTATTCCCACCGCTTGCCGTTATCGGAAAAGGCTGTGGCTCCATACTAATTGTTTTTTTATTAACCTTGTGTGGTTGGGTACCTGGCGTAATTGCAGCGCTTGTCATACTGAACAATCCCAATTGATCATTGTATCTTTGTGGCAATGAACAAGAAAGTTGCTTTACAGGATTTAGGACAGAAGGATTATAAGGAAACTTGGGACTATCAAGAGGTGCTTTTTCAAAAGACCTTGGATATTAAAATAAAGAACCGGCGGGAGGAAGCAGGATTGGAAACTCCGAATCATTTTCTGTTTGTGGAACATCCGCATGTCTTTACCTTGGGAAAAAGTGGAGACCTCTCAAATCTTCTGGTAGATGAAAACCAACTTGCGAAAAAAGGCGCAAAATTCTATAAAATAAACAGGGGAGGGGATATTACTTATCACGGCCCGGGCCAAATTGTGGGCTATCCTATTCTAGATTTGGATAATTTTTTCACTGATATTCACAAGTATTTACGTTTGCTCGAAGAAATGGTGGTATTAACCTTGGCCGAATATGGATTAAAAGCGGAACGGTCTGAAGGCGAAACAGGCGTTTGGTTGGATGTAGGCACACCCTTTGCTCGTAAAATTTGTGCCATGGGCGTTAGGGCTTCACGTTGGGTGACTATGCATGGTTTTGCCCTGAATGTAAACTCCGATCTAGGCTATTTTGATTTGATGGTGCCATGCGGTATAAAGGACAAAGCGGTGACTTCTTTAAATGTTGAGCTAGGTTTAGCCGAAGTGGATATGGACGAGGTAAAAGAAAAGTTATTACATCATTTTGCAACTTTGTTTGAGGCGGAATTTGTCACATAAAAAAAACCCCCGACCTAGGTCGAGGGTAATCCAATAGGTGTTTTATTTTCCAAACTTTGTTAGTTGCATACTATTCATAAGATCTCCATTTTTCTTGTAGGTTTCTTGCTTTACCATGCCTACTCCTTCTGCTAACCAGACCCGTGAAGGAAAACTTTGCTTTGCCATCATCATTTTTGATTCGGTATCGCTGTAGAGTACATAGCAATCAAATGTACCTGCTGGGGTAGTTACCGACTCTTGTTTTTCTACCTTTCTATTGGTCATATCAACCGTTGTTGTCATATTGATGCCTCCCATGGATATTTTTAGGGTGACATTAGCGTCCTCTAACAATTGCCCTACAGAGAGGTCGTTTGGTATTTCCAGGTCGGTTCCGGTAATATCCATCTCCATATCACCATATTGTTCCAACATTTGTTGGGGCATCAAGGATTCGTAATCAATAGTGACCATATTTCCTGTACAGGTAAAAGAGTAATCCGTATTGTAAACCTCTTTGCCTTTATCATCGGTAAACGAAATGTCCATGGTAGCCATAGTGCTATCACCATTATTTTCAACGGATGTTACTTTATAACTAGTTACGCCATCCGTTTTTCCTTTTTTATTGTACATGGTGTATTCAAAGGCAGTTCCTTCTTCCATTGGATAAAATCTGCTACAATTGGTTTGTGCGGTAGTGGACACTGCGCATAATAAAAGGGTGGTGATTAGCAATATTCTGGTTTTCATATCTATTCTGGTTTTATTGTTTAATGAATTCTACTCTTCTGTTTTGCGACTTTCCATCGCTGTTACTGTTGTCGGCAACAGGTTCTGTCTCGCCTTTGCCTTCTGTGTTCAGTCTGTTCCCATCAATGGAATATATGTTTACCAATGCTTTTTTTACGGCCTCGGCCCTTTCCTTGGACAATTTTAAATTGTTATCGTCCGCTCCATCTGCATCTGTATGGCCTACAATTTTAAGCTTCATGCCAGATTCTTGTTGTAATACTTGGGAAATCTGTAAAATAATGCCCATAGACTTCGGTTGAATATTCGCAGATCCACTATCAAAAAGAATACCGTTGGTAGATATTTTACCATCCGCCAATAGTTTTTGTCGTAGGTCTAGTCCACCCTTGTTTACCTTAAAATTGCTGACATAAATATTCTCGTTGTTGATATCCGTACCACTGAGCGAGAGTTTTATGGCCCGCATAGTTATATTTGAGGGCATGAGCCTTGGGACATCTACGAACTTCTCTTCGTTCACCCAAAACCGTAGGCGTTGCTTGTTTACGGCGAGGGATATGTGGTGCTCTTCCAGTACTACTTTCCTTAGGTCCACATCTACGCTATTGCGTATTTCCCTATTTCCGCCTACTCTGTTTTCTATTGTGATGTTGGCATCTATGTATTGACAGAAGGGATATTCAATGTAAGCGAAATTCGATGCTGTCTCAAAATCTTGGTTGTCCGCAATCATAATGTTTAAATTGGCCGTGGAGGAGGTTTTGTCCGTAAGACCGTTTGTTATTACATCAAATTCCAAGGTAAACTCTTCCGGAATTTCCGATATATCTGGAATATATAAGGTGTTATAGCCAGGGACTAGTTTCAGCCATTTGTTTTGCCCATTGTTGATGGTTACCAATTCACCGCTGCCATTGGTATTCCATTGGCTGGGAAAGTCGCCGACAAAATCTTTTGAAAAGTCGTCAAAAAATAAGGGTTTGTCCCCAGGAACAAAATCGAATTTACTGTAGACCGATAACGCTTTTGGGCTGTCCGAATTTCTAGCCGCTTCATTTTCTTTCTCTCCGGTGGAATTTTGCCCTCCTTTTTCTTTGTTGCTGGGAGATTCATTTTTGGGCACGGATACATCACTGCCTTTTTTTGCTCCCGGCTCTAAAATACTGTCTAATGCAGCATCTGTTTTCTTCTGGGTTTCTCGTTCCACCCGGTTTTCTACGGTATTTTTAGCTGCGCGTTCAGCGGCTTTTCCTAATTTCTTTAAAAATTGACTTTGTGCCGGAGCCGCAAATAGCAACATCGCGGCAAGGGCAATTATCGTTCTTACTAATTTCTTGAATCTAGTCATTTTCATTTTCTTAGAGTTCGTATGTTTTTCAATCATGTTTCCATAAACATATATTAAGAAGTAAAGATTTGGAAAGCAGCTAGCTAATGTATTAACTAAATAAATTGTTTAAACTTCAAATGTTATAGTTGGAGATTATGAATGTATGTTAGGGGTGTATGAATGTACAATTTGTAAATGAAACAATTACCTCTAAGGAATGGAATTTTATATTGTTGAATAGAAACAGAAAGAAACATTTATGCAGAAGATGCTTCTAACAGATAAAACAACATGTGATTTCTGATGATGAGTTATCCGAGTGCTATATAAGCCATCGCAATTAAAAATTCTAGGTTTTGTTCTAAGTATATCACCTAACGAAATACTTCGTTTTCTGTTTTGGCGATGGCATCATAAAGGAATCATAGATAAACAATTGGAAAGGTACAGGTTATGCATTTTATTTGAATGTATAAACATACATCTACTATTGTTCTCTAGTTTAAACTATACACTGTAAATGAGTTCTCTTGGTCCTTAATTACCAATTCAGGTTTTTTATCCTTATCAATATCAGCCATATCAATTATCGAGGAGCCATAGATTGGAAAATTTGGAATTGGGTTTGCTTGACTATCGAATAAATAAGATTTTTGGTTTTGTATATCAGTTACCGAGATATAGATTTTATCGTTAATATAAAAAATCCTAGGTTTGGAGTAAACCCCAAGGTCCAAGCTTACTTTTTTATCTCGTATAGTTAAAATATTATCATTCATAATAGCTAGGGTTTTGGATGTAGCGTCAAAACCATGATCTACATTGAGCCCAAGATTTTTTTCAGATAATTTCCCAGCTGTATTTATTTGATAAAGCATCCCGTTAGCTGAGGTAAATGCAAAGGTATTTTGATACAAACGTATGCTATTGTCCGAAAAAGGTATTTCATCCTTTGTTTTAACCCGCTCGTTTCCAACTCGGTTTAATATTTTAAGGGTGTTGTTTTCCAGCTTAAAAACAAGATAATCTTTCCTATTAATTTTAAAATGCTGAGGTGCTTCCAAAATATTCTGTGCTGCTTTGGTATATTTAAATCCAGATACGATTTTACCTTTGTTATTATACATGAACACCTTCTCGTTTTGGGTAACCACAAAACGATAGTCTTTCTTTCCATCATAGTCAAAAACAGCTAATGGATTTAGATTTCCTCCTTTAAAATCTAAGGTAAAAGGCGCTACGTTCTTACCGTTTCGGTCAAGAATTAAAAATGAATTGTTAGTTGTAAATGCATACTGTAACTTTCCGTTTTTGTATAGGTCTACTTGATGGATTGGACCTTGAACAGAGCCTTCCAATTGCGTTTTCCATAGTATTTTACCCGTGTTGGAAATAAGGTAAAGAACGTTATCCACGTCTTGTACAATAAGTTCTCCCAGTTTTGTACGATGGTTGAAGACAAATTGAGGAACGGAACGTAAGTCCGTATCTAACTGCAACGTAAACATAGTACTAATACTGTTTTTAACTTTTTTTAACCCAATTTTTTTTATAAAATAACTAGAATGAAAAAAATCCGTTTCTGCTATATTTTCTGAACCAAAAACGTAATCGGATAAATCAATACTTTTAAGCTGGTCGGCTGTTTCTTTAAAATTGTAGTCGACAAGTTTACTTTGAAAACCATTACTTGTTGCTACTGTAAGAAGCGAAGAAGCCTCAGTGCTCTGTTCCGAAACATTTTGAAAAAGACTCGATTTTGATATCGTTCTTCCGTTTTTATAGGCTATTATCACCTGTTCCAAAACTTCTTTTTCTTGGGAAAAAACCAAAGTGTTTTCTATAACGCAGCTATAGTTTGATTTAAAATTTGACACAAGAGGTGTGAGTGTCCTCTTTAATAATGAGGTTTCGGACAATTCCCATATTTCGCTTCCTTGAAATTCTACTGTGTTTTTACTGTTGCTTTTTAAATAATCGATTAGTAGTTCAGTTCCATAGGTTCTAAGCAAAACCAGAGGTTCATTTTCCAGTTGCGCTGTGCCTATTTCCTCTACAGTAGTAAATAACGAATCTATGGCAGGGTGTTGATCTAAATAAAGATTTTGATTTGCAGAAAACGCATTGTAGTCCTTAAAGGTGCAGGATGTAAATGAAGATACGTTTGCTGGAAGCATTTCAAAAGTGGTATTCGGTAGCGGTTTTGTGCCTGAGAATAAATCTAGATAATTCTTTGTGGCACCCTCAATAGTAGCTATGCCATTTAACAAGAGTCCTTCACTTCCTAAGGAGATATCCAAAAAAAGCCAGTCTGCATAACCTGACGCTAGTTGCGTAGGGTTGGAGTTGGTAAGATATTCCAGAAGTAAATCACTGTTATTTAAGTTGACCCATACATGGCCTAATTTTGATGTATCCGAGACAGAATAGAATCTTGCTATTTGCGGATGTATCCCAGGAGTTTCAAAGCTTGTTATAAGTTGTTCTAGCAATATTCGGGAGGAGCTCAGCACCTCCTGTCCATGAATATTAGTGGAGTAAAATGAATCTCCGCTGATTTCATATTTTTTAATGTCGAAGTTTTTGTAGTGTAGGGTCTCTATACTTTTATCGGTAATATCCGAAAGCTCCAAAAGAGGGATGGTATCTGATGTAACAAAGATAAAATCCAGAGTTTTTAACGAATCCATCGTAAAACTGATAAGCGCTTCTTGTGCAGGTGCTACATAGTGTAATGGCTTTAGTACTTTGGTGATTTTTTCGGTTATGTTTAAAGCATTCACTTTCTGAATGAGTTCATTTTCCTTAAGCTCTGTAGCAAATGCATTGAAGTCATTTATCTTAATGACCGCGCTGACATTTTCGGGTATAAATTGCAATAAATTGGGTTTGCTTTCCTTTTTTGGGGAACAGTGAATGCAAAGTAGGATGCCAAAAATAAAAAGCACTTTAATTTTCATCTGTCTTGTTTAGTTGTTTGGATTTAACAGAATTATTCATTTAGTTAGTTTGGTGTTAAAGTCCAAGCCTTGTAACTGTTTTTATCCCTCTATTTTATTAATTCGTCATTAACTACAAATTTAAACCTTTATAAATGTTTGGCGAGGAAGTAGTTGAAAGCTTTTTCGATGATATGGGGTTACACCGTATTTTTTTATCGCTGCCCGGTGCTCTTTGGTTGGATATCCTTTGTTCTGTTTCCAGTTGTACATGGGATACTCTTCGTGAATTCTTTCCATATAAGCATCTCTAGAGGTTTTGGCTAGTACGGACGCTGCCGCTATACTTAGATATTTAGAATCTCCTTTTATAATACAGGTGTGCGATATGTCTTTATAGGGATGGAATCTATTGCCATCAACGATAATATGTTTTGGTTCAGGTGCTAATTGATTTAAAGATTTGTGCATCGCTAAAAATGACGCGTTTAAAATATTTATTTGATCTATTTCCAAAGGATATACATGAGCAACAGCGTAAGAGGTACATCCTAATTCTATAATAGGTTTTAGTTCATTTCGCCTTCCTTCAGATAATTGTTTGGAATCGTTTAGTATATTACTTTTAAATCCTTCGGGAAGTATTACCGCAGCAGCAGTGACCGGACCTGCAAGACACCCTCTACCTGCCTCGTCGGTTCCTGCTTCACCATATTCTTTAAAAACGTTTAAAAGCATTAGTATCTTTAGTTACTATTGTTTACCATTACTTACGTGAACAAAGATTCAAATTATTGAACTGGTTTGCAAGATTATACATTAAAGTTCCAATAAATGGGTATAGAAATACCATCAGTTTTAAAAGCGATTATTCGTTATGCTTGTTTTGGTAAATGAATACTATAGTTTTGGGATAATTAGAGATGCTATCTTCTAGGCTAAACTTTCACATTTAGTTAGCAACAAAAAAAGTAACTTTGGCAATGAAGATATGAGAGGTATGAAATATTTTTTGACCGCACTCTTTTTGTTGTTTGCCTTTATGGTAATCGCACAAGAAACGGAACAAGAACCCAGAACAAAACCTATTGCTGATTCTATAGTGGGCAGGTCTAAAACAAAGGTTAAGAAGTTGCCTATGGCTACAATGGTTGATACGGTTGGGATACGAAACTATAAGATAGTTTCCCACCAAAGAGACACCACCTATTTGGACACGACGCTCACCATACAGAAAGAATACAAGTATAACTATCTCCGTAGCGATGATTTTGAGGTCATTCCTTTCGCTAATATCGGGCAGGCTTACAATAAGCTTGGTGTTGATTTTGAACGAGTTAACCTATATCCTGGTTTGGGAGCAAAGGCGAAACATCATAGATACAGGGAGGTCGAGGAGATGCAGTATTATAACGTTATGACCCCGATGACTGATATTTTGTTTAAAACCACTTTGGAAGAAGGTCAGCTATTGGATGCCATGCTTACGTTCAACACCTCAAGACGTCTAAATTTTTCTATTGCTTATACTGGTTTTCGATCTTTGGGAAAATATAATTCAGAACAGATTCAATCAGGTAATTTTATAAGCACCGTCAATTATTTAAGTAGAAACAACAGGTATTCGATGAGGGGACATATTGCTGCCCAAGATATTACCTCGCAAGAAAATGGAGGCTTAATTGAAAAAGAACTACAATTTGAGAGTGGGGATGAAGATTTTATAGATAGACCAAAGGTAGATGTGCGATTTACAGATGTCGATAATAAGGTTTTAGGGAAACGTTATTATGTAGACCAACAGTATAAATTGATAAGAAGCCGGCAGGATTCTAGTATGGTTGAAAAGACATCTTTGGCAGTTACCCATTCCTTTAACTACGAGACAAAATTCTATCAATTTGTTCAGGATGCAAGCGACACGTATTTTGGTGAGGCTATTCTGAGTCCTATTAATGATAAAGCTTCCTTAAAAGTATTTAACAATGATCTTGGTGCTTCCTTTTATAATAAAACCTTAGGTACACTTAAAGGAGTAGTGAGTATCTACAATTATAATTACTTCTTTAATAGTATACTTACTACGGCCGATGGGCAGACTATAACTAATCAACTCAAAGGGTCGGAAATTGCCCTAGGGGGAGACTATAAAAAGCAAATTGGTTCTTTCGCTGTTGATGGTTCCGTTCGATATAATCTTTCGGGTGATTTAACTGGCAATATTTTTGACGGTTCGGTTTCTTATAGGCTTAAGGACAAACATTTGGTAAGGTTCGCCGTACATTCTTCAAGTAGAATGCCAGATTTCAATTTTCTATTGTATCAAAGTGATTATTTTAATTACAATTGGCAGAATACTGTAAATTTTGAGAAAGAGCGTGTGAATACCTTACAATTGGAATTGGATTCTCCGCGATGGGGGGATTTATCTATTAAGTATAGTGCATTGGACAACTATACTTATTTTTCAACAAATCCCGGTGCTACTTTTGAGGATGGTTTTGAGAATGCTAATATCAAACCGCTTCAAGAGGCGAATGGTGTAACCCATTTAAAAGTTAAATACGCAAAGGAGTTTAGACTAGGAAAATTTGCATTGAATAATACTATAATGTATCAATCGGTAGCACAGGACCAAAATGTATTAAACGTGCCGCAGATGGTTACTAGAAATACCTTGTATTTCTCTTCAGATGTTTTTAAGAAGGCAATGTATCTTCAGACGGGGATTACCTTTAAGTATTTTACAGACTATGCTATGGACGCGTACAATCCTGTATTGGGAGAGTTTTTTGTGCAAAACAATGAAGAGTTGGGCGGGTTTCCTTTGCTGGACTTTTTTATCAATGCCAAGGTGAAGCAAACTAGGATATATTTAAAGGCAGAACATTTTAATTCTTCGTTTACTGGCTTTAATTTCTATTCTGCTCCCAATTATCCTTATCGAGACTTTGTTGTTCGCTTCGGTTTGGTCTGGAATTTCTTTTCATAGTCACCTTAGACCTACCTTTTTTCTATTTTTATCAAGTTTTGCTTACCTCCAAACATCTATGATATAAGGTGTTATGTATTGGTGTTAAAAAACCTTAAAAAAAGATTGTTTTTTATTGTTGTCGGTTTGAAAAAGGGTGT
>CAYGUY010000033.1:0-40301 GCA_964353165.1 uncultured Maribacter sp.
ATAAACGTAAAGACCGGATATCTAAATTTAGATATCCGGTCTTTACGTTTAGAATTCCTCTGGATTTTTTGTAGTTGAATTAGCACCCTTGTTTTGGAGTTGCCGCATGTTGCCGCAGGTTTTTATTCATTCTCCAATATTTACTTCAACTAGGTTTTCTTGCACTTTTACCTTGGCTATAGCTAAGAAAAAACTACTAAAATACTTGTTGGCTTAGTTCTAGAACGTTAATCTCAATAAGGTAAAGTAATTAAAAATATTTTTTGGTTACCTATTACCTGCTCTTCACATTGATGAATTTGGCAAAACAAATTAGTTCCCGATATGCCAAACATCTAATCATTCAACTTCAGGACAGCCATAAACGCCTCCTGAGGCACTTCAACATTACCTACTTGACGCATACGTTTCTTTCCTTTTTTCTGTTTTTCCAATAGCTTACGCTTTCTTGAAATATCACCACCATAACATTTTGCGGTAACATCTTTACGCAAGGCTTTTGTAGTTTCCCTAGAAATAATTTTGGCACCAATAGCGGCTTGTATAGGAATATCAAACTGTTGTCTTGGGATGAGTTCTTTTAGTTTTTCACACATTTTTTTACCAATATTCACGGCATTATCTGCATGAATAAGTGCAGAAAGCGCATCTACGGGTTGGGCGTTCAAAAGAATATCAACACGAACAAGTTTTGAAACTCGCATTCCTATAGGGGCATAATCAAAAGAGGCATAGCCTTTGGAGACTGTCTTTAGCCGATCATAAAAGTCAAAAACGATTTCGGCTAAGGGCATATCAAAATTAAGCTCAACACGCTCTGTTGTCAAATAGGTCTGGTTTGTAATTTGTCCCCTCTTATCGATACATAAAGACATCACATTCCCTACAAAATCGGCCTTGGTTATTATTGTTGCTTTTATATACGGTTCTTCCACCCGATCTATACTTGAAGGGTCTGGTAAATCTGTTGGATTGTTTACAATTAAGGGAGTATCGGGATTTTTTCTGGTAAATGCGTGATAACTTACATTGGGTACCGTGGTAATTACGGTCATATTGAATTCCCGTTCCAAACGCTCTTGAATGATTTCCATGTGCAGCATTCCCAAAAAACCACAACGGAAACCAAAACCTAAAGCTGCGCTGCTTTCCGGCGCAAAGACCAAGGAAGCGTCGTTCAGTTGTAATTTTTCCATGGAGTTTCGTAGCTCTTCAAACTCTTCCGTATCCACCGGATATATGCCTGCAAAAACCATCGGCTTTACATCTTCAAAACCTGCAATAGGGTTTTTAGTAGGACTGGCAGCATCGGTTATCGTATCCCCAACCTTAACTTCCCGCGCATCTTTGATTCCTGTAATTAAATAGCCTACATCGCCTGCCTTAATGCTTTTTTTTGGGTGTTGTGTTAATTTTAAGGTGCCAACTTCATCTGCATAATAATCTTTGTCTGTAGCTACGAATTTTATTTTCTGCCCCTTTTTTATTTCTCCGTTTATGACCCTAAAATATGTTTCTACACCCCGAAAAGGGTTGTATACCGAGTCGAATACAAGCGCTTGCAAAGATTCGCCCACATTTCCTTTAGGCGCCGGGATACGTTCAATTATGGCTGCCAATATTTCTTCGATTCCGATTCCGGTCTTCGCGCTCGCGGGAATTACTTCCTCTGCTTTGCAGCCCAATAGATCTACAATGTCATCGGTTACTTCTTCTGGATTGGCGCTCGGTAAATCTACCTTGTTGAGTACTGGGATTATCTCCAAATCGTTTTCTAACGCCAGATATAGATTCGAAATTGTCTGCGCCTGTATGCTTTGGGCCGCATCTACGACTAAAAGTGCGCCTTCACAGGCCGCAATGGAACGGGACACTTCGTAAGAGAAATCAACATGACCTGGAGTATCTATCAAGTTAAGGATGTACTCCTCTCCTTTGTAGGTGTATTCCATTTGAATCGCATGGCTCTTTATCGTAATGCCACGTTCGCGTTCCAAGTCCATGCTATCCAAAAGCTGTTCTTTTTTCTCACGATCGGTAACGGAACCTGTAAATTCCAAAAGGCGATCTGCCAAAGTACTTTTTCCATGGTCTATATGGGCAATAATGCAAAAATTTCGAATATTTTTCATAGCAATAGGTGCAAATAGATATTATTTACAAGGCACCGTTATAGGTGCTAGTAAATTAAGTTGCAAAGATAATCTAATTTACAGCGTAATTTTAGGCCGTATCACTGAAAATATGGTGTATTTGAACGAATGTTTACGTAAGGCGAGCTTACATATTTTTTACAGAAAAGCCGTAATATTTCATTAGATTTGATGACCAACCCAAATATGAAGTGAAACCTTTACACCTACTTTTTTTTCTGGTCATCGGTTGTGGCCACATAGCGCTAGGACAATCCTATGATCTTAGAGGTAAGGTACGTGACCAAAATAACGAGGACATTCCTTTTGCTTCCGTGTTTCTATTACGTTCTACGGATTCCGTTTTGGTCAAGGGAACCTCTGCAGACGATTATGGTAGTTTTGAACTAACCAACATCCCAGATGGGCTATATCTATTACAGGCAAGCTACATTGGCTGGACTTCCAAAAACATGTTATTGGATATTTCTAAGGACATTACTATTGGGGCCCTAATTATAGCGCAAGAGACAGAAGAACTGGAAGAGGTTGTTATAACGGCTAATAGACCACAAATAGAGCGCAAAGTAGATCGTTTGGTCTTTAATGTGGAGAACACGGTATTATCACAAAGCACATCTTGGGATATTTTAAAACAAACACCAGGAGTCATTGCAATGCAAGACGAACTACAAATTAGGAATCAGGCCGCTACGGTCTATATTAATGATCGAAAGGTACAACTGTCTGCAGAAGAGGTAAGAAACCTATTGGAAAACTACCAAGGGGAAAACATAAAATCTATAGAAGTGATTAGTAATCCGTCTGCAAGATATGATGCGGAGGGCGGAGCTGTACTCAACATTATTACCAGCAAGAATATTTCCCTAGGCTATAAAGGAAACATCAATACGACCTATACGCAAGGGGTTTTTTCAAAGTATAATTTTGGGACATCTCACTTTTATAAAACCAAAAAATTAAACCTGAATTTGAGTTATGGTTTTGCTCCCAGAAAAGATTTTGAGAATGTAAAGGGAGCTATCAATTTTATAAACGATACAGGGGTCTATTCTAAATGGATTACTGATTTTGATGAAACCACAAGGCTTAGGACACATGTAGGAGGCCTGGTTTTAGATTATCAGTTTGATGACAGAAATGAATTGAACATAACATCGAACCTGCAATTATCCCCATATCGAGAATACGACAATAGGCAAAACACCTTGATGCTAAATCGTTTGAATGTTGTTGATTCCACGTTTACCACTTTAAGTCCAGAAGATGAGGTTAAGAATAATATCTCTGGCGATATCACCTATAAGCATAGTTTTAAGGAAAACGGGTCAATACTAATGAACGGACATTATACCAAATTTGACCTCTCACGGAACCAAAATGTCAACTCCAATTATTTTGATCCGGAAGGTATGTTTATAAGGGATTTTAATTTTCTGACAGATGCCAATCAAGACATAGAAATAGCTACAGCACAGATAGACTACTCAACGCTATTTGGAACGACCAACATAGAGGCCGGTTTAAAAGGTTCATTTATAAATTCTAAAAGCACATTGGATTATTTTTCGGCAAACAACGTTTTGGTTTTAGACCCCAACCTATCCGATAATTTTCTCTATGACGAAAATGTGTATGCAGCTTACACTAGTTTTTCGCATGATTGGGAAAAATGGAGTATAAAAGCAGGTATTAGGGCCGAACATACCCAAAGCACGGGCAAATCGGTAGCCTTGTCAACAATCAATAATTTAGAGTATTTTGAATTGTTCCCCAGTTTTTATCTTTTACACAACAGAAATGAAAACCATAGTTTTTCCTTCGATTATTCCAGAAAACTAAGACGGCCGCGTTATGAAGACTTAAACCCGTTCCGAACGTTTATAAATGAAAATAATTTTATAGAGGGCAACCCTAATTTATTACCCAACTTTAGCCATAATTTTAATCTGAACTATACACTTAACCAAGAATTCTTTTTTGATTTTTATTACCGTGACAATGGAAATTTTATTTCTAAACTATCTTTTCAGGATAATGAAAACCAAATTTTAAGGGACATTTCCCAAAATGTTTTAGAAAGCACTTCGTATGGTTTCGATTTTAACTACGGAAAATCCATTACTAATAACTGGTACCTATATAGCTATTTATCTATTTTTCATGAGGACGAAACCTTCCTAGCCTCGGAAAGCAACAATGTTAGGTTCAGAAATGAAGTTGATGGATTTTATGCAAATATTACTAATTACCTTACCCTTTCTAAAGACGGCAGTTTAAAAGGTGAGTTAGGTCTTACGTATCTTTCCGGTTTTTTAACGGGATCCTACGTCATGGAAGAAACCACCAACCTTACTTTTGGGGTTCGCAAGTCCTTATGGAAGGATAGAGCTCTGGTTAGCCTTTCCGTAAACGACGCGCTAGGCAAGGCAAACGCACGGGTTACTTCTAAGTATTTAAACCAGGACAACAGTTATCTTCGTGTGCCAGAAACGCAATATGTTCGTTTTGGATTTACGTATAATTTTGGAAATTTTAGATTAGAGGATAACGACCGAGATATTGATAAGATAGAGCGAGATCGATTAAGCAATGAATAAGCGGCCCGAAAATCAGGATTAATAATCGCCCTCGTATGTAGGATATTTCCGAGTCTATTGTTTATTTTTACCCCAACCACCACTCACAGTTCATGAAAAGCGCTTTTTTACTGTTCCTATTTGCCTTTTTCCCGCTATCAATTCTAATTGCCCAAGACTATCAAATAAGAGGTAAGGTGTTGGACAGTGAACAGAAACCGCTCGTCTTTGCTAGTGTGCTATTGGAAAACAAGGAAGGAAGATTGATACTTGGGGTGTCTACCGATGCAGAAGGTCTTTTTCAGATAAGTAATATTGCCGCTGGCGAGTACCTCTTATATGCAAGCTATATCGAAACCAAATCCGAAATCAAGACTATCTCCGTAACCGAGGACACCAATGTGGGAGCTCTCATCATTTTGGGTGGGTCTTTGGACGAGGTCGTGGTCACTTACCAAAAGCCAAGCTTAGTGCAGAAAGCGGATAGGCATGTATTCAATATAGAGAACTCTGCCCTTTCTGACAGTGATATTTGGACGGTTCTAAAACGAACTCCCGGGGTTATCATCGTGAACGACAAATTAACGGTAAACAACATTGGCAACGTTGGTATTTTAATTAACGGGCGGAGGGTAAATATTCCTGAAAGCGACGTCATCAACTTATTGTCTGGAAGTTCTGCCAGTAATGTAGAGGCCATTGAAGTGATTACTACACCTCCGGCAAAATTTAGCGCCGAGGGCGGATTGCTTATTGACATCAAGATGAAGACTAATTTGGTAGCCGGTTATAACGGATCTGTTTTTAACAGGTACATACAAGGCGTTTTTCCAAAACATACGTTGGGGACAGATCATTTTTTTAAAGGTAAAAAGACAGATTTTTCCGTTACGTATTCCTTTAGGAATGATAAAGATTTAGTACGATACACAGACAGGACCAATTTTTTTGAAAATGAGGTTCCAAACGAAATCTGGACGGCCAAACAAAATACTATTACGAAAAGGAAGCAACATAATATCAGTATGTTTTTTGATTATCAGGTCGATGACAAAAACACCTTTAGTCTATCCACTATTAATGCCCTTACTCCTAACGCAAACCGGTTTTCATTTTCTGAAACAGGTATTGTGGATGACCAAGGAATAGGCAATGGCGGATTTGACACCTCCAACGATTCTGATTACCAGGTATATAATACTTCGGTTTATTTGGATTGGGTACATAAATTAAACAACGAGGGCTCCGAGCTTTCGTTGAACACCCATTATACCAATTATGTATATGACCGGGAACAGGATATTAACACGGATTTTTTTAATGCCAATAGCACTGTTAGTGGGGAGAACGATTTTGTAACCAATTCGGTTCAGAATACGGGTTTATTCAGTATTCAAGGGGATTACACCAGTAAAATAGGTTCTTCTGTCACCTTGGAATCCGGACTGCGGTTTGCAACCATAACATCGGACAACACTATAGAACAAGAGGGTTTTGATAGAAATCAGCCAGGCATTGACCCAACGGAAGCAGGAGCGTTTCTCTATAATGAGCGTATTTCTGCCGGTTATCTTAGTATGAAAAACAATTGGGATACATGGCGATTAAACATGGGGCTAAGGGCGGAATATACAGAGACAGAAGGTGAACTGGATACGCAGCCAGAACCTAACAAGAACGACTATTTGGAACTCTTTCCCTCATTTTCACTAATGCACACCTACAAAGACAAACATGTTTTTAAGCTTAACTATTACCGTCGTATTACCCGACCTAGATATGCTTGGCTGAATCCTTTTCAGTATTTTCAGAACAATAATACGGTAGTAGAAGGCAGTCCCAATCTATTGCCTTCTTTTAACAACTTTTTGTCTTTAGGCTACACTTTGGACAAAGCCCTTACGTTCCAAGCCTTTTATAATGTACGCACTAACGATTTTATACAACAGGTCTCTCAAGACAATGAGGGTAACCTATTGCGTTTTATTGCCACCAATCTAGATGAGACCAGTAGTTACGGTATGGATGTGATATTCAATAAGAGTTTTACCAAGCGATGGTATTGCTATATGCTGTTCAATTATTACTATAAACAAAATAATTTTAGGGATTTTGATAGTGGGCAACTTTTGGAAAATACGGCGCTGATCACTTATTTTAGAACGACCCAAAGTTTTACTTTTTTAGAGGATAGCTCCCTGTTCGTAGATGCCAGCTTTAGCTATACCTCTCCTAATATTATTGGTAATTCTAGGATAGAATCTCTTAATGAGCTTGGTTTGTCAATAAGGAAAACCATATGGAATAAAAGTGCAAGTATATCCTTATCCGTAGAGGATATTTTTAACCAGAGCAACCAGTTTCTTACACGCCAGTACCTAACCCAGGACAACTCCTCTTCCATACGTGCAGAAAATAGATTACTAGTGTTCGGGTTTAGATATTCGTTTGGGAACACAAAGATAAGGGACAACCAAAAGCGAAAAAGAGTAGACGAACGTAACAGAATTTAAGAAGCTTTACTGTACTTTAAAGGCGTACATCCATATGCCTTTTTGAATGCCCTGTAAAACGCATTCTTGGAATTAAAGCCTGAGGCTTCAGATAGCGCATCTACCGAATACTTTTCCAGATAACCTTCGTTTATTTTAAGGACCGCATATGATACCCGTAGTTCGTTAATATAGTTATTAAAGTTCGCAAACTTAGAATGTCCGATACTGGCCGATATTTTTCGGGCACTTATACCAATATCCTTTGAAAGTTCGTACACGGTTAACTGTGGGTTTAAAAACATATCTTGCCCTTTTACCAATGAATGTATATGCTGTAAAGGATATACATTCGTTGCGCTATTTTTTTTCAAGGTCAATTTCGGAAGGCCTACCAGTAAATGTGGATTCCAAAGTAAGTAGCATGCCACTAACAAAAAACTTCCGTTTACCAAAGCCCACAGTACATATAAAAAGCCCCCCAAGCTTGATAGCAGATCCACCGCAATAACGGCGTTGAAAAGATAAAGAAGTAATAGTGAGAAAGAATACGTAGTCTGTATGACGGTCATATGAAAAATCCACTTCTTTACTTGGGCAAATTGTTTGGAACTATTCTGTTGTCTCTTTTTGAAAAAGGTGTAAATAAGATTCCATTGCAGCCCTAAGTAAAAAATTGAAGAAATGCTTCTCCCCAGAATATTTACCCATTCCGGGAAGAGCCCGTCCTGCCCGGTATAGGAAAGCTCAAAGTTTTGAGTAACTTCATATACATAGGCAGCTTTTTCGGCAATATCCATTAAATAAAAGGGTAAATAATTAATGGTAAAGAAAAGAAAGGGGATAAGGTGCAACGCGTCGGTTTTTTTAAATGTATCCTCGCCGGTCAACACCATTCGCACATACAGGTAGCTCAATGGAAAAACAAGAAATGTAATCGGAGCTGGCACTTTATATAAATAAGGAAAATGGTTGATGATATCATAGGCAATAAGGAGGTAAAATGCATTACAAAAGCCGGTTAAAAATAACATGCCGCCCAAAAGCTTACCAGAAAGGGAATTGTTCTTATTAAAGCGAAACCAAACAAGTAGTGCTGTAAATAGGCAAAACATGACACCGGTAAGTTGTAAAATATCAAAAAACATGTTAATTAAGGGTATATCAAAAATTAGATTCCGCTCATTAAAGCCCCACAAGTACCTAGGCTAATCAAAAGATAGACACCTGCTATAATAAAAAGCACTTTACCTGCTTTTTTCTTCTCCTTTGCGAACAGCACAAAACCAATGATTAAAAACAACAAGGCGGGACCAAACATCACCAATGCTATCAGTACTACAAGACCATCTAAATTTCCTACTTCAAGTATCATATCGTCTCGTTTTGTAATTCGGTTAGACGAGCAATTTTATCATCCCTATAAAACAAATTCATAGTTTCAAAGGGAATAATCTTGTAGTCTTTGTTTACAATGTGAACGCAGGATTTCTTTATGGCCCTCACATCAAAATTATGCGCATCTATAAACTGCATTATAATAATGCGGAACAGATTGTCATACCCTAGTTCCGGTGCATCTATTTCTGGTAGGCAGCACATAATGCTCTTTAAATTTTCCGATGCTTTTTCTACTGAATTTCCTGTACTGAACAATTCTATCATCTTACCGTGCAAATGCTCGTCCTGTTCGTAGATGATGGTATTCTTTCCTTCGTTGAGCAAATCATCTGGATTAATGTATCGCGTTAACGGACTCACATCATTTCCCAGTTTTAAGGCATATGCCATGACCAATGCATCTGGGTTACAGGGAACGGGGATAAGGTCGTCCGATTCAAAAATTGGTGATTGCTCCAAGATTTTGCGACGTACCTCGGTAAGCGTAATCCTATGTTCGTCTACTTCAAAATTCTCTAAACGACCTGCAATTTGAGTGGGTTGGAAAGTAACGCCCCTAATACATTTCTGCTTTAATGCGAAATCTATGGTCTGCCCCATCTCATGGTCATTCAATCCTTTTTGAAGCGTAACTACCAGCGTAGTCGAAAGATTTAGCTCGTTAAGATGCGCTATCGCTTTTAGCCGCACATCTGCTAAATCTGCTCCGCGTAGGGTACGCAAGACCTTATTATCAAGAGAATCGAATTGTAAGTAAATTTCAAAATCGGGGGCATAGGTAGCCAAGCGTTTGGCAAAATCAAAATCTTTGGCAATTTTAATTCCGTTGGTATTTACCATCAAATGTTTAATGGGAAGCGTCTTGGCATAATCCAATAGCTCAAAAAATTGGGGATGAATGGTTGGCTCACCTCCGCTAAGTTGTACCACATCCGGTTCACCTTCATTTTTAACGATGACATCCAACATTTTTTTCATCTCCTCTAGGGTTCTATGTCGTCCATATGTAGGCGAGGAACCGGCATAACAGGTAGGGCAGGTGAGGTTGCAACGGTCCGTCATTTCTATAACGGTGAGACACGAATGTTGCTCATGGTCGGGGCAAAGCCCACAATCATATGGGCAGCCAAAGTGGGTCTTTGTATTAAAAGTTTTAGGATATTCAGATACTTTGTTATAGTTGCGAATGTTTTTGTAGTATTCAATATCATCTGCAATGAGCACTTTGCTCCTACCATGTTCCTTACAATTCTTTAGCATATAGACCTTGTCATTCTCAAAAACAATTTTGGCATCTACACGGCGTAAACATTCGGGACAAAGACTAAGGGTAAAGTCGTAGTAGGTATACTTACTTTCTGGCATTTAGTACTAATTGATGGATGAATTTATAATAGTATCCCCAACAAATTAAGCATAATAGTTGAATGCTGCTTAGCCCTAGTACAAAAAAAGTGTTTGGCTTTAAAAATTCGATAAAAAACCGAAAACCGAAATAAGTAACCATAAATAATTTGAAGCAATATCCGCTTTGTAAGCTTTTGAACTTTTTCTGTATGATTATTATTAGGTTAAAAAGAAGTGCTAAATATAAAATTTCATAAAGAGCAATAGGGTGTCTTAATAGGCCATCACCTAAGTCCATACCTAAAAAAAAGGTCGTTGTCTTGCCATAGGTGAATTCGTTGGTGCCTGCCAAAAAACATCCGACACGGCCAATGATTATTCCTAGAATAATGGGTAATGTAAACAGGTCTCCAGAAGACTGCTTTTCTCCAATTACTTTTTTGATTAGTTCTACGCCTAGCAAGCCACCAAAAAGACCGCCCATAATGGTTTTATTGTTCACCAATGTCAACCATCCTTGTGGGTAGTGCAGTGTAGGGTTTTCAAGAAAAGCTACAAGCCTGGAGCATATAAGCGCTCCAAAAACAGCCCCGATGATTATGGAAAGTCGGTTGGTGGATGAAATACTATCTCGGCTATTCTTTCGAAGGTATACGTAATACCTGAACGCTACAAAGAACGCTAAGTACTCCAATATGAGGTGTATGTTCAACTGTACACCAAATAGCACAGGCTCATAAGGGAGATTCATATATAGTATATCGGCGTTGTACGCTCATGGTTAAACAGGACCTGTAAAGGTGTATGGACCAATAGGTCCAGAATCTAAATTGTACTAGTCATTGGAGACCTCTTGCCATTCTGCTATAAATAAATTGGTGTCGCGAGTACCTCCGTTATTACGATTGCTAGAAAACGCTAAATATTTACCGTCATTTGAAAACACAGGAAAGGCGTCAAAAGTCTCGCCATGGGTCACGCGCTCTAAATTCTTACCATCAATATCTATGAAATAAAGGTTGAAAGGAAACCCTTTTTCAGCCTCAAAATTACTTGAGAACAGTATTTTTTCTCCGGATGGATGAAAAAACGGACTCCAATTCGCATTTCCCAAAAAAGTGAGTTGTTTCAAATCGGAACCATCGGCATTGCAGATGAACAACTCCATATCCGTTGGTTCCACGAGCCCCTCGGCAAGTAAGTCTTTATATTCCTTTATAGCTTCGGGTGTTTGTGGTCTAGACGCTCTAAAAATCAATTTACTGCCATCAGGTGAAAAGAATGCGCCGCCGTCGTAGCCCAATTCATCCGTAATCTGTTTTACATCCGTACCATCCAAATTCATGGTGTAGAGTTCTAAATCGCCACTTCTATCGGATGTAAATACGATTTTGTCGCCCTTAGGAGAAACGGTGGCTTCGGCATCGTAGCCGGGTTCATCGGTGAGTTGGGCGGTAATGTTCCCCTCTAAATCGGCCACGAAAATATCAAAGGAATCGTACACAGGCCATACATAGTTTCCGTTTTTACGCAAAGGCACATCAGGACATTCTTTGTCCACCAAATGAGTAGAACCATACACGTAATGTTTATTGTCCGGCAGAAAATAAGCACATGTGGTACGTCCCATTCCTGTGCTGACCACAGGTGGTTTGTTATCCTTAAAGTTCTCCTCAATATTCATTAGGAACATTTGATCGCATTCCATGCCCCAATCTTTGTTGTTGGATTGAAAAATCATTTGCTTATCGTCCCAGCTCCAATAGGCCTCCGCATTATCTCCGCCAAAAGTAATCTGGCGGATGCTTTTGAAATACTTTTCCTCGGGGTAGATGAGCGTATCGCTGCCGGCCATTAAAGAAGTTGCCTCTTTTGGGGTGTCTACTGCAGGTTTCGGTTCGGTTTTACAACTAGTAATTACAAATAGAAGTGACAAAACAAAAGGAATTCTCATTTGATGTGTATTTTTGAGTAAAAATAAAGGCTATGGCTCGGATTATTAGCATTTTACTCATGATTTTTACTATTTCTGTTTCTTGTAAAAAAGAATCACCAAAAAAAATTACCCTTCGGGATGACATTGGATTTCTAGCCAGTGATAGTTTACAAGGCCGTGAAACTGGAACTCCAGAAGAATTGATTGCCGCTAGTTACCTACAACAGCGTATGGAAGGGATTGGCTTGCTCCCAAAAGGAAACGCTGGAACCTACTTCCAGACCTTTACCTTTAAACCAAAGACAGACCCACATACCGAGGCTAAATTTGTCTCCGGGGACGGAACTATTACGGGAACTAATATTATTGGATATATTGATAATAAAGCGGATAAAACCGTCATTATTGGAGCGCATTACGACCATTTAGGCATGGGCGGCGAGGGTTCGTTGTATGCAGAAGGAGAAGCAATTCACAATGGTGCAGATGATAATGCCAGTGGTGTTGGCATCATGCTTCAATTGGCAGAACGCCTAAAAGATAGCCTTGCAAACAGTAATTATGTATTTATCGGATTTTCTGGAGAGGAAATGGGCTTGCTGGGAAGTAATTACTTCTGTAAAAATCCTACTATCAATCTAGAACAGGCCAATTATATGATTAATATGGATATGGTAGGCCGGCTACGGGAAGATAAAACATTATCCATCACAGGAACTGGCACCGCTCCCATTTGGAACCAAGTACTGAATAGCACCAATACTGGGTTTAAACTAGTATTGGGCGAATCGGGCATAGGACCAAGCGACCACACTTCCTTTTATTTACAGGACATTCCTGCCTTGCACTTTTTCACAGGTCAGCACGAGGATTATCACAAACCTTCGGACGACTCGGATAAACTGAACTACGAAGGCATGGAAATGATTGCCAACTATATAATTGAAGTAATTGCCGAACTTGACGACAGCCCTAAACTTTCGTTCCGAACTACCAAAAACGAAAGTGAGGAAGTGCCTCGCTTTAAAGTAGGTCTTGGAGTGATGCCAGATTACCTGTTTGATGGCGAGGGTATGCGAATAGACGGAGTCTCTGAGGGCCGGCCTGCTTTTAATGCGGGACTCCAAAAAGGGGATATCGTCATACAATTGGGAGATAGCACCGTGGTAGATATGATGAGTTATATGAGGGCTTTATCTGCCTTTGAGGAAGGTAGCACCGCAAAGGTAGTTGTGAATAGGGATGGTAAAAAAGTAGGGGCAGAGGTAAAGTTTTAGGCCTAAAAAATCATTGGTGGGACCAAATCCCTTGGCATAATGATAGGCGTTCTTCTGCGCCGTAAACAACTTGGAGTTTTTTCTTAAATTTGCAATCTGTAAAAGAAGAAAATTATATGCCTAAAATTGGCGACATACAATTACCCGATTTCCCCTTGTTACTTGCCCCCATGGAAGATGTGAGCGACCCACCATTCCGTGCTTTATGTAAGGAGCAGGGCGCTGACGTTGTGTATACGGAGTTTATTTCTTCTGAAGGGTTGATACGTGATGCCGCAAAGAGCGTAATGAAGTTAGATATTTACGAGAAGGAACGTCCGGTGGGGATTCAGATTTTTGGGGCCAACTTGGAATCCATGTTGCAATCGGTTGAAATTGTTGAAAAATCAGGTCCGGATATTATCGATATCAATTTTGGCTGTCCCGTAAAAAAAGTAGTTTCCAAAGGGGCGGGAGCGGGTATTTTAAAGGATATCGATTTAATGGTTTCGTTGACCAAAGCCATGGTAGAGCATACCAAGCTACCAATTACCGTAAAGACAAGGTTAGGTTGGGATGATGATTCAATAAAAATTGTTGAGGTAGCCGAACGTTTGCAAGATGTAGGCTGCAAGGCCATTTCCATTCACGGGCGCACCCGTGCTCAGATGTACAAGGGCAATGCCAATTGGAAACCCATTGCCGAGGTAAAAAACAACCCAAGAATGCATATTCCTGTTTTCGGAAATGGAGATGTAGATACACCCGAGGCCGCAGTAAAAATGCGTGACGAGTATGGCTTGGACGGGGCGATGATTGGCCGCGCCAGTATTGGCTATCCCTGGTTTTTTAGGGAGGTAAAACACTTTTTTGAGACAGGTATATATTTGGCGCCACCAACGATGGAAGAGCGTGTTGACGCCGCCCGTAGACACCTCCAAATGTCCATTGATTGGAAAGGGGAGCAACTAGGTGTTTTTGAAACCAGAAGGCATTATACCAATTACTTTAAGGGGATACCTGACTTTAAACCGTATAGAATGAAAATGGTTACTAGCGACCATTCTATTGATGTTTTTGAGACCTTTGATGAGGTGTTGCAAAAATTTGGGGATTTTGAATTTGTATGATAATCCCCTAAAAGCCCCCTAGCCCTAAAAAGGGGGAACTCTTACTCTTGTGGAGAATAAACAAATCAACTTTTTTATACTACCCTTGTTGTGCCAATGTTCAAAATTAGATAGGCTAGTTACGTTCTTAAAATGCTTTTGGGATTAGTAGTTGTTTGAGAATGAATCTACACCTAAAATGTCAGTCTGAGCGCAGTCGAAGACCCAAGTTGTAGCTTAAGGTTCGCGACTTCGTGCTAACTTACAGTGAATAAGAATTCAATTGATTCCGTTAAGATATAATATATAAATCTTATGTATTTATCTACCTCTAAAACACGTTATAGATTTAACCCATTTTGATCAATTTTTGGTTGATTCTACTACTTGCAACTTTTGAAGCTATAATTCCTAAAACGAAGATTGTGCCAAGAACGATACCAATATTAATTACTTGAAATTCAACCGGATAAGCAAGGGTTGGTGTAATCTTTAACCATGAAAAAGCGAGTTGCGACCATATCAGCAAAGAGCCTAGTAGAACACCTATAGTACCACCTATTACAGTTACCAATATCCCCTGCACAAAATATATCCTTCTTAATTCTTTTATGGTAGTTCCAAGGCTATAAAGTGTTTTGGAGTTTTGCTGTTTGTCTAATATCATCATGATAATAGCCCCAACAACGTTAAATAATGCAATAATGAGAACTAAGGTAAAAACAAGATAGGTAGCCATATTTTCTGTATTCAGCATTTTGTAAAGCGTACCATTGAGTTCTTGCCTGTTCTTTAGAATGACTGAATTATTGAGACTATTCAAGATATATTTCCTAACGTCTGCTTCGCTAGCGTTATCGTTTAATTTAAAGTTGATGCCGGAGTATTCGTTCTTGTCCTTTTCCAAAAGCACCTGTGCCAAAGGTAAATGTGCAAAGACATATTTGTTGTCTAAGTCAGCTTCTACAGCGTAAACACCTCCAATGACCATGGGTAATTGGTTATATAAAGAGCTTGTACTAGACATACTTTGCGGCGAAATGGAACCCTCCCCAGGCTTAAAGGCATAAATCTGCATGGGGCTTCTAAATTGGTTGACCGTAATACCTAAAATGTTAAGGATGCCTATCCCAGAAACAACCTGTTGATCGTTTATGGTCCAATCTCCAAAATAGATGGTGCTGTCTACTCCAGTGACGTTAATGTAATTGGAATCTATGCCCTTTAGGTAGGCAATATGGTTTTTGCCTCTATGTTCCAAATATACTTTCTCTTCTATTTCTTTAGAATAATACGCAATACCCTTAATAGATGAAAGCTGGGTTTCCTGTTCTGGGCTTAGGGTAAAGAACTTTCCGGTTGCCGGTAAGGCTTTAAGTTCGGGGTCAAAGGAATTGGTAAAAGAAAGGCTAAAGGTTTTAAGCCCGGCAAAACCCGACAAGACAATGAACAAGGCGGCAGACCCTATAACAATAACCAGGAACGTAATAAAATTGATAATGTTCACAGCGTTTTGGCTGCTCTTGGAGCGTATATACCTTTTGGCTATGTAGAGCGGAAAGTTCAACCCTTAGGATTTTTTTCTTTTGGCCAATAAGTCCCTGTTCTCAATAGGATTTTCCTTCCCTTTCAAAGATTTCTCGATATTTTCAATATAGTCCAGTGAATCATCCAAGTAAAACAATAGTTCTGGAACACGACGTAACTGGTTTCGTGTGCGCTGACTAAGCTCATGTTTGATTAAAGGTTGATTGGATTTTATACCCTCCATAAGCTCTTTTGCCTTGTCGTTTGGAAAAATACTGACATACACTTTTGCTATGGATAGATCTGTTGTAACCGCAACCTTGGATACGGATATGAGGGTACCTTTAAGTCCGCCTTCTATGGCTGCTTTTTGAAGAATATCTACAATATCCTTTTGGATGACTCCTCCTATTTTACGTTGTCGTTGCGTTTCCATGGTACAAAAATACGCAGAATACTACGTATTTTCGTAATATCTAAAGAAAGCATCTTCAAAATAGTACTTATGTAGAATAGATGCTGAATTAAATTCAACACAAATGAAGAAAATAGAACATATAGGAATTGCGGTTAACAACTTAGAGGCAGCGAACCAATTGTATGAAAGACTATTAGGAGTAGCACCGTATAAAGAGGAGAAGGTAACTTCAGAAGGGGTAAAGACCTCTTTTTTTAAAAACGGCCCCAATAAAATAGAGCTTTTAGAAAGTTTGAATGAAGATAGCCCTATAGCCAAGTTTTTGGAAAAGAAAGGGGAGGGCATACATCATATAGCCTTTGCCGTGGACGATATCGGTGCAGAACTCGCCCGACTTAAAAAAGAGGGATTCGTTCTTTTAAATGAAGTTCCAAAAAAGGGTGCGGACAACAAGTGGGTTGCTTTTGTGGATCCAAAAAGCACTAACGGGGTTTTGGTAGAACTTTGCCAAGAAGTAGCTCACGAGGACAAACTATAACGAAAGGTAAATTATATTCCATCAATTTTTCATCCAAGTGCCGTTTTGCTTGTACCGATTAAAAATAAATGGTAATATTGCAACCGCAATTTGCGGGTCCTATAGCTCAGCTGGTTAGAGCACCTGACTCATAATCAGGGGGTCCATGGTTCGAGCCCATGTGGGACCACATTCAAACAAATCCGATCTATTCAGTTAGGTTGGATTTTTTGTTTAAAGTGTTGAGGTACAGTATATAACTGCACTATAAGCACTGACTGCACTTTCCATCAACCGTCAACTTGTCAAGTTATTTTGGATATTTCAGGTGTCCCTACAGGTGTCCCATTTGGAATCCTGGGTGTCCCACTTTGAAAATCATGAATTGTATGCCAATTGTTTAACATTTAAATCAATTGGTTATGAATCAAAAATCACTTCTAGTCTTGTTCTATTTGAACAAATCAAAAGAAAACAGTAAGGGGTTATGTCCCATTAAGTGTCGTATTACCTATAGGAAAAAGCGAAAGGAATTTTCATCAGGTGAATTCATTAGTCCTTCAGATTGGAATGCCAAGAAGCAAAAAGCCAGTTCCATTACTATTGCGAATCAACAAATTAATCTACAGCTAGAAATAATAACCGCCAACATTAAGAAGGCACATTTACAGCTACAATTGGCAGGAGTTGAATTTACCGTTGAAGATATTTTTAACAACTATATTGGAAAACCATCAACTAAGGAGGTCGGGACAATCCAATATTTCAAAGAATTTCTAGAGAAAAAGAGAAAGCTCGTTGGGATAGATATCCAATTGGGTACCTGGAAGAAGTTTAATTATGCCAATAAACAAGTAAAGGACTTCATCAAATGGAAATATGGCAAACAGGACTATCCTTTGAGTAGGCTAAGGCTTCAATTCCTTCATGATTTTGAATACTATCTTAAGACGGAAAGGAAGCAAAGCCAAGTAACCATTAATAAAGCTATCCAGCGTTTCAGAAAACCTATTAAGGAGTCTTTGGGCGAGGGATATTTGGAAAAAGACCCATTTGTACAACACAAGCCCGGTAAGGTCAGGAAAGAAGTGATATTCCTTTCAACGGATGAACTGAAACTGCTCGAAGAGCACCATTTCACACAGCCTCGTTTACAATTGGTCAAGGACTTATTTATTTTTTGCTGTTATACAGGGTTGGCATACTATGAAATGTCCAGTTTAGAAAAGGAGCACATCATAAAAGGCTTTGATGGGAATGAATGGATTCAAATGAAAAGGCATAAAACCAACAAGATGATATCTGTTCCCTTACTACCAAAAGCAAAGGTAATTTTGGATAAGTACGACACAGCTGAGACAAATGCGTTGCCAAAATTTAGCAACCAGAAAATCAATTCCTATTTAAAGGAGATAGCAGGTATAGTTGGAATAAACAAACCTATCAGCCATCATATGGCAAGAAAAACATTTGCATCCACGGTGCTATTATATAATGATGTTCCTATGGAAATTGTTAGTGAATTATTGGGTCATTCTAGTCTTAAAATGACTCAAGATTATTACGGTAAAGTTGTTCAAAGGAAAGTAGGATTAGAAATGCAGAGACTTAGGGATAAACTACCAAATAAATAACGCAGAAACAGGAATTTTTAAAGCATTGGCAATATTGTGTGCATTAGTAATAGAAGTATTTATAACACCTCTTTCTATTCTGCTTATTTGAGATATTTCAACATCAAGTTCGTTAGCAAGTTCTTCTTGGGTATATCCTTTGGATTTCCTTAGTAGTCTGAGATTCTTTCCAAAAGCAATCAAGAACTGTTTTTCTTCTAAATACTCCACGGGTTAAAATTCGTAGAGTACAAATGTTTTTATATAGGCATATATGCCTATTTTTATAATGATTACACTTTGAAATTAATAACGATAATGGTCTTGATAATAATTATGTTGCATTTGGCTATGTCACAGTGTGAATTAAAAACTACCGCAAGAGACTATAGTGGTCAAATTACGAAAATGGAGTTTAAATTTATATAAACATAACCGCGGATACTACAATGCGTAAGAACTCTGTACTGATTAATTGGAAAAAACCAGATGGTTTCAATGGTAAGTTTATTTTTTAAACAAGTGGCGAAAGAGGTATATTATTTGAACTGATAATTTTGATTTCTTAGAAATGAATCAAAAAGATTTAGCAATTGTACTCTATAAAATAAAAAATTCTTTGATAGAATATTCCCAATAAAACTTATCTCAAAAGCATATTATTTTGGGTAGGAACAGATTTGGTTAGAGCCATTGAAAATGAAAATAAATGTGTAGTTAGGGATAATTTAAAATGTCTAGAAACACTTTAGAAAAGTAAAAATATCTATTATGAATAAAATGTTCACTGGTTCGATATTATATCTTTTTTTAGCCGCAAGCCTTGTTTTTGTTTCCTGTTCCCGAATATTAAAAAAGGAAGAAAAGGTAAAGTCTTTTGAATTGCCCCATAATTCCGCTAGTCTTTTGTTAATGCAAAAGGATAGCTTCTTTTTAAGGAATGCCGAATACGGAACAAAAAATAATTTGGATTTGGCCAAAGGTTATGGCAACCTTAAACTCTCATTGGATATAGATTCACTTTATTTAGAAGATTGGAAGTTAGAAAAATATAGTAATGACATTAAAGGTTTTGTAAAAGAAATAAGAGATAATAATTTATTACATCAATCTACTGTATTTACACTTTATTTCTATAGAAATAAATTAATCTCTATCAATTTCCATTTCATAGATACCTTTGAAATGAATCAACAGGCTATACACTTCCAAGAGGATTCATTTACTTATAAATTGTATGTGCTTTATGGTGACTATGATGATTCTAAATTACTGAAATCATATGAAGAAAAATTTGTCTGGAATATGGAAGAATTACTAGAAGACGATCCTCTTAAAAAGAAAGACATAATAGAAAGTCTATTAGAAACATTTAAAGTTTTCTCAAGAAAAGGCTCAATACAAGAGGATAATGAAGAAATTGATTTGGTTGAATTAATCAAGTTGAACAATAAAAAAAGTTCAAAAACAACAAAAACTCAATTGAAAAAAGCGCGCTCAGTAAGAAACATTCCAAGCTATACTTTTGAAAAATATAATTATTCAAACTTAATTTTTAAATGGGAAAGCGATGAAATAGGTTTCATTGTCAGGGGAAGAAATCAATACAACATCAGAACTGATGAATTTGACCCTTATTACAAATATGAAAAAACTATAATTAACGGAATGATATATGAAGAAAAGAATTTTAATACTTTTCTTTCTGAATTAGGTGAAATATTAAACTCAGAAAATATAAAACTTCAGAAAATAATTGATTCTGTAAAGAGAAAAAGAAATCAAGAAAAACTTGATGAAATTTTAAAATAATTTTTTTTCAAAATTTTCAATGACTTTCCTTAAGGTGAATGCGAGTCTACCGATAGTCAGCCCCCGCCCTTTTTAAGATTTGCGGATACCCCGCACCTTTAATGTATAATCTTAAATTAAGAAAACCATGGTAAAAATTATGGATTACAGAACCTATCAAAAAGAGGATGGGACAGAATTTTGTGCTTTAGTAGTACAAGGAGGACTAGAGGCCGTCAAGAGTAAAGAAACAGGTAAAATGTATTTTACGGCGAAGACTGCTAAAGTTCCCTGCACTTTTAATGAAGAAATGTGCAAGTCGGTTATTGGAACAGAATTAGAAGGGAACATTACCAAGGTAGTTACAGAACCTTATGAATATCCAAATCCTGAAACTGGGGAAATTATGACCCTTAGCCATCGCTACGAATTTGTTAGTGATAAAGATAGTCTTAGCGAGAATCTTATCGAAGAGGAACTGGTAGCATAATAGCTGTCCAATAAAGATTAAGAGCTTCAGGAATGGAGCTCTTTTTTTTGTTTAAAAACGATTTTAATTTTTAATTAATAAAAAACATTATGAAACTACAAACAGCACAGAGACATCAAGTAAAGTTGAGGTTAGGAATTAGCGGTGCAAGCGGCTTTGGTAAGTCCTATAGCGCATTATTGCTAGCTTATGGCATTACAAATGACTGGTCAAAAGTTGCTATTATCGATACTGAAAATAATAGTGCAAGTCTTTACTCTCACTTAGGAAACTTCAATGTATTGTCATTGAACGAACCTTATAGCCCAGAACGATATATTGAGGCGATTAAAACATGCGAACAGGCTGCTATGAATGTAATTATAATTGATAGCATTACGCATGAATGGCAAGGAACGGGAGGTTGTCTTAACATACATGAAAAACTTGGAGGACGTTTTCAGGATTGGAGCAAAGTTTCTCCAAGGCATCAGGCATTCATTGATGCAATTCTCCAATCTGAATCACACGTAATAACAACAGTTAGAAGTAAGATTGATTACTCAATGGATTCTGCTTCCAATGGCAAAACAAAAGTCGTTAAACACGGCTTAAAATCCATTACAAGGGAAGGTTTTGAATACGAGTTAACCGCCAACTTTGAAATCATAAATGAGAACCATATGGCTAAGGCAAGTAAAGACAGAACTGGACTTTTTATGGACAAACCTGAATTTGTGATTAATGCTGCAACAGGTAGAAAATTGATGCAATGGTGTAATGAAGGTTTATCACTAGAACAGGCAAATATCGAAATACAATCCTGTACTACGGTTGAAGGATTAAAACATCTTTATCAGAAATACAATGGCTTACAAAAACAGGTTCATCCATTGATTATGAAAAGAAAAGCCCAATTGGATGCATTGGGGAACTTAGTAGAAGAAGACAATATTATTAACGCTAATAAAGAAACAAATGGTAGTTATAACAAATCATAATTTAAACGAACTGGTACATCAAGAAGAGGTCCAACATCAAGGTTTTTCCGAATCTGTTACTTCAAGCAATTTCATAGAGGCAAATACACTAAAGGTTAGTCTTGAACATTTGAAGAACGAATGTAATATACCTGTATTTGCCAAGGATAATGAGAGTACTATTAGCCACTATCAATTTATAAATGAAATTGCTAATTCGGTAAATGGTTTCTTTGAACATGAAGAAACTTTGGCACCTCAGATACGAGTAAGCCATGTGATAAAAGGTAGAATTCCTTCTGCTATCGGTAAGCCTGTAAAGGAGCTGTTAGAAAATGAAAAGACAATCTATTACGAAAGGTGCGCATTCATAATTGAGATTCCATCAGTAAAAGCAAATGTGAATGGAAATGAACTAATTCTAAGCGTTGGAGGTGTAAGAGCTTACAATCAAGAAAATCTTTACAGTTGTAAATCATTAGAGAAATTTAAACTTTTCATTGGTTTTAAAAATAATGTTTGCACAAACTTGTGTGTAAGTTCCGACGGATTTACAAACGAAATAAGGATAGGTTCAAGAGGTGAACTACCAGATATAGCAACTGAATTATTTAACAGCTATAATAGGAAGGAACATTTACTTTTTATGCAAAAAATGAACGAATTTGTTTTGAATGAAAAGCAGTTCGCTCATTTGATAGGAAAGCTAAGGATGTACTTTCACTTGCCTAAATCGGATAAAAGTAAATTGTTTTCAATAGGTCTGAATGACGGTCAGGTAGGGTCCATAGTACGTGATTATTACACCTGCCCAAATTTCGGCAGAAATGATGATGGCTCAATTAGTTTATGGCAATTGTACAATTTGCTTACCGAGGCCAATAAATCCTCTTACATAGATACCAATTTTGAGCGAAACGTAAATGCATATGAGTTGATAGAAAACCTAGCGAATTCAATAGAATATAATAATCCAAATTGGTTGCTTCATAATATAATATAGCTATTTGAGCATATTTACAATTTAGTCCAATCCTAATATATTTTAAAAATGAACGAAGAAATATTGACGGAGATACTTAAATACAGTTCACCAGATGAATTATTTGTGGTAGGCTGGGATAGCCGGTTATATGTTTTGAATTGTCCATTTAAGGTGCAGGTTATTGCTTCTGTAGGACTATTTAAAAGTGGGGAAATATTAAGAGTAGAAAAAGTAAAGGTGACCAAGAATTTAGTAGTTGTTTACCTAATTGACTCTCAGGCTTATTATTACCACTATTTTGATATTATTCTAGAATAAAAAGAAGTCTATGCTGTATTTTCCACATTTACTATAATGTGTTTTGAGACGGTTTCCTTCTCTAAAAAGAAACCACTGAAAATGAATTGAGCTCAATAAATAGCTGTACTTAGTTTGATTATTCCAGCACTGAGACAGCTATTTTTTATTAATCACATACTAAAAAATTACCATATAAACAAATAAATATTGTTAAAAATTTGGAATTGTCGATTTTTTTTCGTATTATATATTGTAATATGTGGTTTGTGCCGAGGATTTAATGAAGTGAGAAAAAACCAATTTAATCAAATACAGAAGGACAGACTATATCGGAAATTTTCTGATATGGTTTTTTATGGCATAACATCCCAAACCTTAATATTAATTTAAAAACACTGTTTGGATGGTCAACGTTAAAAATTAAATGAATATAAAAGTTTATGATGAATTAATGGGTAGTGGAAAAACAACAAGAGCTATCCAAAGAATGAATGAGTACATTGAAAGGGATGAAAAATTTATTTATGTCACTCCTTTTCTTAGTGAAGTAGAAAGGGTTGTTGAAGCCACCGGAGGTAGAGCTTTTGCTCCAAAATCCATAGATGAAGATTTGAAGGCTTGCCTATCAATTGAAAACAATTTAATAAACGAGAATGGATTGATTGACTTAAATGCTAAAAAATCATTTAGTATTTTGAACAAAAGAGAGCAATTTATGAAACTTGCTCTTGAGGGTAAATGTATTGTGACTACCCATTCTCTTTTTACTAACCTACCTCTATCCGATTATAATTTCTTAAGTGAATATACCCTGATATTGGACGAGGTTATTACACCGATATTCAGTTATAGGATTGGAGAACAAGACATCAATATATTGAGAGACCAAAATATGGTACATATTGATACCAACACTAGTTTGGTGACTTTTATAAAGGATGAATATAATAATCAAGCTTTTCAAACAACCAAAAGGTTATGCCAAACAAACACTCTGTATTTTTTAGACAAGCATTATTTTGTAGGAATATTTCCAGTAGAAATTTTCAAATCATTTAAAGAAATACAAATTTTAACGTACTTATTTGAAGGAAGTCTATTGTCCTCCTACTTAAATTTATATGATTTAGACTATGAAATTGTTTCCAATGATAATTTTAAACAATTATCAGAACTTAAAAAACTTTTGAACATTTACCAAGGTAGCTATGGGAATTACAATTCATTTAGTAAGTCTTGGATAGAGAGATTGAGTAAAAAAGATGCTAAAAGGATAAGTGACGTTACTTCAAACACATTTAAGAGAGTATTTAATACAAAATCAGAAGAAAACGCATATACCACCTTCAAATTATATAGGGACAAGCTTAAAGGTAAAAGTTATACTAAAGGTTACATTCCAGTAAATGCAAGGGCATCTAATGAGTATAGGCATAAAAGCTCTATGGCATACTTAGCGAATAGGTATTTTGACCCTCAAACACTAAATTTTTTTAAAGAAAGAAATATTTCTTTAAACGAAGATTTGTGGGCATTGAGCGAACTTATACAGTGGTTATGGAGAGGTTGCATTCGAGATAACAAGCCGATGAACTTGTATATACCTAATACTAGAATGAAAACACTTTTAATCGACTGGCTTGATGGAAAACATCTTTCTATGAAAAACAGCCAAACAGCTGCCTGATATAACCTATTGACCACTTTTAAAGTGGTCAAAGAATACCGAAACCCATTATTTATGAGGGTTTCGGAGGGTACTCCCTAAAAGAAATTTTAAAAATAAATGAGAGAATGAACAATGAAGAACAAAAGAATAATTTATAAAGTCACAAATTTACATACAGGTCATATGTACATAGGAACAACAACCAAAGATATTCCTAAAAGAAAATCAGACCATGAGCAAAAAGCCAACAATGGCAAGGGCAGTTATTTTCAAGAAGCAATCGGGACCTATGGTCCTGATGCTTTTGAATGGGAGCAGATAGACACCGCAAATGATGTAAATGAACTAGCTGAAAAGGAGAAGCAATATATTCTTCTATACGATAGCCTTGAGAATGGGTATAACCAAGATTCTGGGGGAGGATTTCAAAAAAATGTTTATCAATATGATAGTAAAGATGGAACTCTAATAGCAGTATATGATTCATTGAAAAGTGCAGCATCAGCTTTAGATGCGAGCAGAACTTCTATAAGTAATACTTGTTTGGGGCAAAATAGGACCTGTATGGGGTATTATTGGAGCTATACCTTAACTGAACCTTTTGTGATTGAAGGAGATTTAAGAAAGAAAAAAGTAATTCAATATGATTTAGAGGATAATCGGATTGCGATATTTGAATCCGTGGCAGAAGCTTCTAGTAAAACAGGAATATCCAAAACCTGTATTTCGAGATGTTGTAGGGGTGAGAGAGAACAATCGGGTGGGTTTCTTTGGAAATACATCTAAAATTAAAGGGCGGCAGAAATGTTGCCCTTTTTTATTTTTAGTGGTTTTTTAACAGCCAAAGTATAGCTTTATAAAAGTTAGATTTAAATATAATAATTTACATAGATTACGGAAAACCGTAGCGATAAACGACAATATTATAATAAATTACAGGTTATCATATTAATAAAAATAGTAAAAACCTTACAAATTGAATTAAGTCTAATAAGGTGAATTAATAACTCATTTGTTTATTTTTAGAAGTCATAAAAATTAATCAATAAGTGAAAATTAAAAAGAATCTTTCAAATCAATCTATTCCTATTATTGATTTATTCGCTGGCCCAGGAGGTCTTGGGGAAGGATTTATGTCTTTGACAAATAATAAAGGCAAATCTATTTTTGATATTAAACTATCAATTGAAAAAGATGAAAATGCTCACAAAACACTATGTTTTAGAAGTTTTTACAGACAATTTGTTAAGGACAACAGAAAAGTTCCAAATGAATATTATAACGCCTTAGAAGAATCTGATTTAAAAAAAAGAGAATTTTTAATTGAGAAAATGCTTGATGATTATCCTGAAGGTGCAATTGCTAGAAGAGAAGCCCAACTTATTGAACTAGGGTCAGAAAAATGGCCGCCTATTATTGTTGATGGTTTAATAAAAAAGCAACTGAATGGTAAAAAGAATTGGGTTTTAATTGGTGGACCTCCTTGTCAAGCTTATTCTAATGTTGGGCGCTCAAGAGTTGGCGGAATAGATAAAGAAGATCACCGTGTGTATCTATACCAAGAATACCTTAGAATTATAAAAAAGCATAAGCCGGCAGTTTTTGTAATGGAAAATGTTCAGGGACTTTTATCAGCAAGAGTAGATGGTGAAAAGGTATTTGATTGGATGAAACGTGATTTAAAAGTCGGAAATAATTATACAATTCATTCATTAGTACGACCTATACAAAAAGATTCAGATTTTTTGATTAAATCAGAGAAGTACGGTATACCTCAAATGCGTCACAGGGTCATACTCTTAGGGATTAGAAAAGATTTCCAGCACAATGGTGAATATTTATATGAGAAAGAAAAGGTTACTCTTGAATCAGTAATAGGGAATCTTCCAGCCGTTAGAAGTGAATTAAATAGAAAATTTATTGGGTATAATAAGAATGAATTTTATAAAAACGGTAAACCTAAAAGACTCTACAAGAATTTAGTAGATTCCAATTCTTCTTGGTTAAAAGAAATGTCCAAAAATATTAATCAAATAAAAAATTGGGGAGAACTCGATTTAAATGGCCTTTCTAGTGGACCTGAGGAAATTGAATTAGGGTCTGGAGCTGAATTCTTAAAGGGCACTAATTTAATTTCTCAAAACCACATATTGAAAAATTGGTTTATTGATAAACGTTTAGAAGGAGTTACAAATCATCAATCTCGATCTCATTTAACTCAAGATTTAATGCGTTATCTATTTGCAGCATTATATGTAGAAAAATTTAATCGATTTCCGCGACTAAAAGACTACGCACAGCACAATGTAGATTTATTACCTGATCATGTCAATGTGAACTCAGGAAAATTTACTGACCGATTTAGAGTGCAAGAGCCTGATAAACCGGCCACAACGATTACAAGCCATATCGCGAAAGATGGCCATTATTTTATTCATTATGATGCTTCACAATGCAGGTCTTTAACCGTCAGAGAAGCAGCTAGAATTCAAACCTTCCCGGATAATTATCTGTTTAGAGGAAGTAGAACTTCCCAGTTCCAGCAAGTCGGTAATGCAGTTCCCCCTTATTTGGCATTTCAAATTGCTGGTATTGTTTGTAAATTATTAATGAAAGGGCATGACAAAGAATTATAAAATTGGACATAGCTATAAAGATATACTTAGTGTTTCTAGGGAATTAGACGAATTTGTATCTTGGTTTTCTAACGGTGAAAGTGGTATCGGAAATTCGGGAGGTATTAGGAGTGCAAAATACCTTTATTTACAGACAGATATGCCTTGCTATCTTGTAATGATTACCAGAGGTATTTCACACCGCTGGTATAATCCATGGGAGGATATAATTGATTATTCTACAGGTAAAATTTTTTACTGGGGAGATGCGAAATTTAATATTGCGAAAGAACATGACGATTTTAAAGGAAACAAGCACCTTTTAAAAATCTTTAACAAGGTACTAGAAAATCAATTGGAATTAATCCCCCCTATTCTTCATTTTTCTAAATCTAAAAGTGGGGTTGTCAAATTTAATGGACTCTGCGTGTTAACGGACCTTGATTTAACGTGGTTTGAAGACAAAGGTAATCCTGTAAAAAACTATAGATGTGAGCTTACAATATTGGATATCGACACAGTAACTATTGAATGGTTACACCAACGAGTAAACTCTAAAAACTTAGACGAATTAAAACACACAAATGCTCCAAATGTTTGGAATCATTACTTAAAAGGAGATATCAAAAGACTTGATGTCTGGTCTAAAAGAATTTTAAATAAAGACGAACAAATACCCCCTGAAAAATCAAAAGAGGCATTATTATTATCAGAACTTCACAATCTATCGCCCACTGAATTCGAAATAGTCGTTGTAGAACTATTTAGAAACTTACCCAATATCAATCATAAGATAGTCAGAACACAGCCAACCGCTGATGGAGGTCTGGATTTCTATGGTCAATTTTCAATACCCTATCCAGTAAAATATGAGATTGAATTCTTAGGAGAGGCGAAAAAGTTTGGTAGGAATAACGCAGTTCAGCCAAAACATGTTTCAAGATTGGTCGCAAGATTAAATAGAGGGCAATATGGGATTTTTGTTACTACATCATATTATACAAAACAAACTCAAAAAGAGGTGCTAGCAGATGGATATCCAGTTAGGTTATTTTCAGGTAATGATATAGTTAATATATTAAAGGAACTTAGGTTAATTGAGAATGACTCTTTAAAAAAAACGTGGTTAGATTCAATATCCAAAAATATTAAGAATGAAAAACGGCAATAAGATTTTAAGTGAAGATGCTTCACCAAATCCAGAATACCTTATAAAGTCCATTGCAGAACAAGGTTACAGTTTAGAAACCTCATTGGCGGATTTAATGGATAACTCTATATCGGCAAAAGCAGATAAAATAGAGGTTTTGATTGATACAGAGTCTGAACCATTTAAGTTATTTTTAGCTGACAATGGAGAAGGTATGACAGAAAATGAATTAAGCCAAAACATGCAATTTCCAAGTAATTCCCCTGAAGATTCGAGATCAAATTCGGATTTAGGAAGATTTGGTCTAGGGATGAAAACAGCTTCCTTCTCCCAGACAAGAAAATTTACGGTTTTATCAAAAAAGAAGGGAGAAAAAAAATATCACGGGAGGACTTGGGATGTTGATTTTTTGAAAATTAATGGATGGAAAATAATTATTAATTCAGATGAGGAAGTGGCTAGATTAATGTATCAATATAATCAGTTATCTAAAGAGTTTTTAAAAAGATTTGATGATTATGAGCCTAATACTATTGTCATTTGGGAAGGTCTGTACAAGTTTGAAAGTTATTTAAAAGAAGGCAATAGAAAAGACGCTTTAAAAAGAGAAATAACTGAAGTCACCTCTGATTATTTGGCACTGGTTTTTCATAGGTTTATGGAAAAGAATATCGTCCCACTAAAAATCAGAATTAACAATACCATTGTTAGTCCTTTTAATCCTTTTCCAGAAGAAGAAAAAGATTTTAGACAAATTGAGCCCAAGCAAAGTTCGTTTAGATCAGATGTTATTAAAATTGAAGGTTTTGTACTTCCATCTAGAGCAATTACGGAAAGTAAACAAAGCCTTACTAAGTGGACAACTAGGTATCGAGGTTTAATGGATATGGAAGGTCTATACATTTACAGAGCTGATAGAATTATTTTATTTGGAGGATGGAATGGAATTGTTAAAAAAGCTCCTAGGCTTCAATTAGCAAGATTGAGAGTTGAAGTAGGTAATAGTGTAGATCATTTACTCCATCTAAATGTTGCTAAATCACAAATTGTTGTTCCACACGAACTGAGAAATGCTTTTGAAGATTATATTGGAGAATTGAAAATAGAGGCAGAAAGAGAATATTACAATAGAGGAATTCGAAAATTCTCTGGAACTAAGTCTCAAAATCATATACAACTATTCGAGCGAAGTTATTCAAACAAAGGATCGGTTATGGAGGTTAATAATAATTTCCCACTTGTAAAAAACCTTCAAGAATCACTTAATAAGAAACAAAAATCTCAATTGAATTTACTCTTACGTATGATTAATACCAGAGTTAATAATATTAGACATGTACATGAAGAAAAAGAGTTTCTAGGTATTGAAGAAAAGGATGGTTTAAGTGTGGAAGAACTTCATAATAACATTTTAGAATTATTATCTAGTGGAATTTCAAATGAAATGATTAAGAAAGAAATAATCCCTCATTTAGGATTTAAATTCTCTTCATTACCTGATGATATAAAATCAATAATCAAATAAATCAATGAACTACATAGACGTTTTTAAACAAATTATAAAAGAAGAAGTTAATAAGTCGTTAGGGGATAAAAAGTTCATTGATAATTTATTCAATCAAATAAAAGAATCAGTAATTACGTCGGGTAAAGTTTTACGACTTCCAGACGTGGATGATGCTACACTAAAAAGTTATTTTGAAACTGCTAAAAATGAATATCTGTCAGTTAACCCAATTGATCCAGGAATTAGTCATTCATTAACAAAAAAAGGTTTTAAAACATGGCTTACTGAGAAAAGAGATGGCGAAATAAGTTGGGATTATTCAAAAAGGTATTTTGAATATTTAAAAAAAGCTGGAAGGTCTAATAAAGTTGTTGATGAAACAGAAGATTCCAGTTTTTCTATTCTTGGAAAAATGGCAGACCCCAAATCAAAATCTCCAATTTATAATAAGGGTCTTGTTGTTGGGGCTGTTCAGTCTGGAAAAACAGGAAACTTCAACGCCGTTATAAATAGAGCTATTGATGCCGGTTACGAAATTGTAATTGTGCTTGCTGGTATTATGGAAGATTTAAGAAGTCAAACACAGCAAAGAATTGAAAAGGACATAATAGGAGAAGGCAAGATAGATTCGGGAGAACCAACTGGCACTAAAGGGGTTGGTAAAATTAGACGTTTTGGTGTAAGAGGTGATAATAAGGTTATACAGGTAAAATCACTAACCTCTGAAAGTAAGGATTTCAGCAAAGCTGTCAAAGAACTTGATCATACGTTAAATGACAAATACGTACTTGTATGTAAAAAAAATGTTAGTGTACTTAAAAATCTAATAATATGGTTGCATAATTCTTTAGAAGAAGGTAAAGAAAAACACAATATTCCACTTCTGATAATTGATGATGAAGCAGATAATGCATCATTAAATAATATGGGTGCAAAAGGAAGAAATTATGCCAGTAAAACAAATGGACACATTAGAGCTATCCTAGAACTATTTCATGTAAAGTCATATTTAGGTTATACTGCAACTCCATTTGCTAATGTTTTACAAGATCGAAATGAATATCCAGAAAATGATTGGGAAATAAAATATAAATTCAAAGGAGAGGATGTTGAAAAACAGTTAAAAAGAGTTGACAATATATTTCCAGACGATTTTATTCAATTATTAAATCCTCCATCAAATTATGTAGGAGCAAAGCAAATATTTGACACAATAACACCAATAGATAATCAAACAGATGATGATGAAAAAATTCCATTAGTAGCACCGGCTGTAAATGATTATATTGGAAATTTCCCTTCTAGACTTTATCAAAATGATGATGGAGAAATTGTTGGTATAGAAAATATTAGTAGCAGAAATGAATGGGATGAAAAATTTGGATTTGATGGCTATTTAGATTTTAACTCTTATACTGAATACAGAAAAGAGACTTGGGCACCTAGAAAAGAGGATGTTTTCCCAAAAGTACTACCAGAATCATTAAAGACAGCAATTAAGTGTTATATAATAGCGCTAACTATAAGAGAAACTAGGATACCAAGTATGGTTAATTCAGACCTTTATCAACCTCATAATACTATGCTAATTCATGTGTCAAGATTTACATTTTGGCAGAATACAACTAAAAGGTTGATTGATGAATATGTGAATGAAATTATTTCAAAAATAAGTAATGATAAACCACATAGCTCAACTTCAATTTATGCTGAACTCAAAAAACTTTGGTATAGTCCTTATGGCTTTGCTCATATTGTTGAAAATATTAAAAGTTATTTACCAAAAGGATATGAAGATGAATTTATGTCACCTTTAGTTTTCGATTCTTTAATTCCTGTATTCATTGATGCCGTAAAAGGGATAGAGGTAAAGGCCATAAATAGTTTCACAAAAGATTCATTAGAATACCCAAAGAATTCGCCAAAAAAATACATCGCAATTGGCGGGAATAGACTCTCAAGAGGATTTACTTTGGAAGGACTTACCATCAATTATTTTATTAGAGTTACTAATTATTCAGATGCCTTGCTTCAAATGGGAAGATGGTTTGGTTACAGGCCAGGGTATTTAGACTGTTGTAAAATATTCACAACACAAGATTCTCTTGAAAAATTCAATGACACAACCAAATGTATTGAAGAATTAGAAACTGAGTTTATTAAAATGGAAGAGCAAGGCAAAACTCCTGAGAATTTTGTCCTAAGGGTAAAAAAACATCCTGGCACTTTAAAAATAACAAGACCGTCTATCTTAAAAAATGCAATAGAAGTTAAATGGTCATATCAGGATTCACTTGTAATGACTACCCAATTAAAAGTTGATAAAAAAAATATAGTAAATATCTGGGATAATTTCAAGAATAATATTGCTTCAAAATTTAATAAAATAAGCGAGAAAGAAGATATTCTTATGTATAAAACCAATGCTGTAGAAGTTATAGATATTTTAAAAAACCAACCTAACAACTTTAATGATAATGACCCTGAATATTTAACTAAGTTTATTGAATTATGTAATGAGAAAGGTTACTTAAATAATTGGTCGGTTGCCTTAAAAATTACTGGATCTTCTAAACCGGGCTTATCAAAAGAATCAGTTGGTTTATGTGACGATTTAGATATTGGTAATATTTCATTAGCTAAAAGGTCTGGACCAAAAAATAAAAATGATAAAGATTTATTTTTTAACAAAAAACTTTTTAGGGCCAGTAGTAAAAGTGCCAATATTATTTCTTCAAATAAAGACATGGCAATCCTGTTATCACTAGAGCAAATTAAGGAAGCTGAAGATAATTTTTACAAATTTAAAGCTGCGGAACTAAAACGCAAGGATAAATCATTAAGTCAGAAAGAAGCTGAACTTAAAGCCAAAGAGAAATTTAAAACTATTCCTGAAAGATATTACAGGGAGAAAATGAATGAAACGGAAGGACTGCTAATGATTTATTTATTTGATACTAGATATGCATTCAATCAATTAGGAGCAGGTGAAGATTTAAGAATTGAATTTAAGGATTATATTAATGATAAGGATTTAGGGGATGTAATTAATAATACACCATTAGTAGGTTATGCCATTGAGTTTCCTCCTTTTGAAAAGGACCCAGGTGGAACCTATCTTCAAGGTGATTATCGATTGGAAATTGATGAGGAAATCAATGATGAGGTAGACGATGAGTTAGAAGGTATTAGTGATATAAATGAAATATAGATGAAAGGCACTTACCTAAAATCTAAATGGGAGAATATTACTTCTTTTGAGAGTAAAAAAGGATATAAGGCTTTAAGAATCTCCCCGGATTGTTTATCAGATCTTTTTATAGCAACAGATGGTGATGGAAATAGATGTCTGTTACTATACCTACCAAAAGATGTAGAAGTAAAAATAAAAGAAACAAACAAAAATAAATTGTTAATCTCGTTTCTACCATCAAACGGCATTCTACAAATCAAATTAAAAGATGTTGATTTTATCGATCTTTTTGATGATTTGATATTATCAATTTATTCGAAAATTAGATTGATTTCAGAACCAGAACAAGCTTCTGAAGAATTTATTTTAACATTTTATAAGTGGGTTTTATTTTTTGAAGATAGTATAATAAAAAAGCTAGGGGAGGAACAAATACAAGGTTTGTTTGGTGAGTTATTTGTTTTAAATGAATACATAAAAAAATCAAACTCTTCTACTATTAATTCTATTCTTACTTCATGGAAAGGTCTTTACGATGCTGCAAATGATTTTGAATTTGATTTAAAGAATGTTGAGATTAAAACTAAAAAAGAATCTAAATTATTTATAAAAATTTCGAGTGAATATCAATTGGAAAAAGAATTGGATAAAGATTTAGAATTATTGGTTGTTTCAGTTAAAATCGATTTAATTAACGGTAGGTCGATACACGATATACTTTTGGAAATTATAAAACAGGTAAGGATAAACCTTGGGGATTTATCTATTTTGTACCAAGCATTGAACCAAAAAGGATTAACTATTGATAATTTGAAACAATACAATAATCACAGGTTTATTGTTGCAAAAACAGAATCATTTGATGCTGGCAAGGATGATTTCCCAAAGTTATCAATATCTAATATTGTTAATGAGGTATCAAATTTGAAGTACAAGTTAAGAGTTACTCAGTTAGAAGAGTTTTTAATTGAATCTAAAAAGTATTAAATGATTTTAGAGGAGTATTTTAATTACAGAAGCGAATTATTAGATCAATCAAAAGATGATGAAGGATTTATTCAAGAAAATTTGATTCTTTCACAAGTATTGCCATCTATGCTAGATGCAAAACTGATAGATTCTGAAGATTATACAAATTCATATTTCAAATCAACTGCGGATAAATTAAAGATTAACGCTTATAGTATTAACGAATCAGGTGAGAGACTTCAACTATTTCTAATAGATGAGAATTCTATTGATTTGTCTGCTTCTTCTAAAGACCTCATGGTTTCAACTAAAGCTTCTTATGAGAGTCAGTTTAAAAGATGTGCAAGCTTTCATAATAAGGCTATTAAAGGACATCTAAATGATGAAATTCAAGATTCAAGTCCAGTAAGACCATTAGTTTCAAGTATCTCTTCTTCCCAAGGTGCGCAACAATTTGATGTGGTTGAAATATTTCTTATTACATTAACAACTACCGTTTCCCTGCGAGGGGCAACTCCACAACCCAACAGAATTGAATTTGATGATGAAGAAATTGTTGTCACTTATCAAAAAAATAGGGAGAGGTGTAAAAAAGATTTGATAATAAAAAAAAGAATAATTGACCTTAATTTCTTGTATAATGTACTTATTTCTCAAGGAAGTAGAGAGGCGTTAACTGTGAATTTTGAGAAAACCTTTGGAGACTCCTTGTCTGCAATTAAAGCAGCAGATGAGGATTATTTTGAGTCTTATTTATGTGTTTTGTCTGCCTCAATAATTTCTAGATTATACAAAGAGTTTAGTACAAGATTATTAGAGAAAAATGTGAGGTCCTTTTTACAGTTTAGAGGAGTAAATAAAGGTATTAGGGAGACAATCCGCAAAGAGCCTGAGAAATTTGTTGCTTACAATAATGGTTTAACTATTACGGCAACTGACGGAGATATTTCATTTGAATCTGGACAATATAAAATAAAATCCCTAACTGATTTTCAGATTGTAAATGGAGGGCAAACTACAGCCACCATTTATTTTACTCAGAAGGACGGTTTTGATATCAGTAAGGTAAAAGTAATGGCTAAGATTAATGTTGCTAAAGAAGCAACTGATGAAGAATTAGAGGAGCTCATCTCCAATATAAGTACTTATTCTAATGCACAATCTAGAGTTTCTAAAGTTGATTTACGTTCAAGGAATCCGCAGTTGGTTAGAATAAAATCACTTAGCGAAAGTGTTATGACACCTTCTGGTAAAAAATGGTTTTTTGAAAGAGCTAAAGGTGAATTTAATACTAAGTTAAGAATTGCGGGATCTAACAAAAACAGATTAGCCAAAGAATATCCAACAGAAAGAAGATTCTCAAAGGAGTTAATGGCGAAATACTATTCAGCATGGGGGAATCAGCCACATCTGGTAAAAAAAGGAGGTGAAAAAATATTTAGATATTTTATTGAAAAGTTAACAGGTGAAGGAGAATTTAAAAAACCCATTAACGTTAATCGTGATTTCTATGAAGAACTGATCGCAAACATAATTATGTTCCGTAGACTAGAGAAAATTTATGGTGCAGGAAAAAATTCAATGGGTCAAATAAGGTCCGCTGTGGTTCCTTACACACTTTCAATTTTATTTATGATAACAGATGGGGATAATAAAGCTCCTTCTTTTAATCTTCTGAAAATTTGGCTTAATGAAGTTTTAGAAAATGATTTAGAAATTTATCTAACTCAATTGCTAAAATTGGTTAATGAGCTTATTAAGAAATATTCTGAAAGTGATGATTATGGTGAGTATTCTAAAAAAGAAGAGTTATGGAAGAGAATTAGTTCTTCAAAGGAGATAAAAGAGTTTACAAGAACAGATGATACAGCAAGAATAATTGATAAATACGGTATTAGTAAAGCTGAATTGAAAAAAAGAAAGGGGGCAAATAATAGCTTTGAAGAAGTGAATTTTAAAAATTTAAGTGATAATGTTTTAATTCATTCTAATGGTATCAACTATTATAAAGCAATTCAGTCAAATACTAGTTTGTTAACTGGAGCGGATGAAAGACGCCTTTCATCTTTAGTACATTCAATAATTAATAAATTGGATATTGAGGATGATTTAATATCATTCGAAAGTACTTTAACAAATAAATTACGGGTAGAAGTCCCTGATTTTTTTGATAGTATTGAAAGAGAAGAAAGTTTACTGTATAATACTTTAGATTATGTGATTACACATTATAATCAGTGTGTAAATGAAAAGAAGGATTTACTCTTAGAGTTTCAAAAAATCGAAGCATTTGCGAAAGCTAAACAAGTAAAATATGCTTCAGTTTTTGATCAAATTGGAAAAAATCTGGTTAACGGAATTCCACCAACTATCAAACAGACCTATTATGCATCAAATATATTTGAAGACAAAAGTGCAAAAGAATTAAAACCTATCACAAATCAAATTGATATTAGAAATGTTAGAATAGATGAGTTATTGATGAGAAAAATGTTTGAATGGGATTCTACTGCAAAAATTTTAAGTTCTAAAGAACGAGCCTACATAGCTGACTTTGCTTGGGGATTGAAAAAGTTAAACAGTTTTCATGAAAACAATATTAGGAAACATTTAAAGAAAATTGTTGATTCGGGCTTTAATATTCAATAGGGCTAAAATAATAAGCATTAAAATAAAATATTGAAATTACTTGCCAAAACAGACTTTATTCAATATCTCAACTGCCCGGAATCATTGTGGTTATTAAAAAACAAGCCAAATGAATATCCAAAAGGGGAGTTTTCCCTATTTCTTGAAAAACTAATTAAAGAGGGTTATGAAGTCGAGGAGTATGCTAAAAAGCTCTTTCAGGAGGGAATTGACTTGTCTGATAATGTAACACCCGAAATTACGAGAACCCAATTAAAACTTGGGGCTAAAAGTTACTTTCAGCCAGCTTTTAGAACTTCCAAAGGTGTATTTGCCAGAATTGATATTTTAGAGAGATTGGAGGATAACACTTGGCACCTCTATGAGATTAAATCTTCTACCTCTATTAAAAAAGATACTAAGCATAACCATTTAAAGGATGCTTGTTTTCAAAAGTATGTTTTGACAGAGAATGGTTATACAGTTTCAAAAGTTTCTATCATTCATTTAAACAAAGAGTACATCAGGAATGGAGATGTTGAAGTTAATGAGCTTTTGGAAATTGAGGATGTTTCAGAAGCTATTGAGGGGTTGTATTCATCTGTTGTAAATGAGATTAATGCAGCATCAAATTTCATACATAAGGAGGTAATAAAAGAAAATGAATGTTCCTGTAGATATAATACCAGGTCTAACCATTGCGATAGTTTCAATTATTTCAATAAAGACATTCCAGAATATAGCATCTATGAAATAGGCAACATTAGAGCTAAAAAAGTAGGTTTATTGGTCAACAACGATAAAACCTCTATTTTGGATATTCCATTAGATTTTGAGTTAAACCCAAATCAACAAATTCAGGTTGAATCCGTCAGACAAGGACAAGCAATAATTAATATCCCTAATATTAAAAGGGATTTAGATGGGCTCAAATTTCCGCTACACTTTATAGATTATGAAACGTATGCTAGTGCTATTCCTAAATTGGATGGAATGAGTCCGCATAAGCATTTACCATTTCAAGTGTCTATTCATACCTTGGGTGAAGATGGCGAATTAAGTCATTTCGAGTACTTATTAGAGACTCTTGAAATGCCTAATGACATGATAGCTTGCATGAAGGGTTTTACGGGATTAGAAGGCACATTTATTTCATGGCATGCAAGTTTTGAAATAAGTAGAAATAAAGACCTAATCGAATGGTTGCCGGACTATAGTTCATATTTGAATTATATGAATGAAAACATGTTTGATCTGGAAATTATATTTAAAAAAGATTACGTTGATTATAGATTTCATGGGTCTAGTTCTATAAAGAAAGTACTACCAGTTATTGCCCCTCATCTTTCCTATTCCGAATTGGAAATTAATAATGGAACAATGGCATTGGACACATGGGGCAGAATGGTATTGAATATGGATTTTAAAGAAGACATTGAAAACACAAGAAATAGATTATTAGAATATTGCAAATTAGACACTTTGGCCATGGTTGAAATTTATAATTTTTTGCTTAGTTTAATCACAGAATATTAATAATATGGCATATAATTAGGATATCAATTAAGCATGAGGTTGAGTAATTAGTCGGTTAATAACAAGTTACTTGTACTTATTTTGGACAATTGCAGCAATTAAATCAATATTAAATTCGTGTACGGGGTTTCAAAGCTACTAATAGGTGGGGCTGCGGGTTAAAAAAGGAAATATGAAAAAACTCTTGTTTTGTATTTGTCTGATCTTGAGTTTGTCCCATATAACCAATGCCCAAAATCTAGATAATCTAGATTCTTATGATGTAGAAGAATTTTATATGAAGGTAGAATTAGAGAATAATAGCTTGGATGAAGATGGTGATGACATAGATTTTGTATTTGTAAAGACCAAAGTTAACCTTGATGAAGGGTTATATGAAATTGAAATTACTGATGGCCCTGGTGATTTGTACGAAATAAAGGGTACGGATTTGTTCGTTACGTTCAGGGGTTATTATGGTTACGCGGGTTATGGAGAAGAATGTATCATGAAAGTAACCGGAAGTTATTATAGTCCAGCAACGGTTTATAAATTAGAATAAAATGAAAAACGGAATATTTATATTGCTTTTATTCACATCGCTTTACACCAATGCACAAAGTATAAGTTGTCAAGATTTGTTTAGCACAGTGACCTCTGACTATGATTATAGCGATGAAACAAGTTGTTTTGGTTCTAGTATGTTAGCTAAGGCAGTATACTATGAATACAATGACATGGGATTTGTGGTAGCTTACATTAAGGATGGCGATTATGACTTTAATGGCAAGCCATATATATTTTGTGGAATTTCAAGCTATACCTGGACAAGTTTTAAATCAAGCGGTATGTCTGGCTCTTGGGGAGAATCCTTTCATGAATATATTATGGATAGTAAATGCAATTGTTATTAAGTGCTATATTGATGAGCGAATTTTGACCAGGTAGAAACCATTAAGCGATTAGTCTTTTTTTTCAATTATTTGTTTCAGTTTTAGGATAGAAATACTCCCTTCCCTATGAAGCATACGGTGACAGTTACTGCAAACCAGTGCAATGTCGCTTGATTTAGTTACTTGTTCTCCAACCCTTTCGCTTAATGGCTTTATGTGATGAGCCTCTATAAAACCGTGCCCTATATGCCCGTAAGTGCCCAAAAAACTAAAACCGCACACCTCACAATTGAGCATTTTGTTTTCTTTTATGGCTTTAGTCTTTATCTTCTTTATAAGGCTGGTGTTTCTTTCGTACCTCATATGTGTAGCGAGCGTTGAATTTCCTTCAACTCCCGTTGGCTCGACAAAATCAGTTGGCCTAATTGTAGTGTTTTCCTTGCTAAATCTTCCAAGTATCTGGTCTAAAACAAATAAATGAAAATCTTGTACTATCCAAACCCAATCAATTGGGTCTAGCCGATCTTTCCTAGTAATTGGCAACCCGGTTATTGAGGGTAGGATATCATTCCAACACCTTAAATACAAATCATCAATCGGGTACTTTTTGAGGAGTTTATGAGTTTCATTGCAAAAGGGTTGACATTGCAAAATGTATTTTAAACCTACTTTTGGAAATTTGGCAATCTTTGGGTTATAAAGGAATCTAATAACTTCATTAATATCCCTCATAGGAACTGGATAATACTGCTCAGGGAAGAGCGTTGCTAACCATACTGATAAGCCGCCAGTAAAGCTCATTGTTCTATTACTCCAATCTATGTTTTCTAAAGATTGTGTTTTAGCTAATCTAAGGAGAGGGATGTCCTCTAGCGAAAGAAAATGACCAGCCTTTTCTTGACCGCTTTTTAGGATAAACTTTATTCCTCTTTGCCCGGTGTATTTTATTTTTTGGGAATTCAAAAGAATATCCAAAATTTCAGTGTCAGATTGGCTTTCCCAATTTATATTATTGTTTACGTGATTTGCAAATAAGAACTTATCCGACTCGTCGTAAAGCCAACTTTCATTTTTGCACACTAATAAATATTTGCTTATTGCTTCGGAGAAGGATTTAGTCATATCTTAGGATTAATTTTTAAAAATAGGAATTTAAAATAATAGTAAAGGCATACAATTCGGATACCCATAAAGTTGACAAGTTGACAAATAGTTGGATATAAATGAGTTACTTTCCATGGTTCGAGCCCATGTGGGACCACTTCCAAAGGAGTAAACCCTTCAAGAAA
>CAYGUY010000034.1:0-38902 GCA_964353165.1 uncultured Maribacter sp.
GAACCTGGAAATCTGGATTAGCTACCCTGTCAAAATCTAATTTTGTAAAGGTATAACTACCGCTCAAGTCAAAATCACCGAATACTTTAGTGGTTAATCCAAGTGATGCCCCGTATGAAGCTATATCAACATCAGAATTGGTGTAGGCTTGGTAGGTTTTAATATCACCATTTTGCAAAGCGAGCAAAGACAGTGAATTATCTCCTACGGTCCCGTATAAGGGTGCAACAACATTCTCCGGTGAAATAAAATCTTGATACTGGTTGTAATACGTACTAAAATCAATTACCAATTTGTCCAATTTACCACGATACCCTACCTCATACGAGGTTACCTGCTCTGGCGAAACCACATCAGGATTTCCAATCTCAATATCGGCAATATTTCCACTTTCTCTAAAGCGTAATATAGAATTGGCAGAGAAGGAATTTTCGTAGGCCGCTCTACCGGTTTGGGTAATGGTAGCAGGCTGGCCTAACAATTGCCCACCTCCACTTACTTCCCATGGTCTAGAGTAACGATCTAAATTATCAGGGGCAGCACCCACCAAAATAGCCCTGCCGGCATCCAAACCTATAAATAGATCTTGCGTTGAAGGATTTCTAAAACCTGTTTGTATAGATGCCCTAACATTGTGATTTCTATTGACCGTATACCCTGCAGAAATTCTAGGTGAAAAGAAACCATCAAAAAACTCGTTCTTATCATAACGCACAGAACCTGTCAGCTTTAAGCTTTGCTCACCCGCTAGTTCAATATTTTTTTGAATCTGGGTATATAATCCAAACTCATTATACTCAATAGGCCCGTCAGTATCGGTATAAATAGTTCCAAATGAGTTTAACTGAAACTGACGAAAGGAGCCTCCCACCTGGACTTCGGCCCAATCCCACAAATGCCCAAAGTTGTAATTGGCATCTGCATGATAGTATTTTGATGCATCTGCAAATCTTGAACCTGTAGATAAATCAGGGTTTTGTGTTACGCGGTCAAATGCGGCTTGAAATTCAGGAGTTCCAGGCAACAATCGTCCAGACTCCGCTTGCGCCCTAGCTGCTGCATGTGCCTGTGCTTCTGTAGCACCACCTAAGGTAGCTTGCACAAATGTTCCAGCATATTCCCCAAACCAAGTGTTATCATCTTTCCAAGAGCGATTAATATTAACCGCGGTAAAAACCATGTCATACGAATCACCTGCTTTATCTCCTACCATATATCCCCTTACAAAGAAGTTATCGTTCTTAACCTCGAACTTATGTTGCTCTTGGAAGAAATTTTTAATATTATAGCGGTTAGTACCTTGGTAGATGGTGTTACCCGTACCTACTTTACCTACATAGGACAGTTCCAAACTATTCCCCTCGATCGGGCGATAATAAAGTCCCCAATCAGATTTGATACTTCTCGCTGTGTAATCTGTCAAATCACTTTCATTATAGCCAGTTCTACTTACATTTACTGAAGGGACTAAAGCACTAGCGCCCCCTGGCAAAATCCCCAAACCTTCTAGGGTGACGGCTACACCATTTATATCGGTAGAAACTAAATCACCATAAACGTTTGTGCCATCATAGTCCAAATCTGCCCTTGTTTGTCCAGGATTGAATCGATCTACTTCGCTATTTGCAGCCCAATCTGTTCCGTCTAAATAACCAAAATTCCATTTTACGGCAAACTTTTCGCTGAATTTGTGCGCTGCACGTATGCCTATATCCGTATAAGGATTTTCCCCGGCTGCCACCTGAGATGTCATCCCCCTTTTAATGGATGCGCTTATCCCTTGATAATCAAAAGGACTTTTACTACGCATAAAAAGAATTCCATTAAAGGCATTTGCACCGTATAACGCAGAAGCTGCTCCTGGTAATAATTCAACACTAAGCACATCTGGTTCTACCAAACCTGCCAAGTTCCCAATAGGGAAGTTCAATGCCGGAGTGGAATTATCCATACCATCTACCAGTTGCATAAACCGCGTATTGGCAAAGGTGGCAAAACCTCTGGTATTCACAGATTTAAAAGTTAAACTGTTCGTGTTTACATCAACACCTTTCAAATTTTCCAAACTACCATAGAAATCGGCAGAAGCTGTATTCGCAATGGCCTCAAGTCCTATACGCTCTACCGTAACGGGGGATTCAAAAATACGTTCAGGAGTTCTTGATGCAGATAGCACCACTTCATCCAAGAAGGTTTGCGCTTCTTGCAATACAATGGTAATCGTCTGTTTTGCGGAAGTTATACTTTCACGTGTTTCCGAATACCCTAAACTTGAAATAACCAGTTGAAAAGGAGGGGCCTCTGAAGTCTGTAAAACAAAATTACCGTCAAAATCGGTAGTCGTACCTATTGTGGTCCCAACAATAACAATATTGGCTGCCGGTATAGGCTGGTTGTTTTCGTCAACAACATTTCCATCGATGGTAGTTTGGGAGAATCCTAGTGCTCCGACCATCATCAATGCTAAAAACTGTATCGTTCTCATTATTTTATTTGAGTTTAAATTAGTTGGGATGAAGATACAGATTATTTTAAACGGATAATAGCAAAATAAAAAAAATTATGCATGCATAGTATTATTATGGCAAAATAACCTTACTGCTATTATGAATAACACAAAAAAGACCCTTAAAAAAAGGGTCTTTTTTTAAAAATAACTCATACGAGCTAATTATTCCACCGTAACCGATTTAGCCAGATTTCTAGGCTGATCTACATTACAGCCTCTCATTACAGCAATATGATAGGATAATAGTTGTAATGGAATTGTGGTTAATAACGGTGTTAGGCTTTCCAAAGTTTCAGGTACCTCAATTACATGATCAGCAAGATCTCTTACCTGTTCGTCACCCTCGGTTACAATTGCTATTATCTTTCCTTTTCTCGATTTTATTTCCTGAATATTACTTACTACCTTTTCGTAATGCCCTTTTTTAGTGGCTATTACAAAAACAGGCATGTGCTCATCGATCAAAGCGATTGGCCCATGCTTCATTTCCGCTGCAGGATATCCTTCTGCATGGATGTAACTAATCTCCTTTAATTTTAGAGCTCCTTCCAAAGCCACTGGAAAGTTATACCCTCTTCCAAGATATAGACAATTCGTGGAATCTTTGTAAACATCTGATATGATTTCTATCAAAGGATTGGATTCCAAGGCTTTTTCAACTTTAGCAGGAATGGTTTCCAGCTCAGTTAAATATTCATGATATTTACTTTCGGAAAAAACACCTTTTGCCTTCGCTAATTTTAAAGCAATCAACGTCAAAACGGTAATTTGTGTTGTAAACGCTTTAGTGGATGCAACACCAATTTCCGGCCCTGCATGTGTATATGCACCAGCATCCGTTTCTCTGGCGATAGAAGAACCTACCACGTTACAAACTCCAAAAACAAAAGCTCCTTTTTCTTTGGCCAATTTAATAGCGGCCAATGTATCCGCAGTTTCCCCTGACTGAGAAATTGCAATTAACACATCCTTATCGGTAATAACGGGGTTTCTGTATCTAAACTCCGAAGCGTATTCTACTTCAACCGATATTCTAGCGAGATCTTCAAAAATATACTCCGCTACTAAACCTGCGTGCCAAGAGGTACCACAGGCGACTATAATTATCCTATTAGCATTCGTAAATTTTTCCAAGTTTTGGTCAATCCCAGCCATTCTAATAAGACCTTGGTCTGCAAGTAATCTTCCTCTATAGGTATCTTTTATTGCCCTTGGCTGCTCGTATATTTCCTTTAACATGAAATGTTCGTAACCACCCTTTTCAATTTCCTCTAAATTCATCTGCAATTCCAGGATTCTAGGATAGGCTACTGCATCATCTTTAATCTTTCTAAGCTTTATTTCTTTGCCTAAACGTATGATAGCCATTTCTTCATCCTCTAGGTAAACGGCATTGTTGGTAAATTCGATAAAAGGAGAAGCATCCGATGCGATAAAAAATTCATCTTCGCCAATACCAATGGCTAAAGGACTTCCCAACTTGGCAACAACAATCTCATCTGGTTTCTTTTTGTCAAAAACCGCAATCGCATACGCCCCTACTACTTGATTCAAAGCTATCTGAACTGACTGTCCAAGCATCACATCTTCCGTTTTCTGTACTTCTTCTATAAGATTTACCAAAACCTCGGTATCCGTATCCGAGTGAAATACGTATCCTCTTTTTGAAAGTTCTTTCTTTATAGACTCGTAATTTTCTATGATTCCGTTATGAATAATTACTAAATCACCGGAGTTGGAATAATGCGGGTGTGAGTTTACATCATTTGGAACACCGTGTGTGGCCCACCTTGTATGTCCTATACCCAAAGTCCCTTTTTGGGAAATTTCCTTTGCTTTACTTTTTAGGTCTTCTACTTTACCTTTTGTTTTGGAAAGATTTATCTCGTTACCATCGAACAAAGCGATGCCTGCACTATCATAACCCCGATACTCCAAGCGTTGCAATCCTTTTATAATAATAGGAAATGCATCCCTATGACCGATATACCCTACGATTCCACACATAATTTTAAACTATTTTATGATTTTGTGTTATAAATTCTTACGTAAAACTAAATGAATACATAAGAATGTAAACTCATTTCACGGTATAGAACGTATATAATCTATGAAGTAATATGTTAGAGGTCAAAAAAAACGTATTACTCTACTTTTGTGTAAAAAACTTCAAGTTTTAGACGTTTATCGTAGTTGGGATCTGAAACTGGTATATTACTTCCAAAAAACACAGTTCCGAATGGGGTGATAGTAGATGCTACAGGTATCGACTTTTCTTCGTTTTCTGCCATCATAGCGTTTGAGACCAAAATATTTGCAATATCGGCAGTTAAGGTTATCCCTAACCTATCGTTTGCAACATCTCTAACTATCAAATTATTGATATGCTCTGTAATGTTCACCGTATATTTAATGCCCTTACCATCCGATTTTTCTATAACACCGTCGTAGTTTGGATATGCCGTTAATAATGGGAAAGCATCAGCAGAAGAAGCTGGGGGATCCGTAAAAGGATTATATAATTGTTCATTAGTTTCTGCATTATACAGGTATAATCTCGGTGGCTCTATAATCCCACCGGCTAAATCTAACTGTTCCCTATCCACATAAAAGGTAAGATTAGCTTCGTTAACAATCCAATTTTCAGCTTTTATTTGGTTTATTGCATCCCTACCGTTCAAGGGTTCAAAAAGGTCTATTTCTGCTAATATTCCGGGACCACCTTGCAAATATATTCTAGAGGCAGTTTCATCGGTATCCAAAGATTCTAAAACAGCAGTTGAATAGTCTTCGTTTAACAAGGTATTTACCGCGTTGCCGTTTATCCCCTGGGAATTAGGGATAGCTGTAATAAAATTGATTAGATAACTTTTTTCCAACACTTCAATGCTATCATCCGAAGTATCGTCTGCAGTTGCGTTGGTATTATAAGAATCGTGGGTATAAATAATCTCAATATTAGCACGTCTTAAATCAAACAGCAACATTAAACCTTCAGGATCGGTACTATCGAGCGAAAGATGAATCCCTCGTAAGAATGTGCTGAAATTGGACTGACTAAAGAGTTCTATACTTCCTTCCATGTCTAATATATATTCCTGAAAGAAGTCCTTGTCCAATGGAACCCTTATCCCAGGATTACGCTTTTGAAATGTCAAAGATTCATCGATATCTGTAGTTGTTTCATTATCTTCTTGCGCTATCAATATCTCCTTACTATCAATAATCAAATCTCCCGAGACCTCCGAATCATATAATACCTCGGATACAAAATTTGGAGAAAACTCCTGCGAAGAAAAATAAGCCTGTGCTTCTTGAAAATTAGTATTTGGATCTAAATCCCTTAAAAAAAACGTATTTTGCTCTACTTTTAATCTGAATGGTTTGTCTATGGCCCCATAGATACTATCCAATTGAAAACTTCGTGCAAAATTATTCGCTATTATTGGAGCGTCATTATCATTTTCATTTAAGCCATCCCCATCTGCATCTACACTAGAACCATCTAGTGGGTCGGTATTCGCTAATCCTTCCAACGTATTAGACACCCCATCCCCGTCATCATCATTTTCCGGATTATCCGGTTCAGCATCAAATTGGTCTTCTACACCATCACCATCTCTATCCCTTGTTCCTCCAGAAATAAGGTATGGAATATATAAATAGACTTCCTTTACTGTCTCATTTTCTGGAATCGTAGAAATGGAAGTATCTGAATCTGCCCCGTCCTCGGTACTTTGAGAAAATGTACCGAATACAGGATTTGGAGATGATAATTGAAGTTGCGTAGTTACACTGCCTACAGTGTTTCCATAAACTCCATGTTTATATCTTCCTAATTGATAGATTGGCAACCTATTGGTTCTAACAGCTTCTATATTTTTGTTATACGCAAAAACGTCATATACTTCTTTACCTGTAGTAAAAGCTTCAGCACCAACAACCCCAGCCCCTATGGTAGTAACTTCTTGTTCACAGGATGTAAAAAACCCCATAGTTAGTGCTAGACCCAATAGTATGGGAAAGGTGCATTTCTTTAAAAAGTTCATTCCGATTATTTTAAAACTTCTGTGTTATAAAAATTGGCGTACGCTTCCTCAAATTCTTGAACGGGAACATAGGACAACACTGGCTTTTGAAGGTTGGCAATATGAGAATTAAGCTCTTCAGGTATATTCTCCGATGCTAAAATAACTGCATCTGAAAAATCCGCAGCTACTTTTAACAAATTATTATATGTGGGAACACCCAATGAAGAAATTTCGTCCTCAGGAATACCATCGAACGTTATCCTTTTAATCATGTCTTTATCGAGCTCACCTTCAAAGGTTTTGCCGTAAACAGACAAGACTATTTTACTATCAGCGAAAAGGGGTTCGTCCGCGTAATATTTTTTAAGATATAATGGCAATAAACTCGCCATCCATCCATGCACGTGAATAATATCTGGAGACCAGTTTAATTTTTTAACCGTTTCCATAACACCTTTCGCAAAGAAGATCGCGCGTTGATCATTATCTGGAAATAAATTACCCTCCTTATCCGTAAACGTTGCTTTTCTTTTAAAATACTCGTCGTTATCTATGAAATATACTTGAATCCGCTCTTTAGGGATAGAAGCCACCTTAATGATTAATGGCATATCCATATCGTTAATGACTAAATTCATTCCTGATAACCTAATAACTTCATGTAATTGATGCCTTCTTTCGTTGATATTACCATATCTTGGCATAAAGATCCTGATTTGTCCACCGTTACTATTTACCATTCTAGGAGTTTCGTAAGACATTAGGGAAACTTCATTTTCCGGCAGATAAGGCACTAATTCAGAGGATACAAACAATATCTTTTTACCATTCATAAAAGTTATTTTTTATTTTTTGCTGGAACGCAGGTGCAAAACTACGAAAAATATAGAGATTACCAGTATTTATAGTAAGTTTGCTCGCCAATTACACTTTTGCATGGTACCGATTAAAACGAAAAAAGAACTTCGAAAAAAGCTAGATGGTCTATCTAAAACTGAAAGTCTAGGATTAGTTCCTACGATGGGCGCTTTACATTTAGGACACGCCTCACTTATTAAAAAAGCAGTTGCCGAAAACAACCATGTGGTGGTTAGCATATTTGTTAACCCTACTCAATTCAATAATCAGCAAGACCTTATTAATTATCCGCAATCGCTATCCGAAGACTTAGCGCTAATTAAAGATATATCTTCTAAAATCATTGTATTTGTCCCGACTGTAACCGAAATGTATGACAAGGCGACTACGTCAAAAGCATACGAATTCAATGGTTTGGAAAAAGTAATGGAGGGCTCCTTTAGGGCAGGCCATTTTAATGGAGTGGGCACCATTGTAGAGGCCCTATTTCTATTAATCAAACCTAACAAGTCGTACTTTGGGGAAAAAGATTTCCAGCAATTGTGTATCATCCGAAAACTAATACAATTAAAGCATATTCCTGTTGAGATTATTGGGTGTCCTATAGTTCGTGAACCCCATGGTTTGGCCATGAGTTCTAGAAACGAAAGATTAGATCCTGTTTTACGACAAAAGGCTGGTTTCATTTATGAACTACTGAAATCTGCCAAAGAAAAATTTGGCATGGAAAATGCACTTGTAATCAAAGACTGGGTAGCTGGTCAAGTAAAAAAACAACCAGAATTTAAATTGGAATATTTTGAAATTACGGATGTTGATACCTTAACACCTATTCAACAAAAAAAGAATAACATAGAATATAGAGCATTTATAGCAGTTTTTGCGAACGATATTAGGTTAATAGATAATATAGCGCTCAATTAATTACTTTTGAACTATGCAAATAGAAGTAGTAAAATCTAAAATACACCGCGTAAAGGTCACTGGAGCGGACTTAAATTATATCGGAAGTATTACAATTGATGAAGATTTAATGGATGCTGCCAACATTATAAAGGGAGAAAAAGTACAAATAGTAAATAACAACAATGGTGAAAGACTAGAGACCTACGCTATTCCTGGACCCCGCGGTAGCGGAGAAATCACCCTTAATGGAGCTGCTTCTAGAAAAGTTGCCGTAGGAGATGTACTTATCCTAATTTGCTATGGAACTATGGAAATCGAAGCGGCAAAACAGTTTAACCCCTCGCTTGTTTTTCCTAACGAGGAGAATAACTTGTTAAACTAATTTTGGGAAACACGCTAAAAAAGACTCTAAAAACAGTTCTTCCGATTGCTATCGGTGTCTTTTTAGTTCTTTATTGGTACTACAAAACAGCACCCGCAGATCGCTCGCAAATCGTGTTTTACATCAAAGAGGCCGATATTCTCTGGGTAAGTTTGTCGCTTCTTTTAGGCCTCTTAGGCCATATATCCAGAGCCATACGTTGGAACTATCTTTTGGAACCTTTAGGGTATAAGCCAAAATTGATTAATAATATATTAATGATTTTTATGGCTTACCTGGCTAATTTAGGTGTTCCAAGAACTGGTGAGATTTTACGCGCGACGGCACTTGCTACTTACGAAGGCGTTCCTTTTGAAAAGGGATTTGGTACTATTGTTACAGAAAGGGTAATTGACCTCTTCATGCTATTGGTGGTTATTTGTATTACCCTATTGTTACAAACCGATATTATTATCACCTTTTTCGAAAATCGAGGTCTTAACCTAAACGGTATATTCATACTCTTAGCTGCAGGATTAGTAGGATTTCTAGTTTTTGTTTTATTCATTAAAAAATCCAATTCCAAAATCGCCCTCAAAATTAACACCTTTATAACAGGCTTGTTCGCAGGGGTTTTTAGTATTTTTAAAATGAAGCGAAAATGGTCATTTCTGTTTCATACCATGTTCATTTGGAGTTGCTACGTTGGAATGATGTGGGTAATCAAATTCACGGTTCCCGAAACTGTAAATCTCTCATTAAGCGAGATACTTGTAGCATTTGTTTTTGGAGCATTCGCTATGGCAACTACCAATGGTGGTGTTGGACTTTTTCCAATATTGGTTAGTAAGGCTTTGGCACTGTTTGGGATACAAGAAGTATCGGGTGATGCTTTTGGCTGGATTATGTGGATTGCACAAACACTAATGAACATTGTTTTTGGTGCAATATCTTTTCTGCTATTACCGTTATTGAACAGAAACAAACAGTAACGATACTGTTAAAAAATTCAATATGCGGTATATTCTACTAATTTCCATATTTTTTTTGGGCCTATTCGCTGGCGCCCAAACAACGCAAGAAATATTTGAATCCTTTAAACTTCAGGAGCGACGCAATGTTCATTACTATTTTCCAGAAAATCTTGATGACACCAAAAAATATCCGTTAATTCTAGTTCTTGATGCAGAATATCTTTTTGAGCAGGTAGTAGCAACCTCAAAGTTTTACAGCACTTTTCATGGTGCACCCGAAAGTATTGTAGTTGGTATTAACCAAAGTGAGAACGATTTGAGATTTGACGACTGTGCCTTTGATTCGGAGACGGGGCTTCCACAAGAAAAGGCCAAGAAGTTTTTTGAGTTTTTAGGAATGGAAATCATACCTTATTTTGACCTAAATTATAACACTGCTCCTTTTAAAATGATAGTAGGTTATGACATTACAGCAAATTTTCAAAATTATTGGCTGTTTAAGGACAATTCGCTATTTAATGCGTATGTAAGCATTTCGCCGATATTAGCTCCAGATATGGAAAATCGTGTGCCTAGTCGTTTAGGAAGTTTTGATAAGCAGATTTTTTACCAGCTTATATTGGAAGGGGAAAAAACCAAAAGTACCGATGCCATATTAGCCATGGACAAAGGAATCAAAGGGATTGAAAAAGAAAATTTGCACTATTTCTTTGATACTTATGAAGATGCCGATCATATTTCTGTGGCAACATACGGTATCGGAAAGGCCTTTGATAACATCTTTAGTATGTTTAAACCTATAAGTCCTGCTGAATATAGAACACAGATACTTACTTCAGATGAACCTGTATTCAACTATTTAGATGCTAAATACCAAGGTATCGAAAATCTCTTTGGCTTTAGCAAACCAGTAGCGCTAAATGATATCATGGCCATCTACGCAGCATGTAGAAAAAAAGAGGATTTTGAGTCTCTTAAGCCCCTCTCCGACCTTTGTAAAAAACAATATCCTGAAACTATGCTGGGCTTTTATTTTGAGGCGGAATATTACGAACAAATGGGCGAACCAAAAAAAGCACTTAAAACATTTGAAAAAGCATTTCTTATGGAAGAAATAGATTTCCTTACCAAGGAACTAGCAATAGAAAAAATGGATGCCTTAAAAGCCGACTTCGGTTTTTAAGGCACAAAACCCTACACCAAATCCCAAATCTTAACAATAATACCTACCGCTTATGATAAAAATAGACTCGAAGTACTTTATTGTGTCGGGTATCCTTTTTACCTATTTTGGACTCAAAGGTGAATTTGTGCTCGTATATAACGGATTATCACTTCTTATGGCGTGGGCTTCCTTTTTTATAGCTTTCACGGAACTCAATAATGCTGGAGCCAATAAAAAGTAATCCTTTATAAGCATACCGAACCTTTTCAAACTTCTTGCTACCTTTATCCCAAATGGGAATTAAAAGAGATGGCCAAGACGAAAACAGCATTTTTTTGCCAAAACTGTGGCACGCAGTACGCTAAATGGGTAGGACAATGTTCAGCTTGCAAACAATGGAATACGGTTGTTGAGGAGTTAGTTCAAAAGGAAGACAAAACAACTTGGAAAACACCGTCAAATACTGCCAAAAGAGTTTCAAAACCACTACTGGTCAACGAGATAAGCACAGAAAAAGAACTGCGTTTAGACACCTATAACCTAGAATTTAACCGTGTCCTTGGTGGTGGTCTGGTTCCTGGTTCGTTGGTACTGATAGGCGGAGAGCCAGGAGTGGGCAAAAGCACCTTGCTACTGCAGATTGCTCTAAAACTACCTTATAAAACCTTATATGTCTCTGGGGAAGAAAGTCAAAAACAAATAAAAATGCGCGCAGATCGGATTCATCCGAACAGCCAAACCTGTTTTATACTTACCGAAACCAAAACCCAAAATATCTTCAAGCAAATAGAGGCTACAGAACCAGATATTGTCGTTATTGATTCTATACAGACACTACACTCGGACCATATCGAATCTGCCGCTGGAAGTATCTCGCAAATTAGGGAATGTACCGCAGAACTTATAAAATTCGCCAAGGAAACTAATACCCCAGTAATCCTCATAGGCCATATTACCAAGGATGGTTCCATAGCCGGTCCTAAGATATTGGAACATATGGTAGATACTGTTTTACAGTTTGAAGGGGATCGAAATTATGTATATCGACTATTACGCTCTTTAAAGAACCGCTTTGGCTCCACCGCAGAACTAGGCATATACGAAATGCAAGGAAGTGGATTAAGAGAAGTAAATAATCCATCTGAAGTACTTATATCCAAGAATGATGAAGGACTTAGCGGAACAGCTATTGCCTCAACTGTAGAGGGTATGAGGCCTTTACTAATAGAAATACAAGCTTTGGTCAGCACGGCCGTTTACGGAACACCACAAAGGTCTACAACGGGTTATAATGCCAAACGTTTGAATATGTTATTAGCCGTTTTGGAAAAACGGGCAGGATTTAAATTAGGGGCCAAAGATGTCTTTCTGAATATTACCGGAGGTATCAGCGTGGATGACCCTGCTATAGACCTTGCCGTTATCGCTGCCATACTATCCAGCAACGAGGACATTCCCATAGATAAAGGTATTTGTTTTGCAGCAGAGGTTGGTCTTGCAGGAGAGGTAAGACCTGTACAACGTGTTGATCAACGAATTCTAGAAGCAGAAAAACTAGGCTACACTACAATCATCGTATCCAAAAACAATAAAATCGGACTTAAAAGCACGAAAATAAAAGTATTGATGGCCACAAAGATTGAAGACGTAGTCCGCAATTTATTCGGTTAACGTTTGTCTCGCATGATTCTTGCAATCACCAAAATAATAATGATAACGGCAACAATAAGAACAATCTGACCAAAGCCTACCTTAAAAAATACCAGATAGTCCATTATTAAGGGGCAGGATTAGGAATCTCATTATGAATTGCTTCGATTCCCTTTACTACATCTGCTGATAGGTCTAAATCTATACTAGCGATATTTTCTGTTAACTGCTTTAAAGAGGTAGCTCCAATAATATTGCTGGTAACAAAGGGTCTAGTATTTACAAAAGCCAGCGACATCTGTGTTAGTGACAAGTCATTGGATTGAGCCAATTCATAGTATTTTTGGGTAGCGATAGTTGCTATTTCACCGTTGTACCTGTTATAATTAGGAAAGAGGGCAACTCTAGAACCTTCCGGCATTCTCCCTCCCAAATATTTTCCGCTTAAAGCTCCAAAACCTAGGGGGGAATATGCTAATAAGCCTATTTTTTCCCGTATAGAAATCTCAGAAAGTCCAACTTCAAAAAGTCGATTAAGAAGACTGTAAGGATTTTGAATCGTAATTGTTCTTGGCAATGTCGCGTGCACTTTACTTTCCTCAAGATACCGCATAGTTCCCCAAGGTGTTTCATTAGAGATACCAACGTGCCGTATTTTTCCTTCGCGTATTAAATCGCGTAAGGTTTCTAAAACCTGATGAAAGTTATCTTTCCAATGATCCGAAATATCATGCTCATAACCACGTTTCCCAAAATAATTGGTACTCCTTTCAGGCCAATGCAATTGATACAAATCTATATAATCTGTTTGTAAACGTTCTAAACTACCTTCAACCGCATCTATAATAGATTCTCGCGAAAAACCAGTCGTACGAATAAACTTGGTATAATCCCCGTTACCTGCAATTTTAGATGCCAACACTATCTTATCGCGATTACCCGTTTTCTTAAACCAGTTTCCGATAATTTTTTCCGTATGGCCATAAAGCTCCGCTTTAGCAGGAACCGGGTATAACTCTGCCGCATCGAAAAAATTTACTCCTTGTTCCAACGCATAATCCATCTGAGCATGCCCCTCTTCCTCTGTATTCTGATTACCCCAAGTCATAGTGCCAAGGCAAATCTTACTTACTTCGATTTCCGTATGTGGAAGATGGGTGTATTTCATAAATTATAAAATGTATTGATTTTTAAAGTGGTAAAATTAATAAATAAAATAAGCCTAGACCAAGTCAAAATATATTTCCGTTGTTCTTGCTACCTATGGCCGAAGTAAGAAATCCGATAAGGAAAAGGAATTTCTTTGTGATAACCAAAAATTATTCAATCTCAACTAAAATAGGGCAGTGATCGCTATGTTTAGCTTCAGATAAGATAATAGACCTTTTTAACCTCTCTTTTAGTGGTTCCGCTACCATAGCGTAATCCAGTCGCCATCCTTTGTTATTATCTCTTGCATTTGCCCTGTAGCTCCACCATGTATAATTATCGGGCTCTTTATTGAAATGTCTAAAACTATCTACAAAACCACTGTTAATCATGGCACTTATCCAAGCCCGCTCAATTGGCAAAAATCCGGAAACATTTTTTAATCCTACTGGATTGTGTATATCTATGGCTTCGTGGCAAATATTATAATCCCCTAAGACAATTAAATTAGGGCATTTCTTTCTTAACCCATTGAAATACTCTTGAATTTCATCCATGTAGTTTAGCTTAAACTCTAAACGATCTAAATTGCTTCCAGAAGGTAAGTACATGCTCATAATGGAAATATTACCAAAATCGGCACGAATATTACGCCCTTCAAAATCCATGGATTCTATCCCAGTACCAAATTGGACATGATCTGGCTCCTTTTTGGACAAAATAGCCACCCCGCTGTACCCTTTCTTCTGTGCGCTATACCAATAGGTGTTGGCATATCCAGCTGCTTCAAAAACCGATAGATCTAGTTGGTACTCTTGCGCTTTAATTTCCTGCAAACAAACAACGTCCGGGTCTACTGCTACCAACCAATCTAAAAATCCTTTTTTTAATGCGGCGCGGATACCGTTTACGTTATATGAGACAATTTTCACTTTACAAATTTTTCTCTAAATTAAGCATTGTTCCCTTTTTTAAAGCTGAATACACGATTTAAGTGAGACTCTTTATCGAACAGCACAAGATTACAACCTAGTGCATAATTTTTTTGATAAATCCGACAAATGGCGTCCAGTGATATCCTTATAGTTATTACCTTAGCCGGGTTATTAAATTTTATCATCATGAGAAAATTACTATTATTATCCTTGTTGTTAGCCCTTCCTCTATCCCATATTATTGCACAAGATGTTACCGACCCAATAGACGGTAGGGATGAAATAAAAATGAATATCCTAAATCTTATCGCCTTTAAATATTTGGATGCTTCTTATGAAAGAGTGATTGATGAAGAATCTTCCTTTGGTGTTGCCGCACTAATTAATCTAGGGAATGATGATGATATATTTGATTACCTAAGAGAATTTTCCATTACGCCTTACTACCGCAGATATTTCTCCAAAGGATACGCAAAAGGGTTTTTTGTTGAGGGTTTTGGTATGATTAACCAAAGTTCCGATGAATTTTTCAATGACTTTAACGAATTTGGCGATCCAAACGGATTCACAGCAGAAAAATATACAGACTTTGCCGTTGGAGTTTCTCTAGGTGGTAAATTTATTTCCAAAAGAGGTTTTGTTGCCGAGGTATATGGAGGTATTGGACGTAACCTTCTCAATTCAAATAATGTCGTCGAAGTAGTCGGTCGTGGTGGTATTTCGTTAGGGTTCCGCTTTTAATCATTACTTTTAAAGCCTTAATTTTGATAGATGAGGCTGATTTTTATTGTTCTTTTAGTATTTAATTTTGGGGTCTTTGGAACGGCACAACAGCCTGTTAGTAAAGACAGTATTACCCAGTTGGACGAGGTTATCCTGTTGGATGCGGTACGAAAACAAAACGCTGTTGGTATAACCCCGTCAGAAATTATTTCGGCACGAACGTTTCAGAACTATAGCCCCGTATCCATGGTTCCTGCAATGAATCAAATTCCTGGTGTTTATGTCTTTTCAGGAGCGCTTAACACCAATAGAATTACTATACGGGGTATAGGCGCCCGAACACTTTTTGGTACGGATAAACTTAGGATGTATTATGCGGATATACCAATTACAGATGGTTCTGGATTCTCCTCTATTGAAGCTTTTGATTTAGAAAACCTGAGCCAAATAGAGGTAGTAAAAGGACCAAAGGGAAGTACCTATGGTGCCAATTTGGGAGGCGCTATAATTTTGAGCCCTAAAGAAGCGCTTGGAGTGTCTACTAATTTCTTCAACAAAAGTACGGTTGGTTCTTTTGGACTCTTGAAAAACAACCTTTCTGTTAACCATTATGATGGTAAACTGCGGTTAGGACTGCAATACGGTCATTTAGAAACGAATGGATATAGACAGAACAGTAATTTTGAACGAGATGGATTGCTAGTCAATACTTCTTACCAAATTAATGATAAGAACAATGTTTCATTACTTGTAAACCATATAGACTTTAAGGCACAAATTCCAAGCTCTTTGGGCGCCACTGCTTTTGTAGAAGACCCACAGCAAGCTACCTTTACATGGAGAGCATCCAAAGGTTTTGAAGCCAACAACTACACCTTGGTGGGGCTTAATCTTGTACATAAGTTTAATGATAATTTTAAAAATTCTACAAGTATTTTTTATTCCTACTTAGATAAAGAAGAAGCAAGGCCTTTTGGTATTTTAGATGAAATCACAAAAGGATACGGGCTAAGAACACGATTTTCCGGGAGCTTTGTATTAAATAATAGGGAGGCCCAATTTACCCTAGGAGCGGAACTATTTAAAGATGAATACGATTGGGACGAATTTGAAAATCTTTATCAAGAAAATGATGGTAACGGTAGCCTAAAAGGGAATCAGTTTGCGCAAAATAAAGAATTTAGGGATCAATGGAATGTTTTTGGTTCCCTTTTAGTCCCATTGTCAAATAAGTTATCGGCTCAACTAGGACTCAATATCAACAAAACGAAATATGATTACCGAGATTTATTTAACGCTGGTTCTGACAACAAAAGTGCGAACAGAAATTTTGAGGCTATCGTCCTACCCAACATTCAGCTAACTTACGAAGTTGGCGAAAACTATAACCTTTACGGAAATATAAGTCGTGGATTTTCTAATCCCACAGTTGAGGAAACCTTAACGCCAGATGGGGTAATCAATCCAGATATTGCCCAAGAAACAGGTATGAACTATGAATTGGGGACACAGTTGTTTTTCGATAAAAAAAGATTAAGAATAGACCTCTCCCTTTATCACATGAATATTAAAAACCTTTTGGTTGGCGAACGGATAGAAGAAGACCGTTTCGTAGGAAGAAATGCGGGGCAAACCAGACACAGAGGTATGGAAGTGAGCTTAAATTACACATGGATTTTAAACAAAAATATAGAAGTATCCCTATTTATAAATTACACGTTCAACAATCATGAGTTTATCCAATTTGTAGATGAAGACATAGACTTCTCCGGAAATGCCCTTACTGGGGTTCCAAATCTTACGGGTGCCTCGGGAATTCAATTACGGCTATTCGAAAACTTTTATTGGAATACGACCCACCAGTACGTAAGTAGTATTCCTTTGACCGATGCCGGAGGTCTGGACAGTGATGCGTTCTCTGTCTTTACTTCGCGCGTGGGGTACCTTAAAAAGCTTTCTGACAAGTTTACTTTGGGCTTAGATTTTGGCATCAACAACGTATTCGATACCATTTACGCACAATCTGTGCTTATAAATACACAAGGTTTCGGTGGTGGTGAACCTCGATATTTTTACCCAGGCGATGCTCGAAATTATTATGGAAGTATTCGTTTAGGGTATAAGCTCTAGTCCATCTTTTTAAGCCAAACTTTCATGTCAACGGCTTCATGAATAATAGATTTTAAATCGGAAATAGCAACACGCTCCTGTTCCATAGAGTCCCGATGGCGTATGGTCACCGTTTGATCTTCCAAAGTTTGATGATCAACTGTTATACAGAACGGCGTTCCGTTGGCATCTTGCCTTCTGTACCTGCGACCAACAGCATCTTTTTCATCAAAAGTAACATTAAAATCCCACTTTAGATCATCAACTATCCCGTGTGCAAGTTCTGGAAGTCCATCTTTTTTGACCAAGGGCAAAATAGCTGCTTTCACAGGAGCCAATACAGCAGGTAATTTTAAAACAGTTCGTGTGGTGCCATTTTCTAATTCTTCCTCTTGAAGGGAGTTCGAGAACACAGCCAAAAACATACGATCTAAGCCGATCGATGTCTCTAAAACATAGGGTATGTAATTCTTATTGGTCTCATGATCAAAGTACTGTAACTTTTTACTTGAGAATTTCTCATGGCTTGCCAAGTCAAAATCAGTCCTGGAATGAATTCCTTCCAATTCTTTAAAACCAAAGGGGAAACGGAATTCTATATCGGCTGCCGCATCGGCATAATGTGCTAATTTTTCATGGTCATGAAAACGGTAGTTATCCTGGCCCATACCTAAAGATAAGTGCCATTTCATTCGCTTTTCTTTCCAGATATCATACCATTCCTTTTGTGTACCTGGCTGTATAAAAAACTGCATCTCCATCTGCTCAAATTCACGCATCCTGAAAATGAACTGCCTTGCAACGATTTCGTTTCTAAATGCTTTTCCTGTTTGCGCTATTCCAAAAGGAATTTTCATACGACCACTTTTCTGGACGTTCAAAAAGTTAACAAAAATACCTTGTGCCGTTTCAGGCCTAAGATATAGATCCATAGCACTTTCTGCATTGGCACCCAATTTTGTACCGAACATTAAATTGAACTGCTTCACATCTGTCCAGTTCTTTGAGCCTGACATAGGACAGGCAATATCCAATTCTTCTATTAAGGCCTTTACATCGGCCAAATCTTCCTTGGATAAGGATTGTCCCATTCTTTTTAAAATGGTGTCGCCTTCCCCTTTGTAATCTACTACACGTTGATTCGTGGCCAAAAACTGCGCTTTATCAAATTTATCTCCAAAGCGTTTTTCCGCTTTTTTTACTTCTTTCTCAATCTTAGCATCTAGCTTACCTACATAGTCTTCTATTAAAACATCGGCACGATATCTTTTCTTGGAATCTTTGTTATCTATCAGTGGATCGTTGAAGGCATCCACATGACCGGAAGCTTTCCAAATAGTAGGATGCATGAAAATAGCAGAATCAAGCCCAACAATATTTTCGTTAAGCTGCACCATGGCCTTCCACCAGTATTCTCTTATATTCTTTTTAAGCTCCGCACCATTTTGACCATAATCGTAAACAGCACTTAGTCCGTCGTAAATTTCACTGGATTGGAATACGTAGCCGTATTCCTTTGCGTGGGATATAACCTTCTTAAAATTATCTTCTTGATTTGCCATGTGGCAAAAATAGAATTTTACCTATAAAGAAGGGTAATTATTTCAATTGAAATTCGGAAGAGGTTATTAAACGTTCGTCCTCAAAAACATTTAGGGTATAAGTTCCTTCTTTCAAAGAACCTTCAGGTACTGTTATAACCTCACAAACAGAAGTTTCGCTACCTAAGAATACAAATTCAACTCGCTTGCTGTACACATTGCCATTTACCGTTATCGTATTAGCATTGTCCTCAATAATCTGTTTATCCGGGTCTAAGAATTGAAAGTAAATTACTTTTTCTGATTCCACTTCACTTGGATCCTTGAGGATAGTTACACAACCTCTTAACTTTTCTATTGTAGATGCCTTGTTCGTGCCTACAGGCCTTGAACTTCTCATTCTAAAGCCACGCCCTTCGGAAAAGTCCATTTTTAAATAGCTTTTTGTTTTAAGTTTTTGATTCAGTTCTAATATTTTTCTTCGCTGTAAGGCCTCTGCCTCGGCAAGTGAACTACTGTTTGCACGTAATATTTCTACCTCATTTCTGGTTTCCTCGTATTTTTCGGTCAACAACATGTTATTGTACCTAAGGAAATTATTTTTTAATTTAAGACTATCATTCTTGGCCTCAAGCCTGCGTAGTTCAGTTTTAAACTCTCTTAATTTAGCAATGGTAAAGGTTAACCTACCAACGGAATCCAATAACTGTTGAACCTCATATTTAGCATCTTGCAACTCAATATCGTTTACCTCGTTCAAGGTAGACAAACGGTCTACGTCTGCTTTCATGAGCGTAAGGTCACTCATCAAGATTTTCTTTTCTTTTTCTAGAAAATCTATTTGAGAGGCAGACTGTGCATAACTGTAATAGAAGGCAATAAGAATACCTACCACAACGGCAAGAAGGGCAGCGAGTATTATTTTATAATTGAATTTATTATCTTGACTCTCCATTAAAAAATAGCCGTTAAGTAGGTTTATAAAATTATAGGATTTGGCCCATAACAAGCTTTCAAATATAATAAACGATATAAATACCCTCCTATTACCTGTGGTATGTTTTGGATGTAATGCGCAATTATATAGAGGAGAGAAACATCTGTGTACCGTTTGTCGACATCAATTGCCACTCACCGAATATACCTTTAACGTCGAAAACCCGGTAGACCGTATTTTTTATGGACGAATTAACATAAAAAAGGCAAATTCCTTTTTATTCTTTACCGATCATGGAATTGTAAAAAATTTGATCCATCACTTAAAATACAAGGGGCAAGAACAAATTGGAATGTTTTTAGGAGACTGGTTTGGGAATATCCTAACTGAAAACAATCATTTACCTTCTATAGATTTTGTGATTCCGGTTCCCCTGCATCGGAAGAAATTAAAAAAAAGAGGATATAACCAAACCTCTTTATTTGCAAAACAACTAGCTTTTCACTTGAGTAGTACCTACAACGACCAATTACTTGTTAAAACAGCAAATACTAGAACACAGACAAAGAAAACTAGATTAAGTCGCTGGTACGATAACAGGTCGCTGTATGAAATCACTAATCCTTCTTTACTTAAAAACAAAAACATTCTGCTGGTAGACGATGTAATTACTACAGGCGCTACTATGGAACTTTGTATCACACAAATAAATAAAGTGCCGGGTGCGACCGTTTTTATAGCTAGTATGGCGGTTGTCGTTTAAACTTTAACCCATTTTTACGGAACGCTCAGCAACTTATCCGGGTATTTGACCTACGGGAGTTTACCGGACTCGAATGTATTGATTGGCTTTTAACCTATAAGGCAATTTTAAATGTTATACGTGTACGATAAGTTATCTGGAATAAAACCAATACACGTAAACATTTTCAATGATGTGACGATTTAGTTTCTATTAAATATGTTGTTTCTTTGTATGCGAGAATTATTCAAATGTTAAGAAGAGTATTAGCCGGATTTTTTACTTTTTTCATTGCCTTGGCTTTTTATCAATGTGCAAGGAAAGGAACCCCTACTGGAGGACCAAAGGATGAGACGCCACCAGTATTACTAAAAGCCGAGCCAGAAAATATGACCATCAATTTTAAGGCACAAAAAATTAGGCTTTATTTTGATGAACTTGTTAAACTAAACGATGTTCAAGAACAGCTCATCGTTTCACCGCCTTTAAAATACCAACCTGTACTTACTCCACAAGGTGGAGCGAATAAATTCATAGAGATTACGATTAAGGATACTCTTTTAGAGAATACCACATATACGCTAAATTTTGGTCAAAGTATTGTAGATAATAACGAGGGGAACCCAAACAGTTTCCTAACCTATGTGTTTTCGACGGGCAGTTATATAGATTCATTGGAGCTCTCAGGAGCTATAAAAGACGCCTTCAATAGAAAAGCGGATGATTTCGTTAGTGTAATGCTTTACCAGATTGATTCTGCATATACAGACTCTACCATATACCAAAAACCACCAAACTATATTACGAATACGTTAGACAGTACTGTAATCTTTAAATTAAGAAACCTCAAAGAAGGCACGTATGCAATCTTTGGGATTAAGGACGCCGCTAAGGACAATATCTTTAATCAAAAAGCTGATAAAATTGGGTTTATTAGTGACACCATTAACCTCCCAACAGATTCTATTTACCTTTTAAACCTGTTCAAGGAAGAACCGGATTACGGTGTAATAGTGCCATCAATGGTTGCACAAAACAGAATTAGTTTCGGTTATTTTGGAAATGGCGAAGAGATAGAAATCACTCCCCTTACCCAGTTACCGGATAGCGTTAACTCTATAATTCGAAAAGAAAGGGACAAAGACACTTTAAACTACTGGTTTACACCATTTGAAATGGATTCCCTAATTTTTACAGTAACCAATGAAAGGTTACAAGTAAAGGATACTTTTGTTATAAAAAACCGAAAGGTTGGAGTAGATTCACTATTATTGAACCTAAACCAAAAAGGAACCTTGAAATTTGAAACACCTTTACGTATCTTATCCAATACACCTTTAATAAAAGCGGACAGTACTAAAATCAATTTTATAAATAAAGACTCCTTAAACATACCATACACTGTTGTTTTGGATAGTTTAGAAAACACATTAGATGTTATTTTTGAACCGCAAGCTGACGAAAAATACATAATGCAACTATTACCAGGAGCTGTATTGGATTTTTTTGAAAACACCAACGATACCCTTTCCTATGCTTTCGGAACCAAAGGTTTATCTGATTATGGAAATTTGCAACTTAATTTAGAGGGGGATGCTATCGAATATCCCATAATAGTGCAATTGCTAAATGAAAAAGAAGAAGTACAACGTGAAATAATTGCAGAAGAACCACGAGTTTTTGAGTTTACTAATATAGACCCAGGAAACTATTTGGTACGAGTCATATTTGATGAGAATCAGAACGAAAAATGGGATACCGGAAGTTATTTAAAGCACCTTCAGCCAGAGAAAATCAGCTACTATCCTGGGGTAATAGAAATGCGTGCAAATTGGGAAAAGATTGAAACCTTTATCCTAAAAGAGTAAAAGTGTCCTTATCGTTAAGAAAACCAAGTTTATCTCGCGTTTCGACGATATGTTTTTTCGATAACCTTACCTCCAAAACTTCCTCTTTATTAGAAAACAATAATTGTTCACCTAAAGTATCATAAACAGCCGAATGCCCAGAATAGTGATGACCATTGGCATCTGTTCCTACCCTATTGACACCTACACAATAACTCATATTTTCAATGGCCCTAGCCTTTAGTAAGGTATCCCAAGCAGTAATTCTGGTCTTTGGCCAATTTGCAACGTAAAGTAGCACATCATAATGTAAAGTGTTTCTGCTCCAAACAGGAAAACGAAGATCATAACAGATTAAAGGGCAAAATGTAAACCCTTTATAGGTTTCCAGCAGTAGCTCTGTTCCTCGGATATATTTTTTATCCTCACCAGCTAGGGTAAACGTATGTCTTTTATCATAACTTGAAAAAGTACCGTCCGGCTTTACGAACAATAATCTATTATAACTCTTTCCTCCCTCTCTGTGGACAGTACTTCCAATAATGGCTGCATTAGAAGTTTGGGACATTTCCAGCATCCAAGTTAACGTGGCCTTATCTTCTGAAATACCAACATGCTCCGGACACATAGTAAATCCGGTAGTAAACATTTCAGGTAGTACAATAACATCTGCATCTAAAGAGATAGTTTTTATTTTCTTACCAAATGCGTTCCTATTTTCCTGTGGACTTTCCCAAACAAGAGGTGCTTGTATTAATACTATTTTAAGATTTTCTTCCATGAAAAAGAAATATTCGGTTATTAGAAAATTACTTAAAATGCTTTAACAGTTGCGTTCCAAATAATATATTTTTACTTTATGTACTTTCAAGCAAATCTATTAATTCAGGAGTACCTTGAAGTTTGGCATGGTCTAGCGCCGTATTACCTCGGGCATCTTTAACGGAGGTGTCCGCTCCGTGATCCAACAATAACTTTACGATTTCAGGCCTATTAAAGGTTACTGCATAAATTAACGGACTAGCACCCATAGTATTGCGTTCATTAACATTCGATCCTTTTGTTATGAGTTTCTCCGCCAACTCCAAATACCCTTTAAAACAAACACCCATTAATGCGGTATTGCCTGTTTCATCCTTATCATCTATTAAAGCTCCGCTTTCCAGCAAGAACTCTGCTATCTCAATATGATTGTAATACGTTGCAAGTATTAATGATGTACTACCTCTGGAGTCTTTTACCCCTAATAAACTACTATCATTTTGAATCATTTTTTTGACCGTCGTCAAATTTCCGTTACGTATCTCGCTGAAAAAAATATCCTTGTTCTCCATAACTATCTAAACTAATATCTTACTATTTTCTGAATTATTTTAAAAATTTCTTCCTAAACACCATATTCATTATTTTAGCACACCATTGATATAACATATAATACGCACTAGAAAAATCAGATTACTTAAAATTAATTATATTTATAAGAATTTTCTTCCAAAGACAGCAAGTCCATGTTCATCAAAGAAATACAAAATAAGACCAATGGTCAACTTTCTATCGAACACCTTCCTATATCAATAGCTAGTTTCGATGCCGATTTTCGTTTCTTAACTTATTCTAATTTATGGTTAAAAACCCATCATAATTCATGTGAAAATTTGACAGGACAAATTTTGTTTGACGCCTTACCAAATTTACCTGAAAGGTTTAAAACAACCATAAAAAACGCTTTAAAAAACGAATATTATGAACAAAGTGAACAACAATTTATAAGACCAGATGGTTCAAGTATCTGGTATTGTTGGAAATTAGATTCTTGGAGAAAAAAGGACGGAACGATTGACGGTATAACCCTTATTTTAAACGATTGTAGTCATAGAAGAGGATACAGCGAGCTTCTAAACGAGGCAGAAGAGGTCTCTAGGACGGGAGGATGGGAAGTAAATCTAGTTAACTTTGAGGTATTATGGACACATATGGTTAACATCATACATGAGGAACCGTTAGATTATGTGCCTTTAACTTTTGAAGCTTGTTTTGAACATTTTAATGAAGGCGAAGATAGAGCCAAAATGCATGCTTTAGTAAGCCAAGCTATGGAAAATGGTACACCTTGGGATACCGAAATCCAAATAACCACTGCAAAAGGCAATGCACTATGGGTACGCTCCAAGGGCAAAGCCTCTTTTATAAATGGCAAATGCGTAAGACTATTTGGTATTTGCCAAGACATTGACCAACGAAAAAAGCTGGAGTTAAGTCATTTAGAAGAGGTAGAGCGATTACAAAAAGCAACTGAATCCTCAAAAGTAGGTGTTTGGGAATATACCTTTAATACGCAAAAAGCTATTTGGGATGATGTATGTTTTGATATATTCGATATAGATAAGGAAACCTGTACAGATGTAAAGGAATGTTGGAAATCTAGAGTCCATCCACTGGATAAAAAAGAGCTATACACAAAGTTAGATGGGTATACCAAGGGTGAAGGAAGCAGCATCTTAGAAAATAGAATAATTGTAAGTGATGGTTCAATTAGACATGTTAGGTCTATAGTTAATCGCGTAAACGATAGTGATCAAAATTTTGTAAAAACCATTGGTATTATGATGGATGTTACAAAAGAAAAAATTGCCGAAGAAAAATTAAGAAAATTTGCGAATATCACAGCAGAGCAAAATAACAGTTTAATGAATTTTGCGCATATGGTATCACATGATCTTAGATCTCATGCCACAAATTTATCACTAGCGACTTCCTACTTTTTTGAAGAAGAAAATCCAGTTGAAAAAGTCAAGTTGAAAAAAATGCTAATCGCATCTACCCACAATTTACTAAAAACCCTGGATAAACTTAATGAAGTGGTGCAATCTACAGCCGCTATAGAAGAAAAACTAACTGCAGTAAACCTGTTGGAAACCATACTAAGCGTAAAAAAGAATATAGGAGTGCTATACGCAGAACAAAAGGTGGAATACGTAATACAAGTGGCAAAAAAAATTGAAGTGATGGCTATACCTGCCTATCTAGAGAGTATTTTTCTTAATCTGTGTACAAACAGTATAAAATATGCTTCAAAAAATGGAAGCCCTAAAATTGAGATTTCTGCTATTCTCGAGAATAATACAATAAAAGTTAGTTTTAAGGACAACGGCAGAGGAATAGATTTAGAAAAATATGGGAATGACATTTTTGGAATGCATAAAACATTTCACAAAAACAAGGATGCGAACGGAGTTGGACTTTATATAACCAAAAATCAAACAGAAGCAATGGGAGGTACTATTTCATTGCAAAGTGAAGTAGAAAAAGGGACCACTTTTGACCTTGTTTTTAAATCTGCACAAATAGAATAAATATGCCTTCAAACGCTAGCGTTTTTATTATTGATGACGACCCGGTTTACCTGTATATGCTAGAGAGAATTATTAGGGAATGTGATTTTAGCCAATACATTCACGCATTTAGTAACGCCAAACTAGCCTTGGAAACACTGCACAGTGGACCAATTGGGAATCACGAACTACCGGATGTTATTTTCGTTGACCTGTCTATGCCGGTTATGAACGGGTGGGAATTTTTAGAAAAACTGGACCGGTTAGGAATACTTAAAAAGAAAAAAATTAAAATAGTTCTCATAAGTTCCTCCATTAACCCTAGGGAAATAGAATTGATAAAGGGGTATCCAATTGTTTCCAAATATATCGTAAAACCAATTACACCCTCCGATTTAGCAGCCATTAACGAGTATTAATAGCAAATATTAAGGTTTTCCAAGAGTTGTTACCTCAAACTTGAATGAAATAGATTTCTTATATTTTATAAGTGTTAATTCTTAATGTTTTGTTTGGAAATAATCCTCATGTGCTTACTGGTTAAAGATTTACTAAATGACAGAGACATCGATAAGGTGTTAGCGTATGAACTTATTAGCAATTATATCTTAAAACCTATAACTCCAAACGATTTCGAAACCGCGCATAAGGCAGATCTTGTAAAGTTTTGATGTTTTACTCTCCGATATTATAAATACATAAAATTATCTGTTTAACTTTTTTTTATAAATCGCTCCCGAATAAATCATATACTTAAACAAAATTTTAAAACTCTTTTATCATACTTCAAATTTGGTGTAGTTTTAGTAATTTCTAGAATATAATTAAGTCGCAATACTTACATTAGAGGATATAGATGGATGCATATAGAAGCTGTTGTATAATCGATGATGATGAGTTTTTTGCTTTTAACGCAAAGAAACTCATCATAGACGCTGGTTTTTCCAAAAATGTCTTATGGTATTCCGATGGGCAAGAAGCAATAGATGGGCTGGTGGGATTATTGATCGCAAATATTCATCTCCCTGATATTATACTCCTAGATTTAAACATGCCCAATAAAAATGGATGGGAATTTCTGGACGAGTTTTCAGCATTACCGGTAAAAAAAAGAGGCCATGTAAAAATATTCGTTGCAAGCTCTTTTATAAGTCAAGAGTTTATTGAAAAGGCAAAGGAATATAACTTGATAGAAGATTACCTTGTAAAACCATTAACCCAGGAATCTTTAGGGCATATTATTAGTTCCCATAAAAAAATAGTCTAATTATTCCCTATTTCCAGGACTAAAATCCTCGGGTGCTATTTGGGGGAGATTTGTAGTGCCTCCACTGCCGGAATCATTAAAAAGGGTCCACTCAGAAAATGTATATAAACTATTAGCCACAGTAACTTCAGGATTACGAATAGCCTTACCATCCTCAAATTCATGATTGGTTCCGGAACCATCTACGCCAACAACACCAAAAGCATCTATTACGGTTCCGAACGGGTCTATGAGTTGCAAATTATCATCTCCGTTGCTGTCTGCCGGGGAATTGGTTCCTACAGCAACATCAGGCGCAAAGCCATAAACCGCTGTAAACTCGTCAGCATTTGGAGAAATGACCAAAGTACTTTCAGCCTCGATTGTGTAGCCTGACAAATCCAAGCTAGAACTGACCTCAATAGAAGCGTTGGTATACCTAGCTATTCGCCAACCATTTAAAGACAAAGCATCAGAAGATGCATTATACAATTCTACAAACCGAGCACCGGCATTGTTATCTGGATCTGCCAATTCAGAAAAGAAAATGGTTTGGGAGGTAAACTCGTCTATAACCTCTTCACATCGTTCTTCGTTAAAATCAATATCCTCCAAACCCCTAATTTGAAGGTAAAAATTAGCGTTCTCCTGTATCAATACTCCGGTTATGCTGCCACGTCCTTCCGGTAATAACTCCGCCTGAAAATCAGAAAAACCACTGTTTACGATTTCTATTTCGTTGTCGGCGCAATCTACCAACAAACGCCTGGTTTCCTCCCGGTCTAAAGCAAATGCCAGGCCTAAATCTTCCAAGGCAAACTCAATGTCCTCTAATTTCACTAAAGTATTGGCGTATGCCCACAAGTCCTCGGTAATCGTAATTGGGGTAGGCACCATAGTTTGCATGGCATCACAGGACGCAAATACATGCTCAAAAACAGCGTTGGAAGGCAATCGCCCAACGGATACATTTCCAAAAGAGGTAAAAGTGCCTCCCAGTTTAAACACATCCTTAGATTTGCCCAGGTATAGACCTTTTAACCGTACCAGTATTTTATCCCCAACACCAAAAAATAAATGGGAATCCCTTAGATCAATCTCAATCTGAAAAGCATCGGTTGGATTCGTGGGCGCGTCTTGAAAGTGAAGGACTCCAAAGAAATTCCCCGCCTTATCGGACGAAATCACATACCCTTCTATAATTAAATCATCCTGTATTTGTACCGTCTCTCCTTGGTATACCGCTTTCACATCGGCAAAGCTGCTGTTCGCTATCAAATCCGAACTACAGGAAGCCTTCAAGGGTTCAAAATCCTTGTTTTTTAAGCAGCTACTTAGGAAAATAGCGAACAAGATGAACAAACCCAACTGTAGCTTTGTTCCATGATGGTATGTTTTTGTTTGACACATAGCTTAAAAGCTTATAGCGAGATTTAGAAAAAAAGTACGTCCGAAACCATACCAATATTTTGGTGCGAAAGATGGCGATCCGCTTAGATTATCCTGTTGTAATTGCCCAAAATTTCCGTTTCTGCTCTGTTCGTATCCTCCGGTTCTAAACGTGGTATCAAATAGATTGTTTACGCTGGCAAAAACACCTATATACTTTCCATTTTCTAACCAGGATTTGCCACCTACCATATTCAACAGGTAAAAATTGTCCAGCGGTCTTTGTGCCAATAGCCTATTTACATTTTCCGGTGTGGCCTCCGGGAAATTCTGTCCCGTTTCTGGATTTAAATAAAAACTATTGGTCCTTGTAATTGCCGAGACGTTAGCGTAGTTGTTGGCCAAATAATTGGCCGTCATTCCCACCCACCAATATTTTGGGTCGCGATACTCTATCCCGAACGCCATTGCCTTTTGTGGGCCTTGGGCAAGTTTCAAATCCTTGAGATTGGCCGTTCCCAAGTCTTTGGAACCACTTACGTCTATCAATTCCTCATCTGCGGCTGCCGTATCAAAATTTATGGTTACGAACGGATCGCTTGCAAAGGTATAGTCCCCCAATGCCGCCACGGCAGAAACTTTTACCGCTGCCGATAATTGATATTCCAGTCCCAGCTCCAGCCCTTTATGCAGCCGATCTAAGTCTGTAAGCACCTCTTGTACAAAATCGGACCCCACTCCTGAGTCTACAAAGAAAAAGTTGACATCCGTTGTATTCTGAAACCTTGTATAAAAGCCGGTAAGCCTGCCCGTAAGTTTGGGCATCCGCATGAAGTAATTGAGATCTACCGAACTAATGGTTTCCCGTTGCAAATTAGGCACTATTGTATTGGATTCCCTAGGGTTGATAAATACATTTTGCAATAGTGGCGGTCTTTGTAACCATGATGCGTTGGATGTTAGCCAATGCCGCCCCGTAATTTTATGCGACACACCGCCCTTGAACCCCATATTTGTAAAATGTATCATTTTGCTTTCCCCAAGGGATTCCTCTAAAAAACGCTCATTTTTATAAAAGCCGTTCCTGCGATAAGAGAAATTGGAATAGTTTATCGCTGCAAAACCCTTCCATTTCGCATAGTCCAAGTTTGCCTGTACGAACCCATCTTTATGCTTCGCAATAAATTCGTAATCATAATTGAACTTCTGCCCCTCCAAGCGATTTATCTCTCCTTCCAGGTTGTTCCTAGTATCTGAAAAAGGATCTATATCTACATGGTATTCCGCTCCTAATAAATCGGAAATCTCCGCATAATTTCTGGAGTTTAAGTTTCTATGGGTAAGGCCAAAATCCAATCGTATCCTGCTATCCACCCTATAATTTCCGTTAATTCTTGCGGTTAATTGGGTATCGCTAACCACATCGTCATACAAGACATAAGCGGCCTGCCCGTTGGCGGATGCACTTGTATTTGCCGTGTACATATTCTTCCAATTCCATTGTGGGTCGTTCAAGAAACTGGTTCGTGCTCTATCGGCACTTACAAAATTAGCTCCTATGGGACTGTTTATATAAAAACTGGGAAGGTAGCGGTAGAAACTCGGATCAGGGTTGGGCGCATTATAGTACCCAACGCGACTTCTGGCATGTCTGCCCGTTTGGAAAGCCATGCCAAGAGTAAGGTTCAATTTCTCGCTATTATGAAAATAATTAAGCAGTACCATGGGTTCGGAAATTTTGCGTTCCCTAGAATTTCTAATTTCTCCGTTCTGTATTCCCCAGTAGGGATTGTAGCGATTACCAACTAATTCATTTACCTCCTCTGTAACGGCTGAGGACCGGCCCCTTCTATTGGTAGCGGAAAAGGCGGTAAGGGAAATACTGTTTTTTGTATTGAATTGATATTCAACAGCACCATAGAACGAATAGGCATAGTACAAGGTGCCATCTATGAAGCCTTCCTGCGCCCATCTTCTTGAAGCGGAAACCATATAGGCCAATCCGTTTTCATTAAGACCCGAATTATAGGTAGCCATAATTCTACCCGTATAGGTTCTATTGGATGCCGAAGCAGATAAGCGTGTTCCTGACCTCAGGCCTGAGGGTCTTAAATCGATATTGGTGTTGCCTAAAATACCGCCGAAGGTATAGGGCGATGCTTCCATCCCGTTGGTAAATTCCTGATTTCTTATGACATCGTTAAGTCCACCCCAGTTATTCCATTGTGGCCTGCCATCGAATAATTTGTTCATGGGGATACCGTTCAACAAAACCTCTCCGTTTTGTGAATCATAACCTCGTACCCTAAAAAATGCCTGTCCAAAATCAAACGCGGCCCTATTCAAAAAGATATCCCGGGTAGATTGCAGCAGTGCCAAGGAACTACCGTTGGTTTCATCGTCCAACAGTTCGGCATCGGTCAAAGTAATGAGATTGTCTTGTTTTTCTAGTGTCAAATCGGTATCCATAGTTATAGTACCTAAAGACACTAGAACCCCACTTAAGAAGACCGGAATTCTTTTAGTTACGAAGCCGCTTGATTCAATGCGTAGAATATACTCCCCATTTAAGATAACTTTTAACTCAAAATTTCCTGAACTATCAGTCTTAACCAAATACTGCTCCCCTTCTATGGATATCTTGGCACCTTCCAAAAAACCCTTATCCAAGTTACTGAGTACCGTCCCCGAAATATTGGTTTCGGTTTGTCCGGATAAAACTAGCGCAAATAAAAATGAAAGTATAAATAGAACTTTTTTATACATGCTTGATAGTTAGTGTATTACATTAATGGCGTTACAATATATCCAAAAAAACCACTAGAGAATAAAACTTTCCGATTAATCCTGTATATTTTGGGTCGAAATTACCCAGTAATGAAGCTGATACTGTTATTTATCTTCCTTTTTCTTCCTTTTTTGGGTAGTACCCAAAAAAAGAACGACTACCAGTTGCGCACCATTGCCTTCTACAATTTAGAAAATCTTTTTGACACTAAAAATGATACCCTAGTCTATGACGACGACAGAACTCCAGAAGGGAAAGATAATTGGACACAGGAACGATATGACCATAAACTCTCCCAACTCGCCAAGGTAATATCACAAATAGGCAGCACTGCAAACAAAACACCTCCAGATGTTTTAGGAGTTTGTGAGGTAGAAAATAAACAGGTATTACAAGATTTGGTCAACCAACCAATCCTGAGAAAATATGATTATGGAATCGTACATTTTGATTCCCCGGACGAACGCGGTATAGATGTAGCCTTACTTTATAGAAAACAAGCTTTTATCCCGACCGCCTTTGAAAGTAGACGGTTATTATTATCAAAGGACGATGGATACCGTGATTATACCCGGGATCAATTGGTAGTAGAAGGGGTATTGGATAATGAAAAAATTCATTTTATAGTAAACCACTGGCCCTCTAGAAGTGGTGGCGAGGCACGCAGTAGGCCCTTTAGATTGGCAGCGGCCAAATTAAACAAGCGGATTATCGATTCTATACAACGTAACAATTCATTGGCAAAAATAATAAGTATGGGCGATTTTAACGATGACCCAGTTGACCCTAGTTTTAAAAGGATCTTACAGGTAAAGGGCAAAAAGAAACAACTAGATTCCATGAGCCTGTTTGGCCCCATGGAAAAACCGTTCCGTAAGGGAGAAGGCTCCCTGGCCTACCGGGACAAATGGAACCTGTTTGACCAGATTTACATGACCGCCAACCTAGTTAGCAAAACTACAGAAACCTATCAGTTTTGGAAAGCCGGTATTTTTACGCCCAATTATCTCGTAGACCCGCAAGGTAAATACAAAGGATATCCCTTACGGACGTATGCAGGCGGAAGTTATATTGGAGGCTTCAGTGATCACTTTCCGGTGTATGTGTATTTAATTAGGCAGGTCAGTGAAGCAAAATAAATAGCTTCCGTTTTAGTATATCGAAAGCAGCGCGTTTTAATCTAAAGTCTCTATTTGAATATTTCTCCATTTCACCTTAATACCGCCGCCATCATGAATCTGTAATAATACAGCACCCTCACCTGCGCCAATAATCTCATCCTGTAAAGTGACCATTTCCGTACCGTTAAGCCACGAAGTCAAGTGATTGCCATCTACCTTGATTTTCATTTTGTTCCATTCTCCCATTTTTAAGGCGGTATCTTTTTTGGGGTCTGGTTTTATAAGCCAATTTCTACCATAGGACTCATATACGCCACCGGTATGCTTTCCTGGAGGTGCAATTTCTACCTGCCAACCACTAACGGTGGTTCCGTCAACATTAGAACGGATAAAAACGCCGCTATTGCCGTCTGCTTCCTGTTTAAATTCTAGTTCCAAAACAAAATTTTTATAATTCTCCGTAGTCCCCAAATATCCGTAACCTTTATCGGGACCACTTTCACAAACCAAGAGTCCATCTTCTACGAACCATTTCTCGGTACCATAAATAGTCCAACCTTCTAAATTTTTACCGTTGAACAGCGACTTTTTTTGTGCCGAAAGGCTTATTGAGAAAAGGATGCTTACTAGTAGTATGATTTTTTTCATTGAACCATATATTAATTATTGATGAAATTTACCCTAAAACAAATTTTGTGAACAAACGAAGGTAACACGAACTTTGATTTTCCGTTACACAGCCTTGTATCTCCCTCGCCCTATTACGTTCGGCACAAGGCTGAAGTTGACATTAGTTTCGACAAAATCTTTGGAGATTCCAGAGCCTTAGCAGGTATAAAATAAAACTAGTTAGTTGAACCACTGCCCCCAAGGAATCCTACTCAAAATAAGTAAGAGTCCAAGCCCATAAAAAATAGCAATGCTTTTGAATTTTTTATTGCCTTCCACAAATTTCTTGTGACGGGACCAGCCCACGGTAATCAATACAATAGCAATGATATTGATAAAGGGATGCTCCACAGCTAAAAGTCGAGCCGCTGAAGTTAATCCTCCCATGCCAAATTCCTGTATGGCACTAAAACCACTGGGAGAAACAAAATAAAGTATAAGTCCTACCAACAATTGGATATGGCACAATATCAAAGCAAATAGACTTAACCTAAGGTCTTTGGCCATATCAAATATGCGCTTAGATAAAAGTCCGGTTATGGCGTTGGCAACGGCCAAAAATAGTATTGCCAGTGCTACATAGGCCAAATAGGAATGTAGCATTTGTAAAGTTTCGTACATGGTATTTTATTTAGCTGATAAAAATAGGAATTTTTGGGCATAAAAAAAGGCCCTGTAAAATTACAGGGCCTTTTTAAGATAATGATAAATCTACCTAGTTAAACATATATCGAATACCTACTTGTAATCTCCATGTATTAGCTAAACTATTCCCTTGAATAAAAGATTCCCTAGGGAAATCAGAAGTTCCACTTTGCGTATTTAGCCTGTATATGGGCTCATTCGCAGCATTTCTTCCTCTGTAGTTCAACACGTTTTCTTGAATTGCAAATTGTGGTACGCCCCAGTCCGAGTTGAACATGTTACCCACATTCAAGAAATCCATTGAAAGTTGCAATGTATTCTTATCATCTTTGGTCAACTCAATATCTTGAGTGATTCGAAGGTCATATGTATTTACCCATGGTAATACCGCCCCATTACGTTCAGATACTTCTCCTCTAATTTCACTTAGATATTCGTCCTGCTCAATGTAATTATTAAGAAAGTTAATCTGAGCCTGCTCTGTAATCAAATTACCATCCAAGGTAAACTCTTCGAAATTAAGTTCGGCCGCATCGTTGGGCACGTACAATAAACGGTCTGAATTGTCTCCAAAATTACCAGAGTAGGTATAGCTATATCTTCCATTCTCGCCACCTTGCCAAAACACACCGATTGTGGTACCGTTTTTCTGGTAGTTAAGATTGGCAATAAAACGGTTTGGCTGATTCTGACCAGAAAAACCAAGTTCTGGGTCGTTTCTATCTTCTTGTACTACAGCGGACCATAAAGATCCTGCCTGAGATCCACCCGTAGCTCCTAAATCAAAAGCTCTTGAAGTCACGTAAGAAATAGAACCAAAGAATCCGTTATTAAATTGCTTTGATAGCGTTGTAGCCAAAGAATACGAATACGGGGTTCTATCTGAATTAGTCAACAAGAACACATTTCTAAAATCTGGATCGTTAGAATAGCCGCCATCCCAATAAGGTCTGGCATCAGGTCCTGCCAAAACACCATCAGCTTCTCTAAGCACTGGATTGTATACGTTAACAGCCGTTGTTTCCCTTGAATAAATGAAATCTACCGTACCCGTTATACCCCATGGCAATTGATGGTCTACACCAATATTCGTTCTCCATGTTTGTGGTAATCTAAAATCACGATCTGATAAGTTGAGCTCATTGGATAAGGTCTGACCAGGATCAGCGGGTGTCCCGAAAGCAATATCGGGATTAAATACATAGTTCGGACCCAAGGCTGCTTCAACCTCAGCACCTTCAAAACCTAAACCACCACGAACAACACCTGAACCATTTACCTGGTTACTCATCCATACAAAAGGAATACGTCCAGAAAATATACCGGTACCACCTCTCACTTGGGTCTTACCTTCACCGTTTACGTCCCAGTTGAAACCAATTCTTGGAGACCATAAGGGTCTAACCTTAGGGAACTGACTTACATCCGGTGTAAAGCTATCGCCATTACCATCAACAAACGTTTTGTTCAAATCGTCCAAGAGTGTATTTCTTGGAATATCGGTAGTATAGAATGGTAAATCAATTCTAAGTCCCGCTGTTAATTTAAAATTATCATTTACTTGATACTCATCTTGGAAATAAATACCGAACTGACCAAAATTAGTTTCATCAACTGGCGGTGTTGTTGATCCGTCCAAAGCGAAACTCTTTGCAAATGCATCAGGATATGCTCCTGGGGTCTGATTGATGACCGTTTCAACAAAACTATCACGACTTGTAAAACGATAAAAACCATTAAATACAGGGTTAAAAGCGTTCTTAAACGTCATCAATTCCAAGTTAGCACCAATCGTATAGGTATGTTTACCAGAATAGATCGAGAAGTTGTTGGTAACATTAAATACGTTGTTTTCCAACAAGTTACCTACGGTAAATAGTTCGTTACCTAGCGCAGTATAGTACAATAAATTTCCAGAAGGGTCTGGCTCCAATACCTCGATGAACGGGAAGGCTTGTCCTCCAGGAATACCTCTTTTTGGGTCATTTATAGCCGTATATCCAATATTTAATTGGTTAGACATGTTATCGGATACTTTGGAGTTCCATTCCCCAACAATAGATTCTACCAAACGATCATTGGTATAGTTCGCATTTGCAAAAGTTACAGCCTCTATACCTTGTCTGCTGGTATTTCTGTAACGTGTAGGCAAAAATCTGTTTGAGTTCCCATTAATTCTTATGTCCTGGGCTTGGTTGTATCTATTGTAACGTAAAGAGAACTTATTGTTCTGGTTTAAGTTATAATCCAAACGGGCATTGAAACGGGTTTGTTCAGATGCAAAAGGATAATTCTCGTAAGGCCCTGTTTCATACCCATAAAGATTACGCATACTTTCTTGAATGAAATCCAAATCAGAAGCAGGAACCCTAGAAATAATTTGGCCATCTGGAGAAAGACCTGGCCTAGAAGCTTGTCTTTGAAAACCAGGAATTGCGCTCAGCTCCTCTTCGTAACTTACAAAGAAAAATAGCTTATCCTTAATAATTGGACCGCCTATGGTAATACCTTTAATATCATTTTGAGAGTCTCCACGATTCAATTCCAAATTACGTAGCCTGTCACCCACCATTTGTTCGTTTCTAAACAAATAATACACGGAACCTTTGAATTCGTTCGTTCCAGATTTGGTAATGGCATTAACAGATGCTCCTGTAAAACCAGCCAACCTAACGTCCATCGGCGCTAAATTCACTTGTACTTCTTCAATTGCATCCAACGAAATTGGATTGCCACCCGCAAACTGTGCGCTACCTAGACCAAAATTATTATTGTAAATATTCCCATCAATAGTGTAGTTATTAAACCTACTAGAAGTGCCAGCAAATGAACTTCCGTTACTTTGTGGTGTAAGCCTGGTAAAATCCTCAATACTTCTGTTTACCGTAGGCAATGCATCAATCTTATCCCTTGTAAGGTTAACCGATGCTCCAGTCCTATCCGGATCAATTACGTTACCTCTCGTTGACGTAACTACAACCTCTTCCAGCTCCATTCCTTCACTAAGGACTACTTTTAAGTTGTAACTCTGACCAAGACCTAAAGTAATTCCTTCGAAAGTTCTGTCTTGAAAGCCTACATAACTTACTTTAACCGAGTAAGGTCCACCAACTCTTATGTTTGGCAAATAAAACCTTCCATCTTCGTTAGAAATAGCTCCGTACACAGAACCGGAAGGTGTGTGCGTTGCAACAATGTTAGCACCAAAAAGGGATTCCCCTGCTTCATCTGCAACCGTTCCTTGCATACTTGAGGTCGTTACCCCTTGCGAGAAAGCACTTGCAGCCATTAAAACAGCAACCAATGCAAAATAAATCTTTTTCATGTTTTTAAGTGTTTTGTTAGTTTTTAACTTGCTGCAAAAGTCCTGTATTTTTGAACCTCTAACGTTAAGGGAACGTTAAATCAGCAACACTAAAATTAAGTTAAAAAACAGAAAACACATCCTGAAAACTAATAAGTTACCAAGAAAAGCGAAAAAACTACAAACAAGCCGGATTAACTCTTAAAAAATTGAAGAAGCTGCAATGTAGACCCATCATGTTTAGCAATATCAGAACCCTCTATATCCTTTAAAATAGTTCCTGCCAATTGTTTTCCAAGCTCTACACCCCATTGGTCGTAACTAAATATGTTCCAAATAACGCCTTGTACGAAAATCTTATGTTCGTAAAGCGCTATCAAAGAACCTAGTGAAGCCGGCGTTAATTTGTCTATCAAAAAAGTGTTGGTAGGTTTATTCCCCTCAAAAACCTTGTAAGGTGCAAGTACTTCAATTTCTTCCGTTGTATTGCCTTTAGCCTTTAACTCGAATACCACCTGCTCCTTTGTCTTTCCGTTCATCAATGCTTCTGTTTGGGCGAAGAAATTGGCCATTAGCTTATTATGATGATCTATGTTCCCATGCAACGAATGCTTAAAACCAATAAAATCCGTAGGAATTAATTTTGTCCCCTGGTGTATCAATTGAAAAAAGGCATGCTGCGCGTTGGTGCCAGGTTCCCCCCAAATTATAGTTCCCGTTTCGTAAGTCGTTCTTTTTCCATTTCTATCCACACTCTTTCCGTTGCTCTCCATAATCCCTTGCTGCAAATAGGCGGAAAACCGACTTAAATACTGCGTATACGGTATAATGGCCTCAGTTTCGGCTCCGTAAAAGTTATTATACCAGACACTAATAAGCGCCATAATTACAGGTATGTTTTCTGAAAAATCCGCTTCCTTAAAATGGGTGTCCATTTCATTGGCGCCCTTTAAAAGGTCATTAAAATTTTCATAGCCAACTGCCAAAGCAATGGAAAGACCAACAGCGCTCCATAAGGAAAAACGACCCCCGACCCAATCCCACATGGGGAATACATTATCATCCGAAATTCCAAACTCGTTTATCTTTTCCGTATTTGTAGATACTGCTGCAAAGTGCTTTGCAATATCATCTTGTGTAGTCCCGAAACTTCGGGATAAAAACCATTTTTTAATCGTGGTTGCGTTGCTTAAAGTTTCTTGTGTGGTAAATGTTTTAGAAACCACAACGAACAAGGTCGTTTCCGGATTTAAATCTTTTAACACCTCGTTTACATGGTCGCCATCCACATTGCTTACAAAATGTACTTTTAGATGATTCTTATAAAAGGCCAAAGCTTCAGTTACCATGGCCGGACCAAGGTCCGAACCACCAATTCCTATATTCACAACATCTGTAAACGTCTTACCTGTGAAGCCTTTTCTTTGGCCATCTATTACTGCATGGGTAAAATCTTTTATCCGCTGTTTCACCTCGTACACTTCCGAAACAACGTTCTCACTGTCAACCTTTATTATTTCATCTTCTTGTGCCCTTAAAGCAGTATGTAAAACCGCCCTGCCTTCTGTTTGATTGATGATATCGCCATTAAAACCTACAGAAATAGCCTCTTTCAACTTTACTTCATTCGCCAATTCCAACAACAAGGCTACGGTTTCTTCAGAAATACGGTTTTTAGAAAAATCGAATATAAAGTCGTTCCACTTTACCGTAAATTTTGCCGCTCTCCCAGCGTCTTTACGAAAGTAATGTTTGACTTCGTCTGATTGTGTGTTCGTATGATGTGCTTTTAATTTCCCCCAAGCTTTTGTAGTTGTAGGGTCAATTTTAGGTAGGGACATATTATTCGTTAAAGGTTATTAAATCTTCTTCCTCATTCTCAAAAACAGTATATTCAATGCAATCCAACTGTTCCTTCAAGGGAGTAACGTGAGCTAAAAAGGTGGCTCGGAGTGAATCTGCAATCGGTTC
>CAYGUY010000035.1:0-28435 GCA_964353165.1 uncultured Maribacter sp.
TGGTCATGATGCTACAAGAGGAAATTGAGTTTGAAGACTATTACAGAGTATACTGCTTGGGTCAGAAATATGTGCATATTATGCCTTATGAGCCACGAAACGAGTTTCATGCCCGTTATGCAACGGAGCCAAAAACAACCGGTGCCGAACACACGAAGTTAATGAAGACCATTACCGATTACACCTTAAAATTGAACAAGGCTTTGGGTTATGATTTTAATACGGTAGAGTTCGCTATTCGCAATGGTATACCGTATGCCATCGATTTTTGTAACCCTGCCCCGGATGCGGATATCAACTCCGTAGGCCAAGAAAATTTTGACTGGATTGTGGAACACTCCGCAAAATTGGCGGTAGAAAAAGCAAAGGCACATAAGCCTAAGAAGAACGGAACTTCTTGGGGTTCTTATGTGACCAACGCTTCTACACCTGTAAAGCCAGCGGTTAAAAAGGTAACTTTAAAAACGGCAGAACAGGCAAAGAAGACAGTGGTTAAAAAGGCTATCGTTACAGATAAGAAGACTACTGTAAAACCAGTCACGGCTAAAAAAACGGTTGCAAAAAGGTCGGCTAAAAAACCTGCTAAAGCAAAAGCGGCTCCCGTAAAAAAGGCAGCTGTAAAAAAAGCTACTGCAAAAACGACAACGAAGAAAACGAAATAGAAAAACAGATAAAAAGTACAGACCATTATGCATAAATTCACACTGGGAATAGAGGAGGAATTTCAAATTCTAGACAGCGATAGCTTAAAGCTTCATTCCCAGATGTCGAAGATTATTGATGGTGGAAAAGTATTTTTAAAGGAGCGCATTAAAGAGGAAATGCACCAGTCCATGGTAGAAATGGGCACTAATATTTGTGAAAATATCGGTCAGGCCAGAGATGAGGTTTCCTATTTAAGACAGCAAATTTTTGAGCTGGCGAGTAAAGAGGGCCTTGAAGTAGCCGCCTCCGGAACGCATCCGTATTCCCATTGGAGCGAGCAACTGATAACGCCGAACCCTAGATACGACGTACTCATTGAAGAAATGAAGGATGTAGCGCGTTCCAACCTCATTTTTGGAATGCATGTGCATGTTGCCATCCCTAATAGGGAAGAGGGTTTGCATATCATGAACGTGGCCCGTTATTTTTTGCCGCACTTATATGCCCTTTCAACAAATTCACCGTTTTGGGAGGGAAGGGAAACGGGTTTTAAATCCTTTCGATCCAAAATATTCGACAAGTTTCCCAGAACCGGAATACCACCTTATTTTGGAAGTGTTGCCGAGTATGACGAGTTTGTGAACCTGCTGGTAAAGACCAATTGTATAGATAACGGAAAAAAAATCTGGTGGGACATTCGGTTGCATCCTTTTTATCCTACTGTGGAGTTCCGTGTATGTGATATGATCATGACGGTAGATGAAGTGGTGTGTATCGCTGCGCTCATGCAGTGTATCATTGCCAAGTTGAGCAAATTGCACCAAAAAAACCAAAGCTTTAGATCTTACAGGCGTATTTTGATCAATGAAAACAAGTGGCGTGCCGCACGTTGGGGCGTAGATGCTAAGTTGATAGATTTTGGCAGGCAGGAAGAGGTTGCCTTCCCAACATTGATCAACGAGTTATTAGAGTTTATAGATGACGTTGTGGACGAATTAGGCTGTCGTACAGAAGTAAACTATGTATACCAAATGCTGGAACAAGGCTCCGGGGCGGACAGGCAATTAAAGGTATATGAGGATACCAAGGACCTTAAAAAAGTAATGGAATATGTGGTGGCCCAAACCAAGAAAGGCTTGTGAAAACCATCTTGATTGAGCAGGTATAAACGTAAATCGGTTTTTTTGCGTTAGGTAGAGATAGATACTAATAGAGATGCAGACAAAATATAACATTGCCATTTTAGATATGAATGCAGGGCACGCCAATGAAGGTATGCGCTGCATCAAACTCTTGGCAGATCAGTTTTTAGGGCAGAAACACATAAAGGGGAACTATGATGTTTTTGACGTTCGTGTCACGAACGAAATTCCCAAAGTAAAGGATTACGACATCTTTATATCATCTGGCGGACCTGGAACTCCTTTGATTATGGGTGAGCTGTGGGAGAACACCTATTTTAATTTTTTGGATGCGGTATTGTTACATAACCTTTCCAAGCCTAATAAAAAACACCTTTTTCTCATCTGTCATTCCTTTCAAATGGCTTGTTTGCACTGGGATTTGGCAAAAGTGACCAAACGTAGGTCTACCTCTTTTGGAATTTTGCCCATGCACAAGACAAAAAGTGGGCAAAACGAGGTATTGTTCCAAGACCTGGACGATCCCTTTTATGCCGTAGATTCTAGGGATTACCAAGTAATCGGGCCAAAGGAATGGAAGTTGGATACTTTGGATGGGCGGGTATTGTGTATTGAGAAGGAACGACCCAATATTGCTTTGGAGCGCGCCGTAATGGCGATACGGTTTTCCAACGAAATTTTTGGCACACAGTTTCATCCAGAGGCCGATGCAGTAGGCATGACCCGCTATTTTGAACGCGAGGATAAGAAAGCGGTAGTGATTAAAAAGCACGGGAAGAAGAAGTACAAAAATATGCTGGCACATCTTAACGATGATGATAAAATAATGAAGACCAATGCCGTAATTATCCCACGGTTTTTAAAATTGGCAGCTGAAAGTATAGAAAAAACAAAATTACAATTGGCATGATCTCAAAAATTAGGGAGCAGTTCAACGCGGGATTCAAGGAAGAATATTACGAGAACTTGAAAAAGGAAGTGGTAGACACCTATGGAGAAGGTACGGCTTTTCGCTTGTCCGAAACCCCTATTTTTATAAGCAAACAAGTAAAAAATGAAATATTCGATGCTTGTGAAAGTATCATACACCAATTATGGCAATTGGATTTCGAAAAAATCAGGGAACAATTTGTACCTAAGCACATACAGTCTCCTTCAAAAATAGGAAAGCCACATTTTTTGGCCATTGATTTTGGCCTTTGTGAAGATGGTAAAGGAGGCATTACGCCACAGTTAATAGAGTTGCAAGCTTTCCCTACATTGTTTTTTTATCAACCTTTTTTGGGCAAGGCCTTTTTAAACAATTATCCGGCTATGCCAAAGGCGGGATTCGATTATTATTTCAGTGGTTTGGACGAGGCCCAGTACCTCCAGGAAGTTAGGGACGTAATTGTTGCCAACGAAAAGCTTGAAAATGTTATTTTGATGGAGCTCTATCCGGAAAAGCAAAAAACACGGATCGATTTTTGGGCAACACAAAAAGCATTGGGCATAGCGGTGGTCTGTATGACCAAAATAGTTAAGGAAGGGAAAAACCTCTTTTATTTTAAGGACGGGGTAAAGACCCAAATCAAAAGAATATACAACCGGGTCATTTTTGACGAAATAGAGCGAACAAAAGATTTAAAGACGGAGTTTAACCTAAATGACGATGTTGACGTAGAATGGGTAACGCATCCCGACTGGTTCTTTATGATTTCTAAATGTGTAATTCCAAAATTAAAGCATGCCAATATTCCCAACTCTTTTTATTTGAACGATTATCCTTCCAACATCAAGCTTACGAATTATGTGTTGAAGCCTCTATTTTCCTTCGCAGGATTGGGTATCGACCTATATCCGACAAAAGAGAAAATAGCCGGTATCGCGGACAAGCAAAATTATATCCTTCAAGAGAAGGTAACCTATGCATCGGCCATAAAAACAAACTCGGAAAAGAATTCCAAAGGAGAAATACGCATCCTGTATATCTGGGACCAGAAAAACAACCGTTTAAAACCGGTCACCAATCTAGGGCGTATGAGCAAAGGCGAACTCATCAACGTTTCCCACAATACCGAGGAAACTTGGATAGGTTCCTCAATTGGGTTTTTTGAACAGTAATGCATAGTTTTTGGAACTAAGTTTTTAAGATATTAGGAGACTACTCCTCTCTTAGCAGGATCTGGCGGAGGATTTCATTGATTTTTCTGCATATTCTGGAAAAAATTATTTTTACCTAAAACCTGTTGTTCATCAACTTCGCCACATATTTCCCTATAACATCAAACTCCAAATTCACAACAGTTCCCGTTTTATATGAATTGAACCTAGTGTTCTCGTAGGTATAGGGTATAATGGCAACTTGGAAGGTATTTGTCCCAGAGTTTACCACGGTAAGGCTAGTGCCATCAATAGTAATAGATCCTTTTTCGATGGTTGGGTTTCCTTTGGTAGCATCGTATTCAAAAGAAAAAAACCAACTTCCATCTTTTTCCGTTACATCTGTACAGACCCCTGTTTGGTCTACGTGGCCTTGTACAATGTGGCCATCTAGGCGCGAACCTAAAATCATGGCACGTTCAAGATTTACCCGATCGCCAATTTTCAAATGGTTCAGGCTGGTTTTTTGTAGGGTTTCGTCAATCGCTGTTACCGTATACTGGTCGCCGTTAACCGCCACTACGGTAAGGCAAACTCCGTTATGGGCTACACTTTGGTCTATTTTTAGTTCTGATGTAATGCCAGATTTTATAGTAATATCAAGATTACTCGCCTTGGCATCCAGACCAACGACTTCTCCTAAGGTTTCAATAATACCAGTAAACATGTGTCGTTTTTATTAAGTAGTTTTGTGAATTAATTTTGGATTGTAAAGGTAAAGATTATCATGGAGGAAAACAGGAAAATAAGGTTGGGGATATCCATAGGGGATTTGAATGGAATTGGTTGCGAAGTAGCACTCAAAACATTTGAAGACAGCAGAATGTTGGATTTTTGTACACCGATTTTCTTTGCTTCTAACAAGACGATATCCCATCAAATGAAGGCTTTGGATATAAACATTGTGTTTAATGGTGTGCCGGATGCAGACAAGGCAATAGATGGGAAAGTAAATATTGTCAACGTTTGGAAAGAAGTTCCCAACATCCAGTTTGGAGAATCAACAGAAGAAGCAGGAAAATTTGCTATAGAATCCCTAAAGGCTGCCGTAGCTGCATTAAAGGAAGGCATAATCGATGTTTTGGTTACTGCTCCCATTAACAAGAATAACATACAGTCTGAAGAATTCAAGTTCCCTGGCCATACAGACTACCTGGCACAGGAACTGGAAGGCGAGAGCCTTATGTTTATGGTTACGGACGACCTCAAGGTAGGCTTGCTTACAGATCATGTTGCGGTGAAGGATGTAGCCTCGGCAATTATTCCAAGATTGATACGGGATAAGGTAAACACAATTGAGAAGTCGCTTATGATGGATTTTGGTATTCGAAAGCCTAGGATTGCCCTCTTGGGTATAAACCCGCATAGCGGTGATAATGGTGTCATAGGAAAAGAGGACGATGAAGTGTTAAAACCGGTTATTCAGGAAATGGCAAATAATGGCCATTTGATCTATGGGCCTTACTCGGCCGATAGTTTTTTTGGATCCGATGGATATAAAAAATTCGACGCTATTTTGGCTGCCTACCATGACCAAGGCCTTATTCCTTTTAAAACCTTGTCTTTTGGAAAAGGAGTTAATTTTACGGCTGGATTAGATAAGGTGAGAACCTCCCCCGACCATGGTACAGCCTATGAAATAGCAGGCCAAGGCAAGGCAGACCACGGTTCTTTCAAGGAGGCGGTATTTATGGGGATACAAATTTTCAAGAATAGGACGGAATATAAGGGGCTAACCGAAAATGTTCTCAAAAAACAGCGAATCAAGCGGTAAGGACTCGGTTTGTTCACGCCTATATCTTATGAAGATAAATAGTTGATAACTATTGGCATTTATCAAAATAATAGTATCTTTGCACCCGCCTTTTAGGGTAAAGTTTATAATTATAAGTTGTACACAATGAAGCAAAAGGAGTTTATTATTCCTTTCTCTGGATTGAAGCAAGGGAAGCACAACTTTAATTTTGAAATTGAAAAGACGTTCTTTGATTCTTTTGAATACGATGATTTTAACGATACCAAAATTAGTATAGACGTACTTTTAAACAAGACATCTACAATGATGGAGTTGGATTTTGAAGCTGCTGGCACCGTAAATGTAAATTGTGATATTACAAGTGAACCATATGACCAACCTATAGCTTCCGAGTTAAGGTTAATCGTAAAATTTGGAGAGGAATACAATGATGAGGATGATGAGATTCTTATTCTTCCCCACGGTGAGCATCAACTGGATATAGCCCAGTTTATATATGAAATGTCGGTTTTGGCAGTACCTCAAAAAAGAGTTCATCCAGGAATTGCGGACGGGACATTGAAGTCAGACGTACTGGATAGACTTCAAGAGCTGCAACCAAAAAGGAAAGAAGAAGATACAGAAGAAAACGACCCAAGATGGGACGAATTGAAAAAATTATTAACGGATAAATAAAGTTTTATAATGGCACATCCTAAAAGAAAAATTTCCAGAACTAGGAGAGATAAGAGAAGAACACATTACAAAGCGGTTGCGCCAACATTGGCTACCGACTCTACCACTGGAGAAATGCATTTGTACCACAGAGCGCATTGGCACGAAGGAAAACTATACTACAGAGGTCAAGTTTTAGTAGACAAAACAGAGGAAGCGGAAGCGTAATAGCTGATTTTATATAATAGACAACTCCCACCTTTTATCAAGGTAGGGAGTTTTTTTTCGTTTTATAGTTTGAAGGCATTGTGTCTATGTAAGTAGGGCAACTTTCCCATTCATAGTTCTAAAAAGTATTTTGCTAAAAACAGTAGTGTTATGTGTCAAAAGTCAGCTAAAATCATTAATTTTCACAACTTTTTGACCTGTTTTTGAACAGTTTTACACAAAAGCAATAAAAATATGACCAAAATAACAGCAGCTATTACCGCTGTGGGTGGCTATGTTCCCCAATTTGTCCTCACCAATAAAATGTTAGAGGACATGGTAGATACTAATGACGAGTGGATAACCAGTAGAACAGGAATAAAAGAAAGAAGAGTACTAAAAAATGAAGAGGGAGAAGGCACTTCCTATTTGGCAATTAAAGCGGCAAATAATCTTATTGACAAAAAGAAGTTAGACCCTACTGAAATAGATTTGGTTATCGTAGCCACCGCAACACCTGATAGTATGGTAGCCTCCACCGCGGCTTTTGTTGCTTCTGAAATTGGAGCATCCAATGCTTTTGCATATGATTTGTTGGCAGCATGTTCCAGTTTTCTTTTCGGAATGTCTACGGTAGCATCGTATATAGAAAGTGGTCGATACAAGAAAGTATTGTTAATTGGCGCGGATAAAATGTCCTCTATTTTGGATTATACGGACCGTACTACCTGCATCATCTTTGGCGATGGCGCCGGCGCAGTACTTTTTGAACCGAACACGGAAGGCCTTGGTTTACAGGATGAATACTTAAGAGCAGATGGTAGCGGAAGACAGTATCTTGGTATGGAAGGCGGCGGTTCTATTATGCCGGCAACCATAGAATCTGTAAAGAACAAGAAACATTATATATTTCAGGAGGGTAAAACAGTATTCAAGTTCGCTGTTTCCAATATGGCCGATGTAGCGGAACGTATTATGAAAAAGAACGACCTTAATAGCGAAGATGTGGCCTGGCTAGTGCCCCATCAGGCTAATAAACGAATTATTGATGCTACCGCTAACAGAATGGGCTTGGATCATTCTAAAGTCATGATGAACATTCAACGTTATGGGAACACCACCTCTGGAACTTTACCATTGTTATTGCATGATTACGAAAAGCAACTAAAAAAAGGAGATAATCTTGTGTTTGCTGCTTTTGGCGGCGGATTTACTTGGGGCTCAATTTATTTAAAATGGGCCTACTAATTTATTAAACGACCACCTAAACATTTTTATACTATGGATATTAAAGAAATACAAAGTCTAATTAAGTTCGTAGCCAAATCTGGCGCAAGTGAAGTAAAATTGGAAACGGATGATATCAAAATTACCATCCGTACAGGAAGTCTTGCTTCTAATGAGCCTACCTACGTACAGTCTATGCCTATGGCACAAGCGCCAATGGTACAGGCTGCACCCGCACAGACAGGAGCACCGGCTGTTCCTGTTAATGAAGCACCAGCAGACGACGATGCTAAATATATCACCATTAAGTCGCCCATTATAGGGACCTTCTATAGAAAACCGGCACCGGATAAACCTTTGTTCGTTGAGGTAGGTGATACGATTGCTGCAGGTGATGTGCTTTGTGTGATCGAAGCAATGAAATTGTTTAACGATATAGAATCTGAAGTATCCGGTAAAATCGTTAAGGTATTGGTAGATGATTCTTCTCCGGTAGAATTTGATCAGCCATTATTCTTGGTAGATCCATCTTAATTTTAAGTTTAGAAGTTGTACAGTTTACGGTTGAATGCTCTAGGCCTTCAAACCAATAAACGACTAAACCATGAACTCTTAAACTAAAATACTATGTTCAAAAAAATATTAATAGCAAATAGGGGAGAGATTGCATTACGTGTCATACGTACCTGTAAAGAAATGGGGATTAAAACCGTGGCAGTATACTCTAAGGCAGATGAAGAAAGCTTACATGTGCGTTTTGCGGATGAGGCGGTTTGTATAGGCCCTGCCGCAAGTAGCGAATCCTACCTTAAGATACCCAATATTATAGCTGCCGCAGAAATCACCAACGCCGATGCGATACATCCTGGTTATGGTTTTTTATCTGAAAACTCCAAGTTTTCCAGAATATGTGCCGAGCACGAAATTAAGTTTATTGGTGCCTCCGGTGATCAAATAGATAGAATGGGAGATAAGGCCACGGCGAAGGCAACGATGAAAGAGGCTGGAGTGCCTTGTGTTCCTGGTTCTGTAGGTTTGTTAAAAGATGTTGCCGATGCTAAGAAGATAGCTAATAAAATGGGTTATCCCGTTATGATAAAAGCTACCGCGGGTGGTGGTGGCAAAGGGATGCGTGCCGTTTGGAAGGAAGAGAAAATGGAGGAGCTTTTTGAAAGTGCCGTACAGGAAGCCACAGCTGCTTTCGGAAATGGGGGCATGTATATGGAAAAGCTTATTGAGGAACCTAGACATATCGAAATTCAGATTGTGGGCGACCAGTACGGAAAAGCCTGCCATTTATCCGAACGGGATTGTTCGGTTCAACGCAGACACCAGAAACTAACGGAGGAAACCCCTTCGCCGTTTATGACGGATAAACTTCGTGATGCCATGGGTGATGCTGCTGTAAAAGCAGCGGAGTATATAAAGTATGAAGGTGCCGGTACAGTAGAGTTTTTGGTTGATAAACACCGTAAATTCTATTTTATGGAAATGAATACACGTATTCAGGTAGAGCATCCCATAACGGAGCAGGTAATTGATTATGACCTTATACGTGAGCAAATTTTAGTGGCGGCAGGAGTTCCAATTTCCGGAAAGAACTATTACCCTAAGTTACACTCCATAGAGTGCAGAATAAATGCGGAGGACCCCTATAACAACTTTAGACCTTCACCAGGAAGAATAACCACATTACATACGCCGGGAGGTCATGGGGTTCGTATGGACACCCACGTGTACAGCGGATACAGCATACCACCCAATTATGATTCTATGATTGCCAAGCTGATTACTACTGCGCAAACGCGAGAAGAGGCCATCAACAAGATGAAACGTGCTTTGGACGAGTTTGTAATCGAAGGGATTAAAACTACGATACCATTTCATAGACAGTTAATGGAACATCCCGATTATTTAGCTGGAAATTATACAACAGCGTTTATGGACGATTTTGTTATGAATCCAGAACCAAAGGAATAGAAAGGATAAAACTCTGGCTGCAAGGTCGGAGTTTTTTTATGCCCTAAGTTTCAAAACAAGTAGGTCCGTTGAAATTTGATGGGAGAGGTTAAGGGATTTTTAAAAGCTAACTTTTTTATGCGCCAAGACGATAGTTTTACAAAACAACACACATATTGCCACTACAAGTTATAGATAATAAAAGACCTTCTTGATTTTTAGAAATTTATAAAAGAGATATTGAACATATGTTAGATAAATTTTATATTAGGGATATGTAGAACATATTTTCTATATACAACTTAAGTTAGGTGCAAATAAAATATAGAACTAATGAAAAGGAAAATCAATTACATCAATCACTTATTAAATTTTTCAGCGGTCGTAATTGGGGTTTACCTTGCTTTTTATATCAATGATAACGCTAAACTAAATCAGGATAAAAGAGAAAGCTTCCTATTAATGGAATCTTTAGCAAATGAATTAAGGGAAGATTTAGATGCTTATACAAATTATCAAATACCGGAAAATTCAAACCATCAAGAGAGTTTGAATAAATTAATAAAAGCTCTTACAAATAATAATACCGATAGCATCAACGAATACATAGCAGCAATTTTCAGAGTAGAAAATTATTCAGCAACAACTTCTACCTATAACTCAATTAAGGCGTCTGGTAAATTTAATTTAATTGAAAATTTTGAAATTAGAAGATCCATTTCTGACTTTTACGAAGGATCAGCAATAGAAAGCGAAACTAGGAGCGAATTTCAAGCTGAATTCTTTAAGACAGAGCTACTTCCTTGGGTTATCAGAAATATGGATTTGCAAGAAATGAAGTTCTTGAATGAAAATGAAAAAATCGTCTTAAAAAATATGATTATCATTTACGAATCTTTGGTTTCATAGAAGGTTGAGGCTTATAAGATGATAATTAAAGAATCTAAAGTGCTAAAGGAAAAGATTGATTCCGAATTAAAATCAAGTCATTAATAAATTCTGCACCTAACACGGTATATAGCTTATGGTGGGTGAACGGCTTCCAGCAAGGTTTTCGATCGGTAGCCGGCTTTGGTTACGGCGGACACAAAAGTGCTTCGAAACCGCTACAAGACATATGCAAACCGTTTTAGGTAATTATGACCCGAAACATCAGCCTTGAAAGAATTTGTCAATTGAAATAGTCATGTATTGAATATTTTTGAGTTAACGACAAATTGAGGTTATGCCGTTTTATACCCTAACCTGCTTTTGTAATTTATTTAAACCTCAAAAGCCTTTCTCAACAACTCATAACTTTTGGGTACAGCGGTCTCGGCGTCTTCTTTGCCCTCCATTTCAAGTGAAACATAACCAGTAAAATTCGCATCGCGTAGAATGGCTGCTATACGGTCATAATCAATGTCCTTATCATATACTTCCCCGCCGCCAAAATATGTTTTTGCCTGAATGATATTGGCATATCCGCTTAATCTTTTAAATTGTTCATATGGCTCGCCTACAAAATTCCCTGTATCGAGGTTTAGCCCCATTGCAGGTGATGAAGCCAAAGCTTTGTATATCTCTTCAAGGTAATCGATATTTGTCGATAGGCCCCAATGATTTTCAAGACAAAGTGTTATACCTGCTTTTTCAGCTTCCTTTAAACATTCTCCCATACTGTCGATTACCCATTTTATGGCATCTTGGTCGGTATATCCTTCGACCGGTTTTTGTATACCTGTCTGGTAATAATCAGGGGCTGTTTTTCCTGCCCAACTGCCCGTATTCATACGTATGGCGGGTATGCCCATCTGCACAGCAAGTTTGATGCACTTTAAGGTATGAGCAACATGTTCTTTTCTTTTTTTGGCATCGGGTTCGACAAAATTTTGATGGATTGATAGAAATGGAAGGGCCAGTCCTTTATCGAAGGCCATTCGTTTTAATTTGTTCATATAGGGTATCGATTCGTTCTCCATTTGGCGGTGTAGAATCTCAACCCCATCAAAACCAATATGTGCCGCGTTTTCTATAACTTTCTCAATGGGATACTTTACCGGATCAAAATGCCAATAGGAATAGGTTGATACGATTAATCTTATAGCCTGATTCTTCGTTACAGGCTTTTTTTTGTTTTTATTTTCGGGTGTTGCCAAAACTAAAGATGGCGCTAACGATGCTGCACTCATTAACCCTAAGGTCTTTAACCAATTTCTTCTAGATGAACCCGATGTGTTTTTTATTAATGAATCTTCCAAAACTTCTCTTTTAATTAGCACTAAATTCCTTTGTTAAAATACAATTAAATTAAAGTAATTCCAAACACTTTGACCAAGTTAGTGCCAGTTTTAAAAGGGCTAGACCAGACAAAAAGAAAAGTATATTTAGACCCACTTCTAACTAGAATTTGCTACTATTCGGAAAAATGAAGCTCTTGCCGCAAATTTCAAATAGGATGAGACAAATAATATAGAAGGCATTAACTTCCAACAGAGAATGATGAAAAAGAAAGGAGCTTATTCAAAAGTTATCTTGGAAAATAGCTATTGGAAAAAAAGACAGATTCGATGCTTCCCAAAATGGAAAAGTTGAAATTGGCAAATCTAAGAGCGCCAACAAAAAAATATCAAAATAACGAGTTAGATTAAAAACTACCTGAGACAAAACCTACCATGAAAAGCCTTGGCACAGTATTCTCTAAATTTAGTTTATATTTTATTTTTGCTTTAAACCACCGTTTTTCTTTTAATATAACTTGCTCGCATTTGATTCGGTCTCTGTAAAATAGGAGCTAGGTACTTTCCAGATTCTATTTAAATTATAGAAGGGTATATCTTTAAGTAGCGATACCTTGATGTTAGTATCTAGCCCAACTACCCAATCACTCTTTCTATTGAACTTATTCAATACTGAAAATATCTTATCTTCAACGTAAGAAATAAATACACGAGCCCAACAATTTTGTATGGTTTCGGACCAATTTTTGATGCTTAAACGGTTATGAAAAAAGGGGCTTACACTTTCTTGATTTTTTTAGCATTTGCACTCTTGGCAAATGGACAGGAAAAATCAATTGTGCAATTTGATCTATTTGGCGGATGGGTTTTGACCCTTCATGAAACTGAACAAAATGAAGGCAAGTTGATTTATAAAAAACAAAAAGACAGCAATACGGAATTTAAACAGGGAATAAGTATACTTTATTTTCAAGCTTTTGAAGAATGTAAAATGGCCACTTACTGGCCTATTATTTGCGGGAATGAGCTTTCTACCCCTAATTTTAGTTGGACTTTTGAAGAAGATACGGGAATCATTAGTATACATAGTTCCAAACAATTGCTGAAGGAATTTAAAGAGAAGTATCCGGAAGAACATGAAAGGTTCGGTTCGCCCGAAAAGTTTGATGAAATGAAACTTAAAGTGATAGCACTAGCGGATGGCACTATTGGACTAGAAAAACTACATATGGCAAAACCTCTTGCAGATAGTGCAAAGAATAATTGAATTAATAGCAGGGGTTTAGTTGCCAAGACCGCTAAATCTTTTGATTTGGCTTTTAAACATATTAGGATAAAAACAAGTATCCATAAGGTTAAGTCGTTTGTAAACTAGCTACCCTAATGAACATTTAAAAAATCAACAAATGAAACTAAAGGTATGCTTAATTCAAGATAGTCCTGTTTTCTTTGACAAAGAGAAAACAATTGAAAAAATGGAACACCTTACAAGAAAACATGCAAAAGAAGGATGTCAATTACTAGTTTTTCCTGAATCCTTTATTCCGGGATATCCGAGAGGTTTTTCTTTTGGCGCGAAAATAGGAAGTAGAACAGATGAGGGTAGGAAGCTTTATTCTGAATATTACAAAAACAGCATTGATATAGAAAGTACAGATGTAAAAAGACTCGAAGCACTTGCCAAATCTGAAAACGTTTATTTGGTAGTCGGGATTACGGAAAGGCAAAACACAAGCGGAAGTCTATATTGTTCCATGCTATACATTTCTCCTACAGATGGTTTGTTAGGTGTTCATAGAAAAATTAAACCAACTGGAACGGAACGACTTATTTGGGGAGAGGCCGATGGCAAATCTTTGGTTACGTTTCAAACCAAGATAGGAAAACTTGGAGGTCTTATTTGTTGGGAAAACTATATGCCTTTAGCAAGAATGTCCATGTACAAAAAAGGTGTTGAAATTTATATTGCTCCAACAGCAGATGCAAGGGAAGAGTGGATTTCTACCATGCAACATATTGCTCTGGAAGGCAGATGTTTTGTCCTAGGCTGCAACCAGTTTTTTACTAAATCCATGTACCCAGATACATACCAGTATCTTGTACAAGATGAACCAGAAAACATGTGTCGTGGGGGAAGCGTTATCTTTTCTCCTTTAGGCAAAAAAATAGCAGGGCCTCTATTTGACAAAGCGGGAGCGGTAATTGCGGAAATAGATTTAGAAGAATTACATTTGAGTAAGTTGGATTTTGATGTTAACGGACATTATTCTAGAAATGATATTTTCCAATTTAAGGTTTTGAATCAACCCGAAATGGGTAAAGAAAAAGGCTAGCTAGTCAAGGCATCGCATCGCCCATTAGATAAATATGAGCGAATACATCTGAAGCGGGATCATGTGGATGAAATTCAGCTTTGCTACACGTACTTCTTATGGAGATATACCAAGATAGCCTAGGTTTACCTCATAGCTTATTCATTAGGGTAATTTAGAGTCGGTACCTATTCAATAGGGTGAGTAGTAATATGGGGAATAAAACTATTGCCTCTTGAGTATTCGTGCGGTTTTCGTATTTTAGGAGTAACCAAAAGTCTTAGGGCTAGCGTCCTACAAAGTACCTTTGGTCGAACAGCCAGATTTTTTAGGTGTGTAGCGCAAAGCTAACGCTACATTGCTCCCACCCTGTTCATATTATATGATAATCAAAACAAGGCAAAATGAAAAAAAGAAGTCGTATTCTATACTTTCTGCAGGAAATCATAATCGTTACCATTGGTATTTTAATAGCAATTTCAATAGGCGACTACAAAGACAATGAAAACAACGAAAAGTATGTTGAAACGACCTTATTGGCGATTGAAAATGAAATTAATTTAAGTCAAGTTGAGCTGGATACGGTACTCAATAAACATCTAAAACTACTGGAAATACTTGAGAATAAAATTCAGAACAATGAGGAGACATTAGGTGAATTACTAATGAATTCAGGGGGCTTACAATCTGCATCTATCAAAAATGTGAGCCTTAGGTTTTTTATTTCTAACAAGGCAGAGTTATTGGAATTTAAGCTTATATCTCAATTATTGGATATTGAATTAGGAACCAATATGCTTTCGGATAAACTAAAACGCTTAACAGATTTTAGCTATGATAATGTTACCAATGACAATGAGGAAGTGAAATTAAAATTCGCCTATTTATTAGCCAATGTAATCGATGGGGAGCAAACACTCCTGGAATCCTACTCCAGTTTCTTAGAAGAGAATAAAAGCTTTTTAAAAGGGTATAAGTAGTGTGTGACTTCTAGTACAAGCTCTAATGAAATACCCAAGGGCAGTTCACTAGGGCGATATGTGTTTATTGATGTATCTGCTTGCAAGAGGTAACTGCCAACATGGTTTTCGTATAAATGGTGCTATACTGCCAAATTATATGCTAGTTTTGGACTTAGGCTATATTCAAAAGTAAAATCAACAGAAACCATGAACCTAAGCTACTGGGAATATAAAACTTGGCTATCCAATGTAGATTTTACCGTGGTAGGTAGTGGCATCGTAGGGCTAAATTGTGCCTTGCAACTACGAAAGTGTCACCCCAAGGCGAACATACTCCTTTTGGAAAAAGGAGTGTTGCCACAAGGTGCCAGTACTAAAAATGCAGGGTTTGCCTGTTTTGGAAGTATTTCTGAAATGCTATCCGACCTAAAAAACCATTCGGAGGAAGACGTAGTGCAATTGGTACAAGCACGTTGGGACGGTATAAACGGGTTACGTGAAGTTTTAGGCGATGCCACATTAGATTTACAGCTGCATGGCGGCCACGAGCTTTTTTTAGATAACGATAATGCCCTTTATCATGATTGTCTGTCGCAAGTACAGCGAGTAAATGAACTACTTCACCCAGTGTTTGGTGCCGATGCGTTTGAGGTATCTCCCAATAGGTTTAAATTTAAGGGTGTTGCCCAAAATTATATCTCTCACACCTTTGAAGGGCAGATAGATACCGGAAAAATGATGCAGGGTTTGTTAAAGAAGGCGACTTCCGAGGGTATTAGAATTTTAAACGGTATTACGGTAACATCCTTTGATGACCATGCAGAGTCGGTTACCATAGTGACCGATGCATTTACGTTTTCATCCAAAAAGTTGTGTATTGCCATTAATGGTTTTGCGAACGATCTAATACAGGAAAAAGTAAAACCGGCAAGAGCCCAGGTAATCATTACGAAACCCATTCCTAACCTAACTATAAAAGGCACCTTTCACCTTCAAGAAGGCTACTATTATTTTAGGAATATAGACAACCGAATTTTATTGGGCGGAGGTCGCAATCTAGATTTTAGTACAGAGGAAACCACCGATTTTGGCACCACCAAGCTGGTTCAAGATAAATTAGCGGAAATCCTTAATAATGTTATTTTACCCGATACGCCTTTTGAAATAGATTATGCCTGGAGCGGTATCATGGGTGTGGGCGAGCAAAAGAAACCTATAGTAAAATTACAATCCGAGAATGTTGTTTGCGGTGTGCGCTTAGGAGGCATGGGAATCGCGATAGGTACGTCCGTAGGAAGGCAATTGGCAGATATGTTTCAATAGTGTTTTTATTTTCGTAGTAAATTATTGTACTAGAATCGCATACGGTGGGATATTCTTTATATATTGTCATCCCCATAAAATCTTCTCCTTATTTAGTTTCAAACATACTTGACCTTGCAATGCAGTTCGCTGCACTATGGCAAACACATAGCTGAACACTATATGCAAAAAGGTTTTAAAAAGTACAGAAGGTATGTTTTGTTGTTTTTGCCGATGTCCGTTGTTTTTGGGTGCTCCGTCACTCAAACTTCTTATCAGCGGGAATACAACAAGGTTTGGAGAGAAATGGTAAAGTCCGAGGCATTTCAAAAATCATTGGAAAAACAGGCACAAGAACAAGAACTTTACGTGAGTACAGACAATGAAATGATACTAATTGAGGAACCCGGTGAAATAAGGAACAACACTTTATTTGAAAAAGACTATCAATCTTTGGTGTCACGAGCCTATTTTAAAATTATAACGGAGGCTGAAAAAGCGGATGCCAGAATATCTTCCGAATATCGAATGTTACGGGAACAGGAGGAGAATCATCCTTCAAGAATTGACAAACAATTTAAAAGAAGAAAGGAAGTGGTTACCAAAAAGTACAACGCGCATCAAGCAATGTTAGGCGGACTTAAATCTTGGAATATATTTAGCGAGAACAAGTCTGGGGACCTGGACTATTTTATGGCCGAAAACCGTGAAGCGGTATCAAAGATGAAGGCAGATGGGGAGGGGAACACACAAATAGTGAACTATCTAATCTATAAATTGGCAGATTTGTATCATCTTGAAGAATAACCATCACCTTCATCAGCTTAAGGAAGTTGCATTTGCCCACTGCGGTACATTTGTAGCAGAGCGTTTAGAGCGATTAAACCGTCAAGCCAAAGAGATATCAGCTGCGCTTACTTCCGAAACCAAAAGCAGTGCCGGTGATAAGCACGAAACAGGTAGGGCCATGCTGCAACTGGAACGTGAAAAATTAGGGACACAACTTGCCGAAGCGGAAAAAATGCAAGTTTTGTTGCATAAAGTCCCTCAAAAGTCAACTTTTACCAGTGTGGGTTTAGGTGCTTTGGTGGTAACGAGTGTCAGCACCTACTTTATTGCCGTTTCTGCAGGCGAAATCACCCATAAAAAAAACCGGGTTTATTGTATCTCTCCAGCCACCCCGATAGGAAAATTACTCATCGGAAAACAGGCAGGAGATAGCTTTAGTTTTCAATCTAAGGACGCTACTATACTGGTAGTCATTTAATTATATCCTCTGGGTGTTGCTTTTATTTGTACCTTATAAGCACAAATCAATATCTATAATCATGACAACAGAAGAAGTAGCTCAAAAATTAGTGCACTTTTGTAAAGAGGGAAAGTATCCAGAAGCTTACGATTTGTATGCGGACGATGCAGTAAGCGTAGAAATGGACGGTTGGGTAGCTGGAGAACAGGTCACCAAGGGAAAAGCGAGTATTTTAGAAGGATTCAACCAATGGCAAAATAATATACAAGAAATGCACGGGGGTAGTGTGGGAGATCCTATGGTTGCCGGCAATCATTTTGTAGTCCCTATGACAAGCGACGTGACTTTCAAACAAGGAGGTCGTGTACAAATGGACGAACTATGCGTTTATGAAGTGGCAAACGGACAAATAATAAAAGCACAGTTCTTTTACGAAGTTCCTCCGCAGTAGTTCCTCATGGTATTGGATTAATCCAAACGCGGTTTGCTTCGATTTGCCTTTTTAAGTGCGGCCTTCTTTTTGGATTTCAGCCGTTTTTCTATGGATGATCTTGATGGTTTGGAAGGCTTCCTTTTTTTGGGGACTACAAGTGCCGTTTCGAGTACGTCTAACAAGCGCTTTATAACTATGGATTTGTTCGTGTGCTGACTTCTGGATTCATCGCACTGCAATACCAGCAATCCGTTTTTGGATAATTTGGAATGTAGTTTTAAATAAAGTCGATTTTTTTCTCTTTCACTGAGTCCATTTGAATTCTGGACATCAAAAGAAACTTCAACTTTAGAGGATACCTTATTCGCATGCTGACCACCAGGGCCACTACTGCGCATGGCCTTAAATTGAAGTTCCGATAAAATTATATCACGATCCAAAAATAATAGTTTGGGTAAAAATAGCGAAACCAACTATAATTTGGCTATTTGAGACCTTTTAGATGCACTAGCTGACGTCAATTAAAATATAGCTAATACAGGGCTTTTCGCGTTAGTACAAAATATCATCACTTGTTGTGTATTTTAATAATGATTTTAGGAGGAGATGTCACTTCGAGTGGCTTTTTCGACCTATTTCGGGAGAAAAAGCTGTATCGAGAAGCTTCGGTGTCCCAAAGGTTATAAATACAGCTCCTCTATTAGGGCGCCACTCGAACAGACATGACATCAATCTGTGTCCAGAATGTAAAACGGGTTTTAATCTTTATAAAGTATCAAAACTAAGCATTACTCCAGCTCCTTTATCAAAATGTCAACCTTAGTTATTCTTGGATCAATTTCGTTTTTGACTCTTTTTTTTTGCAGGTAATAGGTGTAAATGGTCATTCCTATCATCAGTAAAAAAACCAATACTATTATAAAACGTGTTGAAGATATTTCCCAGAAATCCTTTACGAAGAGACATAATATTGGGTAGATAGGTAATATATACCAGTAGAGGGATGTTTTCAATAATTTTTTCTGTGCTTTCAGGTATTCTCTGCTTCTTTTGAGATAAGATAAGTAGTTCTCTTCCAAATCGCTTGGTTTAAATTTTTTCAGACTAAGAATTCGAAATATCACATAGATTGACCATAGGACCACAAATATTGCGGCAATTTTGGTAGAAGTAAAAGGAGCCCAGTACACTATGAAAGTAAATGCTAGAATTGCTATAGCTTGACTAATTATCTCTACCAGTTCCAAATATTTCCACCACCTATGCAAACGCCCTAAACTAGATTGCAATTCTATCATCAATTTAGATTTCTCGAACTTTATACGCTCTTGATGACTGGACGATTGCCATATTTTAATCAATTCATCTTCTATCATCATCTTTGGTTTATACAGTTCAACAATTTTGATTTGATTCGTTTGATTTTTACGGCGATGTGGTTTTCGGTCAATCCTAGGATATTGGAAATTTCCTTGTAGGCCATCCCCTCCAAATAAAGTGCGACTATGGCCTTATCGGCTTCATTCAACTTTTTCACACATGTTCTTAGTAATCGGAGTTTTTCATTTTTTTCATCACTGTTTTCAACTGAACCAAAATTGGCAATAGTGATGCTATCCAATCGTATAAACCTATGTTGATTCTTGGTGTGTTTGGATTTAAACCGTAGACAAACATTTAAGGCAATCCTGAACATCTAAGTACCGATTGCCGATTGGCTTTTAAATGTGCTCATGGACCGCCAAACATGAACAAGAACCTCTTGAAAAAGGTCTTTGGCGTCGTCATAGTCTTTGGAATAAATAGAGCAAATACGAAACAGTTTCTCTTGGTGCTCATCCAGCGCAGTAAGAAATATAGTTTCCTGTTGGTTTTTCATGGTTAATGTCCCTTTCTACTACTTTAGTTACCAAAGTCTTATAAATATGACACTTATTATAGAATTGTTTTGATGCGAATAAGCAAAGGAGTTTGTAGGTTACTGGTCATGAAAATTTAGAACCGGCTGCATTCACACCAATATAGCTTAAAGAAAGAGCTTTTGCCTCGCTATAAAAAGTAAATATAAAAACTTAGGATTAGTCGGTTGTTTCGCTTGACAGTAAACCTATGGCCACTGCGAAATTATGTATTTCCAAGCTAGGGATATACTAAAGAATTGGCATTAGCTATCGAATACGTTGGTTAATGGTTTCCAAGGCAATATTCAGGAATACTTGAGTGTCTAACTCCAGTGCTGTGGCATGATGAAAAAACACGGTTTCACCGTTTACTAGTACTCCCTTGGTTAGGTAATACCTTCCCATGGGATATGTTTCTTTTACGGTGACCGCCAGTCCCGAGGTTTGCGAAGCCTTTAATTCATGGGCGTAAACGATAATAGTTCGATCAGCATTGGCGTATGATTTTAATTGAGACATTGCTATACTATTGGCCTCGCCAAAAAGAGATGCGATATATAGATTATCGGGATTTTTATATAGGTCCATAGGATTCCCCTCTGCAATGATACCCGTGTCCCGTAACACGATCATGCGATCCATAAATGGTAATACATCGTTATGGTCATGAGTAGCGACGATACACGTAATCTCGTTTTCCTTTGCGTATTTAAAAATGTTTCTGCGTAGGCTATTCTTTAGGAAGTTGTCTATATGGCCAAAGGGTTCGTCCAAAAGGAGTACTTCGGGTTTTTGTGCCAGAACTCTTGCAAGGGCAACGCGTTGCTGTTGACCACCGCTAAGGGTCTTTACTTTTTTGTTGGCAAAATCCGTTAGCTCTATCATTTCCAATAAGGCCGTCGTGCGCTCTTTTAACTCCTCTGGATAGAATACGGATAGGTATTGGGATATATTTTCTGCCACGGTAATGAAGGGCATTAAATCAAAATCTTGGGATAAGTATTTCATAAAAGGCGCCCCGGGAACTAAATTATAGGCAGGCCCTAAAACGGCTTCATCGTTCCAGAAGACGGAACCTTGTTTTAAATCTAGTAACCCATAGATGATTTTCAACAAGGTGCTCTTTCCACAGCCACTTTCTCCGATTAGGGCCACGTGTTCTCCTTTAGAAATTTTAAGAGTAATGTTTTCTAAGACAAGTACCTTATCATAGGCATAAGAAACATTTTCTACGTTGAGCATAGCTTAAGTTTACCAGTAGTATAAAAAAATCCGTTCTTATTTAGAACGGATTTGTAATTATTTTATTGATGTAATCCGTTATTCTTTAAATTCTTTTAGCACCGATTGATTGGGCAATGTCTCAAAGCCCATGTTGTATAGCGTAAAGCCATAGATATCTGCATATTGTTCAATAGTCTTGCTCACGGGCGTACCTGCCCCGTGTCCTGCATTGGTCTCAATTCTGATTAGGGTAGGGTTGTCACCTGTTTGTTTTGCCTGTAGCTCTGCAGCAAACTTAAAACTATGCGCTGGTACTACACGGTCATCATGATCTCCGGTAGTGACTAAAGTGGCAGGGTAGGAAGTTCCTTCGGTTACATTATGTACAGGCGAGTATCCTTTTAAATAATTGAACATTTCTTCATCGTCTTCGGAGGTGCCATAATCGTAGGCCCAGCCTGCCCCGGAGGTAAAGGTGTGGTAACGGAGCATATCCAAAACGCCAACTGCGGGTAAGGCTACTTGCATCAAATCTGGGCGCTGTGTCATGGTAGCACCAACTAATAACCCGCCATTGGAACCACCTCGTATAGCCAAAAACTGCTTTGAAGTATAGTTGTTTTCTATCAGGTATTCTGCTGCCGCGATAAAATCATCAAATACATTTTGTTTTTTTGTTTTTATACCCGCATCGTGCCACTGCTTGCCATATTCGCCACCACCTCTTAAATTGGGTACGGCATACACACCACCTTGTTCCATCCAAATGGCATTTACAATGCTAAAAGAAGGCGTAAGGCTTATGTTAAAACCACCGTAACCATAGAGTATGGTTGGATTTTTTCCATTGAGTTCCAATCCTTTCTTGTGCGTTATCATCATAGGTATCTTGGTGCCATCTTTGGAAGCGTAGAAGACTTGTGTAGATTCGTAATCAGCAGGATTAAAATCGATTTCAGGTTTCCAATACTGTTCATATTCGCCCGTTTCAACATTGTATTTATACGAAGAACCTGGCGTATTGTAATTGGTAAAGGAGAAATAAAACTCCTTATCCTCTTTTTTGCCTCCAAAACCGCTTGCAGTTCCTAATCCGGGTAATTTTACTTCCCGCACCTGATTTCCGTCGTAATCATATTGGTATACCTTGGATATGGCATCTACCATATATTCCGTAAAAAAATAGCCTCCGCCGGTACTAGGGCTTAGTACGTTTTCGGTCTCCGGAATAAAGTCTACCCAATTTTCATGACTTGGATTAGCGGCATCTACAGTTACTATTTTCTGGTTAGGTGCATTTCTGTTGGTTACAAGGTATAATTTGGAGCCCACGTTTTCTATAAGGTAAACATCGGATTCCGTATCGTCTACAATCGGTATCAATAAGCCATTAGGGTCTTCTAAATCTCTAATAAACAGTTTATTGCCAGATGTTGAAACTGAGGCCGAAATGGTGAGGTAGCGGTTGTCTTCCGTAACACTTGCGCCTACATATCTATGCTTTTCTAAAGGGGTACCTCCATAAATGAGGGCATCGTCTTTTTGATCAGTGCCGAGTTTGTGGTAATACACCTTATGCTGATCCGTTTTTGCGGATAGCTCGCTGCCTTCGGGTTTATCATAGCTGGAGTAATAGAAGCCATCGTTTCCTTTCCAGGAGAGACCGCTGAATTTAATATCTACTAAAGTATCTGCTATGATTTCACGGGATTCTGTATCCAAAACGATGGCCTTGCGCCAGTCGCTTCCGCCTTCAGAAATTAAGTAAGCCGCCAAAGAGCCATCTTCGGTAAAGCTAAGTCCGGCCAATGAAGTGGTACCATCTTCGGAAAAGGTATTGGGGTTTAGAAAGACCTTAGCTTCGGTGTCTCCCTTTTGACGGTAGACTACATATTGGTTCTGAAGGCCATCGTTCTTGTAGAAATAGGTATAATCGCCTCTTTTAAAAGGGGAGCCCAGTTTCTCATAGTTCCATAATTTTTCTAAACGATTTTTAATGTCCTCTCTAAATGGGATATTCTTTAGATAGCCGAACGTTGTTTCGTTTTGGTCTTTTACCCATGCCTCGGTTTCTTCGCTTCGGTCATCTTCTAGCCAGCGATACGGGTCTGGCACATCGGTTCCGAAATAGGTGTCAACGGTGTCAACTTTTTGCGTAGTAGGATAGGTCACGGCGATTGTTTCTTTTTTGGTTTCTGTTTGGCAGGCAGCAAACGTAAGGATTGTTGCTAAACTTAAAATTGATTTTTTCATGGTTATAGATGAATTCGTGTTGATAAAATTACCATAAAAAAACCTTCAAAACAGAACTGTTTTGAAGGTTTTAACATTATATATGGGTATGACTTAAACGAGTTTGTTCGCAACCAAGTACTCCGCAATCTGAACAGCATTTGTGGCAGCGCCCTTTCTAAGGTTGTCTGCCACGATCCACATATTCAAGGTGTTGCGTTGAGTTTCGTCTCTTCGGATACGGCCTACAAATACCTCATCCTTATCATGCGCATAAATAGGCATGGGATAGGTATTGGTATCCGGATTATCCTGTACCGTAACGCCAGGGGTATCGTTTAGGATACGACGGACTTCATTTAATTCAAAATCATTTAAAAACTCCACGTTAACGGATTCCGAGTGTCCTCCGGAGGTTGGTATGCGTACGGCCGTAGCAGAAATGGAAAACGAACGATCATCCAATATCTTTTGTGGCTCGCGCGCCAGTTTCATTTCTTCCTTGGTGTATCCGTTTTCTAGGAACACATCGCAATGCGGTAAGGCGTTTCTACCTATGGGATAGGGATAAGCCATTTCGCCTTGTATTCCGGCTATTTCGTTTTCTAGCTGTTGCACTGCTTTAATACCGGTACCGGATACGGATTGATACGTTGAAATGACCACACGCTTCATTTTGTATTTCTTGTGCAAGGGTGCCAATGCCATAACAAGTTGAATGGTAGAACAGTTGGGATTCGCAATAATTTTGTCCGCGGCGGTAAGTTCATTTGCATTAATTTCTGGCACCACTAATTTTTTAGTCGGGTCCATTCGCCATGCTGATGAATTGTCTATAACGGTTGTACCTACTGCTGCAAACTTAGGGGCCCATTCCAATGACGTATCTCCTCCTGCTGAAAATATAGCAATTTGCGGTTTTTGAGCAACGGCAGTTGCCAAACCTATTATGCTATGCTCTTGATTCTTATAGCTTAGCTTTTTACCTACCGATCGCTCCGAAGCCACCAATAAAAGTTCGGTTATTGGAAAATTTCGTTCCGCTAAAACTTTTAACATGACCTCTCCAACCATACCTGTTGCCCCTACTACTGCTACTTTCATTTCGTATACATTAAAATTGAGCGACAAAAATAAGGAATGCCGACTGTTATAGGAGCAAAAAGAAAAAGAATATTAAAAATATAACAAATTGTTTATTTTACAACAATTTATAAATCTAGAAGTGCGTATTAGGAATATCTTGGTAAATCAATCACTATACTCTAAGGCTTTCAGGGGGCCATCAAAAAAGAACCGTTACTAGTGTTAGCGAAACAACTAGTAACGGTTTTAAAAATTAAACTGCAAGTGCAGCGGCTTGTCCCAGACTAGGCTAGGAGAATATTGTTAATGCTTATTTTTTCAAAGCATCTCTAATTTCAGCAAGTAATTCTTCTGCCGTAGGTCCTGCTGGTGCAGCTGGAGCTTCTTCAACCGGTGCTTTTGTCTTATTGTAGGCTTTTACGATCATAAACATAACAAAACCAACAATGATTAAGTTAACGATAGTATTTACCCAAGCACCCCAACGAATGGCGTTTTCTGCTTTGGTTACTGAACCGTCGGCAGCAACTACCGCTTCATCCAATATTACCTTCATATCCGCGAAGTCTAATCCTCCGGCAAAATGCCCAACAATTGGCATAATGATGTCGCCAACAAAGCCATTTACTACTAAGCCTACTGCTCCTGCCAATATAACGGCAACAGCGAAATCAATGACATTACCTGTCATTATAAAATTTTTGAATTCTTTTAACATGATTTAGTGTTTTTAATAATGGTTATACTTAAGTGGTGCAATGTACTAAAAAAAATCAGTTCTTAATAAAATGTTAATTACCATTTATAACAGAATACTACGTTTTACCCTTTGTGAGATACCGGTTAGAAGCTCATATGTAATAGTATTCGCAGTTTCGGCAAATTCTTGGGCAGATAATCCTGGTCCAAAAATGACCACTTCATCACCTTCTTTGCAGTCGATACCGGTAATATCGATCATAATCATATCCATACACACATTACCAATAATTGGTGCTTCTTTTCCATGAACGCTTACAAAGGTTTTGCCATTACCATATTGTCTGCCAATACCATCGGCATGACCAAGTGGCAATGTTGCGGAAACCTTGGCGACTTCAGAAGTAAATCCCCTATTGTATCCTACGCTTTCGTTTGGTTTTAGATAATGTATTTGTGATATAATGGTTTTTAAACGTGCAACCGGTTTCAGTTCTTTATCAATTTTAGCCTCGTTTCCATAACCATATAGGCCAATACCGCTACGTACCATATCGTATTGGGCCTTAGGATAATTCAGTATTCCCGATGTATTCAATAAATGCCGGAAGGGTTGGTAACCGAGTGCGGAATCCAATTTTTTCGCTATGGTATGGAAAAGATTAACTTGTTGTTCTGTAAATTCTTTTTCGCTGTGATCTTCCGATGCTGCCAAATGCGAAAATAACGATACACATTTAATTTCTGTACTGGCCTTTAGGCTATTAGCTATGTGCGGGATATCTTCGTACCTAAAACCTAACCTATTTAGGCCTGTATTAAACTTTAAATGTATGGGATATTGGTGTTGCCCGTGTCGCTTTGCAACCTGTAAAAATTCCGCTAAAATATGCTTAGAGTAGATGCTGGGTTCTAAACATCTTTCTATAATACTGTCCAAACTTACCTCCTGTGGATGTAATACTAAGATAGGTTTTGTAATACCTGCGTCCCTTAATGCAACTCCCTCAATGGTATAGGCTACGGCAAAGTAATCTGTTCCCAATTCCTGAAGTTTATTCGCTATCACTTGTGCATCGCTTCCGTATGCAAAAGCTTTTACTACCGATAGGAATTTGGTTTCTGGCCGTAATTTTGAGCGTAAATAGCGGTAATTGTGTTCCAAGGCCTTTAAGTCCAGTTCTAGGACGGTCTCCTGTACCTTAGCCATTAGCGTTTTTATTTTCTATCTCCTCTGAGGTCACATCTATTGTCTTAACCCGTTCCTTTAGCATCGCTTTATAAAACGCACCTCTGCTCAGTGGTTCATAGACTTCGGTTTCCCCAAGCATGACCAATTTGTCGTTATTAGATTTTCTAAAACTGTAATTTGCTAGGTTCCCGGTTCGTGTACAAACGGCATGTACTTTGGTAACATATTCTGCAGTGGCCATCAGTGCAGGCATGGGGCCAAAAGGGTTTCCTTTGAAATCCATGTCCAAGCCAGCAACGATAACACGTATTCCCTTATTGGCCAAATCGTTACAAACGGTTACAATTTCGTCATCAAAAAATTGGGCCTCGTCTATTCCGATAACATCACAGGTGTCTGCTAGAATTCGGATATTTGCTGCTGCCGGAACAGGTGTAGAGCGTATTTCATTGGCATCATGCGATACAACCATTTCATCATCATAGCGTGTATCTACCATTGGTTTAAAAATTTCGGTCTTTAATTTTGCAAACTGCGCACGTTTTAATCGACGGATGAGTTCCTCGGTCTTACCTGAAAACATAGATCCGGCAATTACTTCTATCCAACCGAACTGTTCTTGATGGTTAACGGTATTTTCGAGAAACATTTTGTAATTTTAGACGAAAATAAAGGGTTTTTTCGTTGTTATTTATAGAATGATAAAGTTATTAAAAAAAGATGTGGTTTGAAGTAGGGATAAATATTTTTGATAATGGGTTCAAATTATAAAAGCTTATAATAAAACAAAACGGTAAATAGATATTCTTTCAATGGGATTTGGAGAGATAGAAAAAATTACAAATGAAACAGAAGTTAAAAGAAGAGTTGATTAGAATGTCTACGGACATCATTACCTCAAGGAATATGAATAATTTTCCAGAATTGTATGAGGCTGCAAAAGGATTATATGAAAAACTTGCCGTGCTTAAATTTATCGAAGAGGAGCTGAACGATATTCAGGTTGATGTATCTAAAAGTGTCATAGCGGAGAAATTTGAAAAAATGGCCAATGCCGTATTGAGCGCCAACTCCTCTGTTCCGGAGAGTAATCCGCATCAGGAGGATATTATTATTCCAGGAATGGATACGATTAAGGATATGGTTAGTGAAATGCCAAGTTCAGAAAATTTGGATGAGGTATTGAACGAGTTTATGACGCAGCCTAATTTAATGAAGAACGACATGGAGTTGTTCATGCCACCAAAGGAACAAAAGGTAGATACCCCAAAGTCATTGAACGATCGTTTGTCCAATAACGAACTTAAGGTAGATTTAAATAATAGGTTAGCGTTTGTGAAACATCTGTTCCAGGGAAGTACAGAGGATTATAATCGTGTGCTTTCGCAATTGAGCACCATAGACACAGAAGAACGTTCCATTGCCTTTATTAAGAATATGGTAAAACCAGACTATAAGAATTGGCAGGGAAAAGAAGAATATGAACAACGTTTTATGGAATTAATTGCGCGTAGATTTACGTAATTAAAACAGCATAGTACTAAAAAAGACCTGGCATTTGGCTAGGTCTTTTTTAGTATAGGTAAACTTCATATTGATTACTTTTGAAGGACTACTAGACGAACATATTGTAATGGGAAAATTGTACTTGGTGCCAACACCAATCGGAAATTTAGAGGATATGACACTGCGGGCAATCCGTATTCTAAAAGAAGTTGATTTAATTCTTGCCGAGGATACACGAACCAGCGGAAAGCTGCTTCAACATTTTGGGATTGGGACCCAAATGTATAGTCATCACATGCATAACGAGCACCGATCTATAGACGGAATTATCAATAGACTGAAAAACGGGGAGATTATTGCCCTTATATCCGATGCAGGAACTCCTG
>CAYGUY010000035.1:28535-32993 GCA_964353165.1 uncultured Maribacter sp.
AATAGACTGAAAAACGGGGAGATTATTGCCCTTATATCCGATGCAGGAACTCCTGCAATTTCAGACCCAGGATTTTTATTGACTAGAGCGTGCTTGGAACAGCATATAGAAGTAGAATGCCTACCAGGAGCCACAGCATTTGTTCCTGCTTTGGTAAATAGTGGACTACCAAATGACAAATTTGTTTTTGAAGGATTTCTCCCTGTTAAAAAAGGAAGGCAAACTCGTTTAAAAGTATTGGCAGAAGAAACTAGAACCATCATTTTTTATGAATCCCCGCATAAGCTTCTAAAGACCCTTTCCAATTTTGTCGAATACTTTGGAGCCAACAGACCTATCTCGGTTTCTAGGGAACTCACAAAATTATATGAAGAAACTGTTCGAGGAACAGTGGAGGAGGTTTTAAAACATTATACGGACAAACCCCCTAAAGGGGAAATTGTTATAGTAGTTGGCGGAAAGAAATAAAGACTATATTTAACAGTACAATCTGGTTAATATGAAATCTTTTTTCACTTCTTTTTTTACCTTGTTTTTCATTGTTGTTTCTTCACAAAACAAGGAAGTTACCACTGTAAATAATTTGTCCCTTCAACAATTGGAAGACGGTAAGATACACCAACTATGGTTAGCCCTTGGCGAGGACCATTTATCAAATGCTATTAAAGTTCCCGTACTTGTTGCAAAGGGTACTGAAGACGGACCCATACTAGGCCTTACCGCTGCCATCCACGGAAACGAACTTAACGGTATTGCAATACTCCATGAACTTTTTACAAGTTTGGATACTAAAAATCTAAAGGGTACAGTAGTTGCTATTTGCGGACTTAACCCTTTGGCAATTGCCAACTATCAGAGAGAATTTGTAGATGGCACAGACCTAAACCGTATTTTTCCCGGCAAGGAAAACGGGAATAGATCCGAACAGATGGCCTACCGCATCGGCGAGAAGATAATCCCTGCTTTTGACTATCATGTAGATTTACATACGGCCAGTTTTGGCCGTATAAATTCCTTATATGGGCGTGGAGACATGGAAAATGATACCTTGGCAGGCATGCTTAATGCATTGGCGCCGGATATCATCGTCTCCAATAAAGGTAAAGCAAGTTTTGGTTCGGCAGCCGGACTTACCATGCGCGCTTTTGCCATAGCAAAGGGCATACCTTCTATTACGGTTGAGTATGGCAATCCGCAAGTATATCAAAAGGAAATGATTAGCAGGGGTGTTGCCGGACTTCAAAACCTTATGGTACATCTTGGTTTTTTAGAAGGAGCGATTCAACCTTCAAAAGAGCCTAATATATGTTCCAAATCATATTGGTTGTATACGGATAAGGGAGGTTATTTGGATATTGTAGTAGACCTAAAACAAAACTTAAAACAGAACGACGTTATTGCAGTACTTAAGAATTCCTTTGGCGAAGTTATCGCTACATATAAAGCTCCTGAAGATGGTATTGTTGTTGGCAAAAGCACCAATCCGGTGAGTAGTTCCGGTTCGCGGATCATTCATTTAGGAATTTTAAAATAATGATGGTACCATGGATAATTACCCTCTGCACTGTTTTGGCAGTATACTATCTAGACCGTTGGGAAAATAGACATGTAAAGTCTATTTTTGATTGGGTTCCTGCCATTTTGTTGGCTTATATTATTCCGGCGATTATTTCTTATGGGCTGAGTGTAGATTATGCGCAGGCAGCAATTCACACCTTTAGTAAGGACTATTTTATCCCCTTGGCCATTATTGCCGTAATGAGCAGTTTGTCTCTAGGCCAACTTAGAGCTATTGGGGTAAAACCTATCATAGTTTTTGTTGCAGGATCTTTATTCATAGCAGTGTTTCCGGTGCTTTTAATGCTTTTCTTTTCAGACACCGAACTTATCTCAAAAACTATGGTTATGGATGAGTATTGGATGGGAATTCCGCCCATAGTGGGCAGTTGGATCGGGGGTAGTACTAGTCAGCTGGTGCTAAAAGAATTAGTGGAGTGCCCTGAAAATATCTTTTTAGCCGTGCTGGTTATGGATACTATTTTAGTGAATATATGGACCATCCTAATGTTTCAAGGCATCAAAAAAAGTAACAAACTAAATACCTGGTTTAAAATTACCGACGTCGCAATTCCAGAGGATATCCGGGTACAAAAAGGCATAAAATTAAACCCTTGGTTCAGTGCGTTTATACTGTTGGGTTTTGTGGTATTATCCAATTTTTTGATTACAAGTTTTGTGTTAAAAGTCGTTCTCCTTTCCCTAGTAGGGTTGGCGTTAAGTAATTTTATCCCCAGCTGGAATTTTAAATTTGCATTAAAAGTAGGAAGTATTTTAATTATAGTAGTTATGGCCGTTTTAGGACTTAAACTACAGATAGCCACCTTAGGTTTTAATATTCCATTCCTTGGTTTTCTTACCGTTTGGTTGGTAGGACACTTTATTTTTATGATGCTGATTGCTAAAATTTTAAATGTAAATATGGCTTGGGTACCTATCGCCAGTATGGCTAACGTTGGGGGCATTGCCACGGCTCCTGCAGTAACTGCGGCCTACAACATAAAATGGATGCCGCATGCCATCGTACTCGCCATTTTAAGTATGGCCACGGGAACTTTTTGGGGTATGCTCACCATATGGTTACTAAAAGCGGTTGTTATTTAATATCATTTTAAGAGGACGAATGCAACAATTACTGAAAGAGATAAGGGCATGTACCGTTTGCAGGGATCATTTGCCCTTGACTCCAAGACCTATTATTGCAGGAACCAAGCACTCCAAAATTATTTTGGTGAGTCAGGCGCCAGGGAGAAAGGCCCATGACAATAATAGGGCTTGGGACGACCCTAGTGGCAAGAAGTTACGTGAGTGGTTGGGCGTAACCGAAGAACAGTTTTATAATCCGGATAATTTTGCCGTCCTGCCCATGGGATTTTGTTATCCCGGTAAAGGAAAGACTGGCGATCTTCCACCGCGAAAAGAATGCGCACCCTTGTGGCATGCTTCGGTTTGTGAACATTTTAAACGGGTCGAATTAATTCTTTTGATAGGAAAGTATGCCCAAGACCAGTATTTAGGAACCAATTCCAAAAAGAACCTGACCGAAAATGTGGCTAGTTATACTGATTTTTTACCAAAATATTTTCCTTTACCGCATCCATCGCCCGTGAATCATTTTTGGCGCGGTAAAAATCCTTGGTTCGAGGATGAGGTTGTTGGGGAGCTGCAGGAGTTGATAGGTAGAATTATTCCTCTTCAATGAAAAATAACTCCTCGACTTGAAGGTTGAACAGCTTAGCCATTTTAATTGCTAAAATTACAGAGGGATTAAATTTATTCTTTTCTATTGCGTGAATGGTTTGTCTTGAAACCCCTAATTTATCAGCTAGTTCTGCTTGCGTTAAATCTAATCGAGCGCGCTCTACTTTTACTAGGTTTTTCATGAATCTAGGATTAGTCATTAGGAAATCAAAACATAAAAATTCCAAAGAACGCCGTAACAGTCAAATCAGTTTGTCACTTCGTTTTCTATGATGCTACCAAATGGTTTTTATAAAAATGGCTGATTGTTTATTAATGTAAAAACGTGATGAAAAATTTATTTTTTAAAGCCATTATCTAGTACGCAGAACCATCATGCTTCCCTTTCTCCCATCCGTGTTTCCCTAGATATTGCTTTCCGCTGTCCACGGCATCATCTTCAATGGAGGTGCCCATGGAATCGTTCCATCGGTTGAGGTAGCCAAACAGGGAAACAACCCCCAGCATTTCCACAACTTCACCCTCGTTCCAGTGTTGGTACAATCGCTCTTTTATTTTGGCATCTACTGCGTTGGGTACTTGGGATGCCTGTAATGAAAAATCTAGGGCAGCCCGTTCCGCTTCGGAGAACGCAGGATGGGTGCGGTATTCCCAGATATTATCCAGTTGTTCTTGTTCTGCACCATAACGTTCCGCAGCGCGGATGGCATGCGCTTGGCAATACCGGCATCCGGTAGCATTACTGCTTACCCAAGCGATCATTCTTTTCAGGGCAGAGGTTACCCTCCCTTCATTGGCCATAACGGCCATGTTCAAGTTTATAAATGCCTTGGAAATAGCGGGCCGGTGCTGCATGGTCAATACAGAATTAGGACAAAAACCTAGGGTCTCATTAAAGAATTTAGCCAGTTCGGCAGTTTCTGGACTATGACTGGCATCAAGTGGATTTACTAAAGGCATATGTGGATGTTAGAAGTTAGAAATGTGAAATACGAATTTATAATGTTTATTGCATTATCTGTTTGAATATGTCGCAAATTACATCAAACAGGTTGGTTGTTCAGCTTAAACAATTCGGAATTCGTCATCCCGTACGTAGTCGAGATGCATCGATTATCTTCTCGACTGCGCTCTAAATGACATTCTAGATTATTGTATTTTTGTACGTATACAAGAAACACAAAAATTATGGCGACAACA
>CAYGUY010000035.1:33093-38227 GCA_964353165.1 uncultured Maribacter sp.
TAGATTATTGTATTTTTGTACGTATACAAGAAACACAAAAATTATGGCGACAACAAATCATATTACAACGAAATGGAAAGGCGGAATGGCATTTGAAACTACAAATCCATCAGGACATACCGTAAATATAGACGTAGGGGCAGAGGATGGTGGGGAAGGTAGTGGTTTACGTCCTAAAGCATTAATGCTTTCTGGACTCGCAGGTTGCTCTGGATTAGACGTTGCTATGTTGATTAAAAAAATGAAGTTGGACGTTGATGATTTTCAAATTGAAACTATAGCCAATTTAACCGATGAGCATCCAAAATATTATGACAGTGTAGTGATAGAATATCATTTTCACGGTGCCGATTTGAACGAGGAAAAACTCCAACGTGCTGTAGATTTATCTGTAGAAAAATATTGCGGTGTAATGGAAATGTTCAGAAGGTTTGCGGAGTTGGAAATCAAGACCATATTTCATAAATAACGTTTTTACGAGGCACGAAGCAAACTGTTCGTTCGATGTTCCTAAGCAACAGATTGCTTCACTTTGTTCGCAATGACGTATAAAACAACCACATGCGCTGGACCATTAAACCAAAACCAAACCAAGAAGACATCGATGCTCTAGCTAAGGCATTGAACGTCGACGACTTGGTAACGCAACTGTTGTTACAAAGAGGAATTACTACCTATGAAGAGGCCAAAAACTTTTTTAGACCGCAGCTAGAAGATTTACATGACCCATTCCTAATGAAGGATATGGATATTGCCGTTAACAGAATAGAGACTGCCATAGCAAACAACGAAAATATTTTAGTCTTTGGTGATTATGATGTAGATGGCACTACGGCGGTAGCTTTGGTTTCTTCCTATTTATTAAGTTATTATCCAAATGTTGCTACCTACATTCCTGATCGTTACGCAGAAGGATATGGTGTTTCTTATAAAGGAATAGACTTTGCTGAGGACAATGCGTTTTCCTTGATCATTGCTTTGGATTGCGGGGTGAAGGCGATAGATAAAGTAGCCTACGCCAAAGGAAAAAAAGTCGATTTTATTATTTGCGACCATCACAGACCCGGAGAAAATCTGCCTGATGCCGTTGCTGTTTTGGACCCAAAAAGGTCCGATTGCGAATATCCGTATGACGAATTATGTGGTTGCGGGGTAGGTTTTAAGCTGATACAAGCATTAGGTTCCCAAAAAGGAGAAACAATCTATGACCTAACACAATATCTTGATTTAGTGGCGACTGCGATAGGAGCTGACATTGTTCCGATAACTGGAGAGAATCGAATACTAGCATATTATGGCTTACAGGTTATTAATGAAGCGCCTCGGATTGGTTTTAAGGCAATTATCGACCAAGTAAACAAAGCAACCTTGACCATTACCGATGTGGTATTTATTATTGCTCCAAGAATTAACGCGGCCGGACGAATGGAGCACGGACAACATGCGGTGAATTTGCTTACGGAAACCAATATGGAACAAGCTGTAAAATTTGCCGCCGAGATAGAAAAATTTAATACAGACCGTAGAGGGCTAGATCAAGAAATTACCCAAGAAGCACTGATTCAGATTAAGGAAAATCAGGAGGAAGAAGGCTTTACCTCTGTCGTGTATAATGAATCGTGGCACAAAGGGGTTATTGGCATTGTGGCGTCAAGATTAACGGAAACGTATTATAGACCCACATTGGTTTTTACGAAAAGCGGTGAGAAGTTGGCTGCATCTGCAAGATCGGTAAAGGGTTTTGATGTGTATAATGCTTTGGAAAGCTGTTGCGATTATATAGAACAGTTTGGAGGACATAAATATGCTGCCGGACTTACCTTATTAGAGGAACAGTATAATAACTTTAAACATCAATTTGAAAAAGTAGTCAAGGAATCCATAGACCCACAATTATTGGTGCCGGAGATAACTGTTGATGCTATCATCGAATTAAGCGATATCACCCCAAAATTGATGCGTATTTTGAAACAGTTCGCACCATTTGGCCCAGGAAATATGAGTCCGACTTTTATGGCAGAAAACTTGGTAGATACAGGTTACGCTAAAGAAGTTGGAGCAGAAGGGGCGCACCTAAAGTTGGCCGTTACACAGAACGATAGCTATAAAATTGGCGGTATCGGATTCAATTTAGGGGATAAATTACCTTTGGTAACCAGCAGAAAACCCTTTAGCGCTGTATTTTCTATCGATGAGAACGAATGGCAGGGAAATGTTAGTCTCCAATTGAAAATAAAAGATTTAAAATAACCTATATAGCACGGAACAAATTTGCCAATGGCGAACCAATTAGATCCCTACGCTGCATTACGCTTTAAGGAATTCAATATATTTTTAGGTGTACGTTTTGCCATGGTTTTCGCGTGGTCTATGCAGTTTATCGTTATAGAATGGCAGGTGTATACGATGACCAAGGACCCACTTTCTTTGGGAATCATAGGTTTAATGGAGGTGATTCCTGCCGTTGGTATGGCACTATTTGCAGGACATATTGTTGATCAAAAGGAGAAACGAAACTTGTTGATCAAATGTATCCTAGGGTTTTCGGTCATCAGTTTAGGACTTTTTTTATTAAGCTGGCCCGGGCTGGAAAGCGAGTGGGAAGCCAAAAGCATACTGTACGGAATTTATGGTTTGGTATTTTTAGGTGGTTTGGTACGCGCCTTTTTAGGCCCGACGATATTCTCCTTAATTGCGCTACTGGTACCAAAGAAAATTTATCCCAATGCTGCTACTTGGAGTAGCTCTACCTGGCAAATGGCTTCTGTCTTGGGTCCTGCATTGGCGGGTTTTTCAATTAGTATTATTGGTGTGCATTGGTCTATGTGCGTTATTGTGGGCTTTTCGGTATTGGCGTTGTTTCTGTTATTTCAAATTGATAAAAAGCCCATTTTAAACCCAAAAATTGGAGAACCTGTTTTTGAAAGTCTAAAAGAAGGCTTACAATTTGTCTTTAAAACAAAGGCGGTCTTTGGAGCATTGACCTTGGATATGATCGCTGTACTTTTTGGTGGAGCGGTTGCCTTATTGCCCATTTTCGCGCAGGATATATTACAGGTAGGCTCGGAAGGATTTGGTGTTCTCCGTGCTGCGCCTGCCGTCGGAGCAGCCCTAACCATGTTGGGTGCAACACGTTTCCCCTTGCATAAGAACGCAGGCAAAAAACTACTATGGGCAGTAGCGGCATTTGGTGTTTGTATTATTGTTTTTGGACTTTCTACCTATTTCTGGCTTTCGGTAATCGCACTGTTCTTAAGTGGCGCGGTTGATGGCGTTTCTATGATTATTCGCCAGACCATTTTACAATTAAAGACACCGGATAATATGCGGGGAAGGGTAGCGTCTGTCAACTCTATGTTCGTGGGATCTTCCAATGAGTTAGGAGCATTTGAAAGTGGGGCAACTGCCAAACTTATGGGTACCGTTACTGCCGTTGTATTTGGTGGAACCATGACTTTACTTACGGTAGGAATTACTGCTTTGGTTTCCCCTACGTTTAGGAAGTTGGACTTGTCAAAAGACATAGCTATTCATGAGGCAGATTAAAGCTGTCTACAGGTTAGATATCCTAGACATTTTTAACTATCTTAAGCATAAAAATTAGTATATTAGTAGCTCGTTTCAAATAAAAGAATCACGTATAAAAAGATAGTAAAAATGCGAAAATTACTCATGTTAGTAGCAGTAAGTTCCCTAATGGCAAGCTGTGGAGAAAAGAAAGAAGAAAAAAAGGAAGGTTTTGAAATGAACCGTACCAAAAAAGAAGTAAAAAAAGAAGCCGTTTCTGAAACTGTTCCTGTAGACATGGACAATAAGGGAGTAGGACCCTTTGCCTCGGTTAGTTTTGATGCAGACATCAATACCGATATGGCGGCTGCGGGTGAAGCGAAATTTCAAGCGATTTGTACTGCTTGTCATATGGCAGAACAACGCATGATTGGTCCAGCGCTCAAGGGTGTTTATGATAGAAGAAGTCCGGAATGGGTAATGAATATGATTATCAACCCTGATGGTATGTTGAAGGAAGACCCGATTGCAAAGGCTTTATTAAAGGAATATAACAATGCAATAATGCTCAATCAAAACCTTACTGAAGAAGAAACGAGAAATGTTGCTGAATATCTCAGAACGCTTTAAACTATTTTATAAATATATACAGGCCCTTCCAATGTGATTGAATTGGAAGGGTTTTTTTTAACCTATCGGGTCGCTTTTCAGCGCATAATTCCGACGTTGGTTTTTGTTAGGTTTGCAATGAAAACTTGACTAAAAATAAAACGTAAAACTTAAAAAATGCAACTAGAGCCTATTAGCATTGCCGTAGTATCCGACGTGGCTTGTCCGTGGTGCTATATTGGAAAAAAAAGGTTGGAATCCGCCTTGGAACAATGGCAAGGTGCACCAATAGAAATTACATGGCATCCGTTTCAACTAGACCCTACGATTCCCGCTTCGGGTTTTGACAGGGATACCTATTTCACATCAAAATTTGGAGATTTGGTAAATACCAAGGCCATGACAGACCGGCTTATGGATGTAGGTGCCGAACTAGATATCGAATTTAATTTTGGCAAAAATTGGTTGGCGGTAAATACCTTGCCCTTACATCAATTGCTTCATGTAGCCGGGGAAGAAGGATTTAAATCTCAATTGAAAGAACGCTTTTTATACGCGTATTTCACTGAAAATTTACATTTAAACGCAACTAAAGTCTTAATCGCAATCATGGAAGAATTTGGCTGGGACGCCAAAAAAACAGAAGAAGTACTCGCTGATGATTCGATTGCTTACGCGGTAAAACAAGAAATCGCCCATTATCAGAACCTTGGTGTCTCCGGTGTACCATTTTTCATTATCAATAATAAATATGCAATAAGCGGTGCGCAGCCTAGTGCTGTTTTTTTGGAGGCTTTTAAAGAAGTGGCTCCGGTGAAGGATTTTGAAACGGGTGAGAACTGTGGTTTAGATGGGGTTAATTGCTAGTTAAGGTATACACTGATTTTTAATCAACCGTAACTTGATTTTCTGTATATTTTTTTAACTGTAAGTTTACGCCATCAAATTCGGCGTAGGTGTAGTATTTTATCCAATCGCCCAAGTTGGTGTATTTTGATTTTGGATTCAATGCTATTTC
>CAYGUY010000036.1:0-9080 GCA_964353165.1 uncultured Maribacter sp.
TATTCGCCAAATAAAAGCTGATGCTGTACGCCCAACCATTCCGCGAAAATACCACCGGAACAAAAGATGACGAATGCAATCCCTTTTTTTAAGGTATCAATAGGGAACAAGGCTAGAAACAGCAACATTGTAATACAAAGGTTAAAGGGTGTTTTTTGTACGAACCAATCTTGATGACCTATAGCTATTCCTATCATTGCGGAGATATGAAAAAGCCATATGATTCCAATGGCCAAGTTTAGCTTATGTTCCTTCAATAGCTTAAGCATGTTCGTTACTATTTGGTACTAGGTCTTGGACAATCTTGGCAGATAACAAACATAAGGGTATTCCGCCGCCCGGATGCACGGAGCCACCGCAGAAATAAAGATTTTTAATACGCCTGGAGAAATTAGGATGTCTAAGGAAGGCAGCGAACTTATTATTGCTAGCAGCACCATATAAGGCACCACGGTAAGAGCTTGTTGCCGTTTCTATTCCTTTAGGGTCCAGTATGTGTTCCGTGGTAATATGCTTCTCTATATCGGTTTTCAACACTCGGTTAACTTTCGCAATAATATGTTGTCTTACTTGCTTTTTTAAAATCTCCCAGTCTTGGTCATAATGTCCGGGAGCGTTGATCATTACGAACCAGTTCTCGTGTCCGTCAGGTGCGTCTTCCGGACTTTCTTTGGAAGTTATATTGATATAGATTGTTGGGTCATTGTAAAGGGTTTTTTTATCAAAAATATGGGCAAACTCTTCCGTATACGAATCGCTGAAAAGGATATTGTGCAAATCTAGATTGGGGAACGTACGGTCTATGCCCCAATAAAAAATGAGTGCGGAACTGGAACGTTCCTGAGCTAGTGTCTTTTTAGGTGCAGGTTGGTCTTTGAGTAATTTTTTATAGGTGGGATACACATCCATATTGGTGACCACCAGGTCTGCCTTATATTCGGTTTTTGAGGAAGTGGCTCCTATAGCTATTTTGTTTTCAACGTATATTTTTTCTATCGGCTCGTTGAAGTTGAAAACAATTCCCTCATCCAGTGCTAAATGGTAGAGGCTCTGACTTATTTGGTGCATGCCTCCTTTTGGGAAAAACGTGCCGTAATGCATTTCCAAATGTGGAATCATTGACATGATACCCGGCGTTTTATACGGGGTAGACCCATTATACGTAGCATATCTATTGAACAATTGAACCAATTTCGGGTTTCTAAAATGGGATTTGTTTGTTTCGTTCAGGCTAGTATCAATATCTAGCATACCAATATTCAGTATGGATGTAATGGTTTGTTTGGATAGGTAGGTATTCGCCTTGTGCAATGATTTTTCCAAAAATAGGGAAGCCGTCAGGTCATATTTTTTTTTATTGATGTCAAGGTATTTTTGAATACGTTCGGCCGGTTCGTCAAAATTAGTGGCTGCTTCCCTTACAAAGGCATCAATATCCGATGTAACACTGAACTCGTGGCCATCTTCCCAAAAATAGTTGCAAATAGTTTTTTTGCGATGGTAATTAAAATAGTCTTTAGGATTTATATCGAAAAGTTCAAAAAGCTCATCTACAAAGTGGGGCATGGTAAAAAGGGATGGCCCTAAATCAAATCGATAACCGTCCTGTGTTATGGCATGTAACTTTCCGCCGGCAAAATCGTTCCCCTCAACAACGGTAACCTCGTAGCCCTTTTTACGTAGACGCAGTGCCGATGCAATGCCTCCAATGCCGGCTCCGATGATTAGGGCTTTGGCCATAACTACTTTTTGAAATACTTGAAGGGTACGAACAACATACCAAAACACTCGCCATCTCCTTTGCCTAAATGTTTATGGTGCATCTTGTGTGCACGTCTTACACCTTTTGCGTACCAATGGTTGGCGTTTCTAAAGAGTTTAAAACGTTGGTGGATAAAGATATCGTGTACCAGAAAGTAGGCAATACCGTAAGCTAGTATGCCGAACCCAACTGGGTAGCCATGCCAAGTTATATTGCCGCCTACATAGAACAGTGACATGCTTACGATAGCGTAGAAGATAAAAAACGCATCGTTTCTTTCAAACCAAGAATCGTGATCTTTATGATGGTGATCTTTATGTAAAAACCATAATGCACCATGCATAATATACTTGTGTGTAAACCAAGCCATAAATTCCATAAAGGAAAAAGTACCTAAAAAAATTAAGATCCAAAGTGCTATTTTCATCTAAACCAAATTCATTTTATATTTCACATATGACCTTGCGAGTAACCCAAATTTCTGATAGTTAGGGACTCTAATCCGTGCGTTTTTAATATCCAAAGATGGCGTATTCTGTAATTTTTGCAATAGTTTATAGTAATATTTATAAGCCGTATATACCCCAAATTTTGCCTCCGCAGGAAGTTCCATAATTCCTTGGTAACCCAGTTGGAAGTCGGCCCTAATTTCTTCCACAATTCTTATTTTGGACGCCTCGTCCAACTCTGTTAGATTGGTGTTGGGGAAATAGGAACGGTTCAAATCCTCATAATCTGCCTTCACATCCCTTAGGAAATTCACTTTTTGGAAAGCCGAGCCCAGTGCCATGGCGGATTCCTTTAATCGCTCGTAGGTTTCGTCGTCTCCTTTAACAAATACTTTTAAGCACATTAAACCCACCACATCCGCAGAGCCATAGATATAATCCTTGTATTCCTGATCGGTTTTGTAGATACTTTTGGTAAGGTCCATGCGCATGCTTTTCATAAAAGACGCTACCAAATGCATTGGAATCTTGTATTCATGAAAGGTGGCTTGAAAGGAATTTAGAATAGGGTTTAGACTAATCCTATCCTTGAGCGAGGCCTCTAATTCTTCTTCAAATTTATTAAACAAAAGGCTTTTGTCATAGTCGTGAAAAGTATCCACGATTTCATCGGCAAATCGTACAAAGCCGTAAATATTGTATATATCCTTCCGGATCGAGCTGGCCAGCATCTTGGTAGCCAATGCGAATGATGTGCTATACTCCTCCGTGACGAGCTTGCTGCATTGGTAGGATACCTTGTCAAAAGTAGATTTCATACTAGGGTACTAATTAGAGTTCGCGATTAATTCCGACACCAACTTTCCTGAAATTAGAGATGGAGGTACGCCTGGACCAGGAACGGTAAGTTGACCGGTAAAGAATAAACCCTTCACCTTCTTACTTTTTAAATTTGGTCTAAGGAATGCAGTTTGCGTCAGGGTATTGGCCATGCCGTACGCATTTCCTTTGTAGGAGTTATATCTATCTATAAAATCATTCACACAGAAAGATTCTTTGAAGATAATGTTATTTCTTACTTGTTGTCCCGTTCTCGCCTCAAATCTATTTAAAATTATATCCAAATACTGCGCTCGTAAGGCTGGTGTATCCTCTAAATCTGGAGCAATAGGTACTAGAAAAAATCCTGTTTCACAATTTTCCGGTGCCATACTACTATCTGTAATCGATGGAAAATTGGCATAGAAAAGTGGGTCTGTAGGCCATTTAGGGTTGTCGTAGATTTCCTCGGCATGCAGCTCAAAATCCGTATCAAAAAAGAGATTATGATGTTCTACGTTTTTAATGCGCTTATTAAAACCAATGTAGAAGAGTAACGACGATGGGGCGAAGGTCTTTTTGTCCCAATACGCCTCTGAATATTGTCGGTGTTCTTGGTCCAACAAGGTTTCCGAATGATGGTAATCTGCACCGCTTAGTACAACATCGCATTGAATCTCTGTACCGTTTACAACAATACCTGCAGCCTTCTTGCCGTTGACCACTATTTTATCGACGGACTGGTTCGTATGAATCTTAACCCCTAAATCTTTGGCAAGGGTTTCCATACCTAGAATGATTTCGTACATACCTCCTCTTGGGTGCCATGTTCCTAAACCGAAGTCAGCAAAGTTCATGAAATTGTAGAATGAAGGCGTGTTACTTGGTTTTGCGCCTAGAAAAAGTACGGGAAACTCCAAAGTAGAAATCAACTTAGGGTTTTTGAATTTTTTTCGTACTTGGGAACTAATTGTCTTAAAAAATTGATCCACTTTAAATACGGTCTCTTTTGTTACCAGTTCCAAGGGGGAAAGCCCAGGTCGTAACACTACTTTATTAATAGCGATATCGTAGTTTTCCTGAGCACTGGCGATAAATTTCCTGAGTTCTTTGGAGCTGCCTTTCTCTATGCGTTCAAACTCAACACAGATTTTATCCATGCTGTCGCCAATGGTAATGATATCATCAGCAAAGAAAATTTTATATGCCGGGCTCAATTTGTCCAGCGTGTAGAACTCCGACGTTTTCCTTCCAAAATCGGCAAAAAACTTATCGAATATATCCGGCATCCAGTACCAACTAGGGCCCATATCAAACGTGAAACCGTCTTTGGTAAACTTTGACGCCCTTCCGCCAACGGTGCTATTTTTTTCGTATATGGAAACATCAAAGCCATCTTTGGCAAGGTAGCAGGCTGCGGAAAGCGATGAGAATCCAGAACCTATGACTATAACTTTTTTACCCATATATGTTAAAAGTAAGTTTTAGGCAAATTATAAACGACTGGTTAGCTTATCTATAGAGTAAAAGGTTTTTACAAAATCCGGTAATTTGGATTCCTCCAAATACTGCACTTGTCTACCTAAAATCCAAAGATTTGGATTATTGTAACCAGCTACCAATTTTTCAAAATCTTCTATGTATTTTCCTATCCGGTCTTTTTCCGGCATTACGGTAAAGTAGGACACAAAATAAATGTTGTCAAAATATTTCATGACATCCATAAGGTTTTCCATTGGGATAGTTTGACCCAGATAGATACTCTTATATCCTCGTAATATGATTTCGTAATTTAGGTATAGTAATCCTATTTCGTGTATTTCATTTTCCGGTAAATATGCAACAAAAACCTTGTCTGTCCTAGTAGGTTTTAGATGCTGTAACTTCTCGGTATTTATAAGTATTTTTTGTTTTATGAGACTTGTGATAAAGTGCTCATGTGCCGGACTTATCGTGTCTGTTTGCCATAACAATCCCAATTCGTTCAACAAGGGTATGAAAGTTTCTTTGAACACTTCTCGGAACGATTTTTCGTTGATGAGACTATTGTACGTGTTAAAGAAAATGGTTTGGTCAAAATTCATCATTGCCAACTTAAAGGCATTCATGACTTGATCCTTAGTACTGTTTTTCGAAACTATTTCCCTAACCACCAAGGGAATATCTCCTTCGGGAATCTTGGCAATTTTAGAAATTTTATGGCCGTTATGGTACAAAAGCGTTATGTTCAGTAGTTTCTGAAGACTGGCTAAATTGTATGTTCTAATGTTGGTATCGGTTCGCTCTGGTCGCAAAAGATTATACCTTTTTTCCCAGATTCTAATCGTATGCGCTTTTATTCCTGATAAGTTTTCCAGGTCGCGGATACTGAAGTTCTTTTTTACATTGTTCATTTTATTGCACAAATAGTTAAACAAATTTACGATTAAAAGGACAATGGAGTCTAAAAGACGCGTTAAAATTTCATCAAAACAAAAAAAACCGGGTAGCTCACCCGGTTCTTCGTGCCCACGACTAGATTCGAACTAGCACGTCCTTGCGAACACTACCCCCTCAAGGTAGCGTGTCTACCAATTTCACCACGTGGGCTAAATCGTTCTTTTGCGAAGATCAAAGATAGAAAGCTATCTATAAATTCAAAGTAATTTTTTTGGAATAAATTTCAATTGGTTTAAACTGCTGAGCGAACAGTGTAGGTACATTCTAACCCTCGTATTTTACTACTACTGATTATCAAGGTATTGGAATGGTTTTTCGCGTTCGAATATATGCTGAGGGTGTTTTTTTTTTAAGCTCTTTGAATTTCCGATTAAAGTTTGAAATTGATTTAAAACCGGACTTCTCCGCAATTTCATTAATGTCCAAGTCTTTATCGGCTGAAAGAAGTTGACAGCTATGGGCAATACGAAGTTCTATTAAAAATTGAAAAAAAGTTTTGTTCGTTCGCTGTTTAAAGAACCTACAGAATGCATTGGGTGTCATAAAGGCAAGGTTCGCGACCGTGGTCAGTTTAATTTCTTTTTCAAAGTTATTCATCACATAATCCAGCACATCTTGCAAACGTTTTCCTTCGTTAGCACTTAGCGATTTCGGATGTACAAAGTCGGTAAGCATCGTTACAGGGGATTGTCCAATACTCTTTACAAGTTCCAGAAATGTGAGTAGGCGAGTAAATGTATCCAATATTGGCATTTTTTTTATGAGGTCACGGGCATGTAAATTGTTAGGAGTAACTTTAAAGCCTGTATTGGATTTATCAAAAAAGGTCTTGGTCTCTTCCAGATGTGGTATACTAAAGAAGTCGGGTCCAAAGGTGGTGCGTGTAAAAAACAACGAAATCATGTGTGAGGGTTCTTTGCTGGGACTGCTTTGAAAAAGATGAGGTATTTTTCCATTGATAACAATGAGATCGCCGGCTGCATAAGAATGTACGCTATCGCCAATAATCAGTTTTCCATTCCCACTTACCAATAGGCTTATCTGTATTTCTTCATGTTGATGTAGTTTGTCAAAAAACACCAATTCAGTATCTACTTGAACGATTAATGTTCCTTCTAGCGGTTTTGGGATTTCAAAGGGATATATTTTCAAAATGCGTATAATTTACCTTGAATGGTTTGTAATATATAAAAATAGGGTAATATAATCTCATTTTGGGTTAAAATTGATGAATTCTAGTAAAGAATTACCACTGTATCTTTGAAGTAAATTTAAAATAGCAAACATGAGTATTGAGTGGAAAGGCGTTATGCCAGCGGTTACGACCAAGTTCAACGAAGACGACACCTTGGATATGAATATGTTCGAAGTAAACATAAAAGCCCAGTTAGATGCCGGGGTTTCAGGGATTATCCTTGGTGGTACCCTAGGAGAGGCAAGTACCTTAACAGGCGAGGAAAAAAAGCAGTTGATTATTGAAACGGTAAAAATGGTAAACGGAGCCGTTCCCGTAATCATTAATATAGCGGAACAAACCACTACAGGAGCTATCGAAGCAGCAAGAGTGGCAAAAGAATGTGGCGCCAGAGGTCTTATGATTTTACCACCTATGCGGTATAAGGCCAACGATTACGAAACGGTTACCTATTTTAAGGCTATTGCCAACAGTACGGATCTTCCTATAATGATATATAATAACCCGGTGGACTATGGTATTGAGGTGACTTTGGATATGTTCGAGGAAATGCTGGAATGTAAAAATATTGAAGCAGTAAAAGAGTCTACGAGAGATATTTCCAATGTAACACGAATTAAAGCTCGTTTTGGAAATCGACTAAAAGTGTTAACAGGTGTAGATACCTTAGGAATGGAAAGTATTCTTATGGGTGCCGACGGTTGGGTAGCCGGTTTGGTCTGTGCCTTCCCGGCAGAAACCTGTGCGGTCTATGAATTGTCCAAAGCGGGCAGGATAGAAGAGGCCTTGGAAATTTACAGATGGTTCTTGCCCATTTTGGAATTGGACATCAATCCACAATTGGTACAGAACATTAAAATGGCAGAGGTAGCTACAGGAATAGGAACCGAATTTGTTAGAGCACCTAGATTACCGCTAATAGGAGCGGAACGGGCAAGGGTTGCGAAAGTCATCAGTGATGGGATGGCCAAAAGACCACAACTACCTGCATATAAGGAATTGAGTATGGCCTAGTTTTGGGGCATCCATTCGTAAAATAAATAGTTAGAAATAAGCAACAACTGCGCTATTCATCCTACGCGGTTGTTTCTTATTTTTGATGGTTACTAAAAAATATAGCATACATGATATCAGGAGCTAATTATATTGGAGCGGAATTGTCAAAGAAAGGTGATACCCGGTTTCAAACCTTCAACCCAAAATTAAACCTTGCCACCGAATGGACATTCATAGAAGCGAATGAAGAAGAGATACAGGCGGCGGCTGCTTTGGCAAAAGAGGCCTTTGTGACCTATAGAGCCTTTTTTGGAAAGCGCCGAGCCGAATTTTTGCGTTCCATTGCCATGGAGATAGAAAATCTTGGCGATGAATTGATTCAGGTATACATGCAGGAATCAGGTCTTCCCGAGGGTAGGGCAAAAGGGGAACGCGGCAGGACCATGGGTCAATTAAATGCTTTCGCCGCATTATTGGAGGAAGGTTCATGGGTAGATGCCACCATCGACCCGGCACAGCCAGATCGCCAACCGATGCCAAAGGTCGATCTTCGTAAAATGTTATGTCCCATAGGTCCGATCGTTGTTTTTGGCGCTAGTAATTTTCCTTTAGCATTTTCCACGGCTGGCGGAGATACGGCCAGTGCACTGGCTGCAGGTTGCCCTGTAATTGTGAAAAGCCATCCGATGCATGCCGGAACGGGAGAATTGGTAGCCTCTGCAATAATCAAAGCAGCAGAACAAACGGGAATGCCTAATGGGGTTTTCTCCAATTTGAACAGTAGCGGCATAGAAGTGGGACAGCATTTGATTATGCATCCTGCAGTAAAAGGAATAGGTTTTACAGGAAGTATTAAAGGCGGAACCGCTTTGTATCGCTTGGCAAACGAAAGACCTGAGCCTATACCCGTGTTTGCGGAAATGGGAAGTATAAACCCTGTGGTTGCCTTACCATCTGCCTTGACCGAAAAGGGCGAGGAATGGGCAAAACAGTATGCCAATTCCATTATGTTGGGCGCTGGTCAGTTTTGTACCAATCCAGGACTTATTTTGGCTATGAAGAGTACTTCTCTAGACGGGTTTATCGCTTCTTTGGGAACTGAGATTGGTAAATTGGAGCCCATTTGTATGTTACATCCCAATATTCACAGCAACTATGAAAAAGGGAAGAAAGAACTTTCTGCCCAAGCTACAGTAGATACGGTAGCCGATTATGAGACTGAGGTAGCACCGAATAGGGCACAACAACGTGTGTTGACCGTAAACGGAACCAATTTTCTAAAAAACACTAAGTTGCATCAGGAGGTATTTGGTCCGTTTTCCGTTATTGTTCGCTGCGCGGATGCCAAGGAATTGGAAACGATCTTGGCCAAACTGGAAGGTCAACTTACAGGGACTATTTTAGGAAGTGAAGGCGAAAT
>CAYGUY010000036.1:9180-21989 GCA_964353165.1 uncultured Maribacter sp.
TGGCCAAACTGGAAGGTCAACTTACAGGGACTATTTTAGGAAGTGAAGGCGAAATAAAAAAATACAAGAACATTGTAGATGCCCTACAGGATAAAGTGGGACGTATTATTTTTAACGGCGTTCCAACAGGTGTGGAAGTCTGCCCGTCCATGCAGCATGGTGGTCCTTTTCCGGCGTCAACGGACAGTAGGTTTACATCTGTAGGAACAGCAGCCATACAACGTTGGGTGCGACCGGTAAGTTTCCAGAACTGGCCAGATGATTCTTTGCCATCAGCGTTACAGAACGAAAATCCGTTGGGAATTACAAGACTTGTAGATGGCCTGCATACGAATAAGGCTATCTAGTCCCGTTTAGTTAACATACAAAACACTACAACTATGAACAAACCACTTTTTAGGAGTACTCGAATATTAATTAGTGTTTTGCTGTTATGGAACGGTTTGGGTTTTGCTCAGGTGAGCCCTGCACAAGCCTTGGAAAATGTAATCGATTCGGTTTCAAAGTTTCGGGTGTATGATTATGGCGACTATCCGCTGGGGAGACATTTAGCGGAATTGGAAAAGCAGCAGGCCGATTTTGCCCAAACCCAATTAAAGGAGCTGGAAAAAGTCGATTTTTCAGCATTGACGGAAACCGAGCAGATTTCCTATGAACTCATGCGTTTCAGGCTGCAGAATACGGTGGACGAGTACACGTATGACATGTATTTGAATCCAATTCAAGCGGATCAAGGATTCCATCTCAATTTAAATTATCGTATCAAACCTATTTTAAGTCATGGGGATGCAGTCCGGTATTTGAAGGTTTTGAATGCGATACCTACTTTTGTAGAAGAGCATTTGGTACTGCTTAGAGCGGGAATTGAAAAAGGAATTTCACAGCCTCAGGTCATTTTTAAAGGCTATGAATCTACGTATGATGTGCATATTGTAAAGGATGTTACCCAAAGTGCGTTCTATGGGCCGTTTACGAATTTACCATCGATCTTAAGCAAGGCACAGTCCGATTCCATTGTAACTGCTGCGCAGATCGCTATTGAAAAAAGCGTTGTGCCTTCGTTCAAAAAAATCAAACAATTTTTTGAGACCGAGTATATTCCCAAAACCAGAAAAGCTGTGGGGGTTTCAGAAACGCCAAACGGACGGGAATTTTATCAAAATAGAATCAATTACTATACGACTACTACGGAATATTCTGCGGACGATATCCACAATATTGGATTGGCAGAGGTGGCTCGAATTAAGTCGGAAATGCAAAAAATCATCAAAAAAGTCGGTTTTGAAGGTAGTTTTAGCGATTTTTTGACCTTTTTGCGTACGGATGAACAGTTTTATGCCAAAACTGGAAAAGAACTTTTAATGAACGCCAGGGATATTGCAAAGCGTATTGATGCCGAGCTCCCCAAGTTTTTCAAGACACTTCCCCGACGGCCTTATGGGGTTATAAAAGTACCTGATGCCATCGCTCCAAAATATACGGGAGGCCGCTATTCCGGTCCGTCCTCGGACACCCAACCCGGTTTTTATTTGGTCAATACATACAAGCTAGACAGCAGACCTTTATATACCCTGCCGTCGCTTACCGCTCACGAGGCCGTTCCCGGACATCATTTACAAGGGAGTTTAAACAGGGAATTGGGAGATAGTATTCCGCAGTTCAGGAAGAATATGTATTTGTCCGCTTACGGAGAGGGTTGGGCCTTGTACACCGAGTTTTTAGGAAACGAATTGGGCATTTACACTACGCCGTACGAGGAGTTTGGAAAATATACCTACGAGATGTGGCGCGCCTGCAGATTGGTAGTGGATACCGGAATCCATGCTAAGGGTTGGACGCGGGATGAGGTAGTTAACTATATGCTGGAGAACACCGCACTTTCGGAGCACGAAGTAAATACAGAGACCGATCGCTATATCGCATGGCCCGGACAGGCGATTTCCTATAAAATGGGCGAAATAAAGATTAGGGAACTTCGTTCAAAGGCGGAAAAGGAGTTAGGAGCTAATTTTGATATTCGTGATTTTCACGAAATCATATTGGAACAAGGAACGGTAACCTTACCAATTTTAGAAAAACGAGTAAACGCATACATTCAAAAAACCAAATAAGTACATGCCCAAGAATACGTTTGTTTGCATTGATGCCCATACCTGCGGAAATCCTGTACGGGTAGTAAAACAAGGCGGTCCAAACCTTAAAGGTGCTAACATGAGCGAAAAGCGTCAGCATTTTTTAAATGAATACGATTGGATTCGAAAGGGCTTGATGTATGAGCCTAGAGGACATGATATGATGAGTGGGAGCATTTTTTATCCGCCAGCTAATCCTGAAAATGATTTTGGAATTCTTTTTATAGAAACGAGTGGTTGTCTTCCTATGTGCGGTCATGGTACTATTGGTGCTATAACGATAGGGGTAGAAGAAGGTTTGATCAATCCTAAAGTTCCTGGGAAAGTCCGTATGGAAACCCCTGCCGGATTGGTAAAAATTGATTATCAGCAAACTGGTGAAACCGTAGATTGGGTAAGACTTACCAACGTGAAGTCCTATTTGGCGGCAACGGATTTAACTATAACATCTTCCGATTTGGGGGAACTGGTTTTTGATGTATCCTACGGAGGTAATTTTTATGCCATAGTAGATCCACAGAAGAATTTTTCTGGTATTCAGGATTTTTCGGCGAGTAAATTGATTCAGTTCAGTCAGGAACTTCGGTCTAAAATAAATGAGAAATATCCGGGCAAGTTTATACATCCCGAGAATGAAACAATAAAGGATGTGAGCCACATGTTGTGGACAGGAGCTACTATTTCTGCCGACGCAACCGCTAGAAACGCGGTTTTTTATGGTGACAAGGCTATTGATCGTTCCCCTTGCGGTACTGGGACTTCGGCTCGGATGGCACAGTGGTACGCAAAAGGTAAATTAAAAAAAGGCGAGGCTTTTGTACATGAAAGTTATATTGGTTCAAAATTTATAGGTAGGGTAGAAGAGGAAACGGATGTACAAGGAACACCTGCTATCATACCCAGCATACAAGGTTGGGCCAAAATATACGGACAAAATATAATAACAATAGACGATGATGACCCATATGCGCATGGGTTTCAAGTAATATAATTATGGCGAAAAGTATAACTATTATCGGCGGAGGAATTGTGGGTCTTAGCTCCGCCTATTTTTTGCAGAAAGAGGGACATCAGGTTACGGTCATCGACAAATCCGATATTACCTCGGGTGCATCCTTTGTAAATGCGGGGTATCTAACACCCAGTCACGTAATTCCCTTGGCATCTCCGGGCATGATTGCTCAGGGTATAAAGATGATGTTTAATTCTGCCAGTCCTTTTTACATGAAACCGCGGTTGGACTGGGATTTTATGAAATGGACTTGGTATTTTCATAAGTCGTCCACCAAGGAAAAAGTGGAAAAGGCTATCCCTGTCATCAAGGACATAAACATTATTAGTCGGGAACTTTTTGCCGATATAAAAGCCTCAGGTGATCTTGGAGAATTTCAACTGGAGCGCAAGGGGCTATTAATGTTATATAAAACCGATGCCTCGTATGAACATGAGATGAAAGTTGCCAAAAAAGCAAGTTTCTTAGGTTTGGAAGTGAGCGAACTCGACAAAAATGGACTAGATGCTATGGAGCCCAACATTCACATAGATGCAAAAGGTGCGATACATTACGAATGCGATGGACATACGACCCCGACCGAGTTTATGCCTAAAATGTTGAACTACCTTAAAAGTGTAGGTGTTGATATTAGAACAAACGAGACGGTATTGGATATGGAGGTATCCAACTCAAAAGTAACTAAAGTAGTAACCGATAAGGGGTCTTATCTGGGAGATGAGGTCGTAATCGCAGCTGGATCATGGTCCGGGGAACTATCCAAAAAATTGAATGTAAAACTAGCCCTACAAGCAGGAAAAGGATATCGTATCAACGTAGAAAGGCATACAGGTATTGGTATGCCCGCAATTCTTATGGAGGCAAAAATGGCCGTTACCCCTATGAACGGATTCACACGTTTTGCAGGTACTATGGAATTTACGGGAATCAATGATATCGTAAGAAAGGAACGCGTTTTGGCCATTGCCAATGGAGCAAAACGTTTTTATCCCGAACTGGAAATGAAACAAGAAGAAATAGACAGTGCAAAAACCGGAATGCGACCCGTTTCCCCGGACGGCCTGCCATATATTGGACGTTCAATTAACTATCCAAATCTTATTTTCGCTACCGGACATGCCATGATGGGCTGGAGTTTGGGTCCAGCTACAGGAAAACTGGTTTCCGAAATTGTAGAGGCCAAGAAAACTTCTATGCGTATTGATGCCTTTAGGCCGGAACGAAGGTTTGCTTAAGGCTGTCATTACGTACTATCTATTTCAGAAAAAATAGGTAAGCCTGTTCATCCAGATAGCACAGAATAAGGAATTTGGCTAGTTTGACTTTCGAAATCTTTTGGATTCCATTTTTAAGTTTCAAGAAAACTACACATTCTTAAAGGCTAAAAATTTCGGTTTACCAATGCGGATGTTTTAAATGCAACTGTCTTTTAAGATAATTCTTACATTTGTTCAAATACTAATCTACAGTTATTTACCGTTCATCTACACTTAAAAGTCATTGACCTACAGGTAGTATTTAAAGTGTGAGCTAAAGTGGACTTTTGAGGTTACTAAATATAATGCTATGGATATTTTATTAATAGAAGATGACGCTATCGAGATTATGAAATTGGAACGCACCTTATCCAAGGTCGAAACCAAGCATAATATTGTTAAAGCATCAAACGGAGAAGAGGCACTGGAGATTCTAAACTCTGGTCAAAAGTTGCCAGATATTATATTGTTGGATTTGAATATGCCGCGTATGAGCGGAATAGAATTTTTAGAAGTAGTAAAAGATGATATTATATTACAGTACCTACCGACCATTATTCTTACAACATCTGAGAATAGGGCAGATTTGTTAAAATGTTATCAGCTTGGGATAGCGGGTTATATTATAAAACCTTTAAAATATGAGGATTACGAGTCCAAAATGAAAACGGTGTTAGCATATTGGAGTGTTAACCAATTAGTTAAAGGCTAACAAAAAAGCGAGTTTCACAACATATTTTTGCAAAACAGGTAATACTTTTCCTACTTTAGAATTTTAAATTTAGATTATGAAAGGTATAATTTTTACCGAGTTTTTAGAAATGGTCGAATCCAAGTTTGGTTTGGAAACGGCCGATGAAATCATTGAATCCGCAAATTTACCCTCTCAAGGCATTTATACCTCCGTGGGTACTTACGATTTCAACGAGATGGTTAGCTTAATTACAGAGTTGCATGCCATTACAAAAATCGAGTTAGGGGAACTCATATATACCTTTGGGCATTATTTGTTCGCTAGTTTAGGGACTGCCCATCCAGAGGTTATCCAATCCTACAATTCACCGTTGGCGCTGTTGTACTCCATAGAGGACCACATTCATGTACACGTGCAAAAACTATATCCGGATGCGGAACTTCCTACCTTTAAAATTTTAGAAAAGACAGACACGACCTTAACCATGGTCTATTCATCTACTCGAGGTTTATATAGATTGGCCCATGGTTTAATGGAGAAAACATTTGAGCATTTTAATGAAACTGCGACGGTAACCTATCAGCTATTAAAAGATGATGGTACCGAGGTACAATTTCATGTAGTGCAGCATGGATAGTAAGGAAGTACTTCTTTTAAAGCGTGCTCTTGATCGCCAAAAGAAGGCCAGGCAGCAGGCTGAAAAAATCTTGGAGGCCAAATCCAAGGAATTATATGATGTTACCCATCATTTAAAGCAGGCCAACGCCAAATTAGAAAATTTATTAACCGAAAAGACCTCAGAACTGGATGGTGTTTTTATCAATATCATAGATCCGTATGTGGTAATGGACCTTCAGTATAACGTAGTTAATATGAATAGTTCCGCTAAGGAATTTTTGGGCTATGACTACATGAAGGAAAGTGTTAACCTTTCCACTTTGGTGCATGAGGATTTTATAGAGTACACAGCAGAATCTATCCAATCCCTACTGGAAGTTGGCGTGCTTAAGAATTACCGTGCTAAAATATATGTAAAGGACGGTTCTGTTAAATGGGTGCAGATCAATAGCAGTTTAGTATACGATAACAACAATAGGCCCGTTGCCGCTCAGGGTATTCTTAGGGATATTACCCAAGAAATGGAAATAAAACAGCTACTACTGGAGCAGCGTAGTCAGCTGGATATCATTGTTCAGAATTCGCCTCTTGGAATTGTACTTATTGATGATGGTAAAATCATAAAGGCAAATAGTACCATTACGCAGCTTTTGGGCTACGAAGAAGCAGAGTTAAAGACCTTGACTATAAAACACATCTCTAATCCAGAGGATGAGGCAGAGGGCGTTCGGTTGGTCAAGGAAATGAAACAGGGAACACGAGATAATTTCTCCATTGTAAATAAGTACAGAAAAAAAAACGGTTCCGAGTTATGGGCTAGGACATCTGTAAGTGCTGTTAAGAATAACAAGGGAGATATTGATTATTTGGTTGCACTCATAGAAGATATAACCGAACAACGTGTAGCAGAAAATAGGCTAAATGCAGAGCGGGAAAAATATAGCAGTATTATAGCCAATATGAACCTTGGTTTAATAGAAGTGGACAACGATGATGTGATTCAGATGGCTAACCAGAGTTTTTGCAAGATGAGCGGTTTTCAGCAGGTAGAACTTTTAGGTAAGAAAGCGTCAGATGTCATGCAGGTTCAAAACAAAAATTTTATTCTAGCTAAAACCAAAGAACGAAAAGAGGGGAAATCCGACTCTTATGAAGTTGAGGTATTGGATAAGTTAGGTGATAGAAAGTATTGGCTCATCAGTGGGGCTCCACGTTATGATATGGATAATAAGGTTATGGGTTCTATTGGGATTCATTTGGACATTACCAATCAAAAGATTCTTGAACTTCAAAAAGAACGTCTCCTTAAAGAATTGGAAAACAGTAACAAAGGCTTACAGGAGTATGCCCATATTGTATCACATGATTTAAAGTCGCCTTTGAGAAGTATAAGTGCATTATCTACTTGGATTTATGAAGATTACAAGGATGTTCTGGATGCAGCTGGTAAGCATAACCTGCATTTAATGCAAGAAAAAGTAGCGGCTATGGATAAGTTGATACAGGGTATTTTGGAATATTCTACAGCCAACAATTCGGCTTTGGATAAAGCACAGGTAGATTTGAACCAGGTAGTTGCCAATATAGGAGACACCATTTTTATACCGGAGCATGTTCAATTAGTGGTACCCAAGGAATTACCTGTTATTTTGGCGGATGCAACAAAAATGCAACAGCTATTTCAGAATATCATAGGGAATGCCGTGATGCATATAGAACGGGAAAAAGGCCTAGTGGAAGTCTTGTTCTCGGAATCGGAATCACATTGGTCGTTTACCATAAAGGATAATGGAGTAGGTATACCTAAGGAATACCATGAGAAGATTTTTCAAATCTTTCAATCTATTGGCAATAAAGAACGCTCTACGGGAATTGGTTTGTCCATCGTGAAGAAAATTATAGACCGTTATGGCGGAGAAATCTGGGTAGATAGTGAAGTAGGCACGGGTACAGCCTTTCATTTTACCCTTCAGAAAGAAATTTGTTCTGCAGCCTCATGAAAATTATACAAGCTATAAAAGTTGCAGGTAAACCTTTTGAGTTTAAAACCCATCCGGCTTTAAACAAACCGTTAGTACTGGTTTTTGGAAACAGGCATTTACTAGAAAACGAGAATATATATGAAGAGATAAGCACTTTTTTTCCTGGAGGCCATATTGTTTTTGGCACAACGGCAGGAGAGATTCTAGGATACGAAGTACATGACAATATTGTAGCGCTTACGGCCATAGAATTTGAAAATAGTAGTTTTTTGGTTCGGACAAAGAACATGGCCGATTTTGATAATAATGGCGAAGCACTTGGAGCTTCACTTATACTGGACTTTCCTAAAGAAGGTCTTAGGTATTTATTTTTGGTAGCGGAAGGCAGTATTGTAAATGGCAGCGCTTTGATTAAAGGGATAGAGCAGAATAAGGAAACAACGGTAGGCTTATCTGGTGGAATGTGCGGGGATGATGATAGGTTTGAAATAACCATGGCGTCTTACAACGAAAACCCAATAGCTGGTGAAATCGTGGGTATTGGTTTTTACGGAGACGAACTGGAAATTACCAGTGCTAATTTTGGTGGTTGGACTGCTTTTGGACCGGAACGTACCATTACAAAATCCGAAGGAAATATCCTTTATGAGTTAGATGGGAAACCGGCCTTGGATTTGTATAAGAGATATTTAGGAGAGAAAGTTAGAGAATTGCCTACAGCTGCTTTGTTATATCCCTTGAGTGTAAGGGCCAAGAGTGGAGACGAACCTATTGTGCGGACTATTTTAAACATAGATGAGGCTAATAATGCCATGATTTTGGCAGGAGATGTTCCAATGGGTTCTTGTGTTCAACTAATGATGTCTACTGTTGACGATTTGGTAAATGGAGCAAAGACTGCCGCTGAATTTGCAATCAGGAATAGAAAAAGAGACCCTCAGCTTGCTATTTTAATAAGTTGTGTAGGAAGAAAACTGGTAATGGACCAGAGAGCGGAAGAGGAGTTGGATGAGGTAAAAGCCGTAATAGGCAAAGCTACTTCGGTATGTGGTTTTTATTCTTATGGGGAAATGGCTCCATTTGCCGGCAGGCAATTCTGTAGGTTGCACAACCAGACCATGACCTTAACTTTATTTAGCGAATAATGGGGACCTTATTATACAGACAATTAAGTAAATATATGCCCCAAGCCATACGGGACAGTCCAGAAATGAAACCCTTTTTGGATGCCATACAGCGTTCCTATGAAAATTACGATGAAAAACTTTCTATGATGCAAAGGGCCACCGCTATAAGTTCAGAAGAACTCTCTGTAGCGTATGAGGATTTGAATAAGGAAGCAGAACGTCAAAAGCAGGTAGAACTTTCCTTACGGCGTGCAGTAGACAGCTTAAATATTAACCTTGGTGTTATAGACAAGCTGGAGCATAATGAAAGTTTAAACCTTGGTGCCGAAAAACTAGCACGACATGTAAGTAAACTAGCTGCCCAAATAGCCGAGGTTACAGAAGAGAAAAATAGATTGCTAAAGGATTTGGAGTCTCAGAACGAATCCTTGAACAGTTACGTGCAGATGGTATCGCATGATTTAAAGTCGCCTATAAGAAATATCAATGCCCTTATGTCTTGGATTTTAGATGCCGAAAAGAGTAATTTTTCAGAAGATAGTAAGCACAATTGCAACATGGTATCGGAGAACTTGTTGCGTATGGATAATCTGATCAATGCAATATTACAACACGCCACCGTAGGGGACCATATGGAAATGCGAACCAATTTAAATATGCATAAACTAGTATTGGAAATCATCGAAAATCTATCCATTCCAAGTACTATAGCCATTGCGGTAGACGAAAACTTACCGGTAATTTCTATTCAAAAATACTGGATAGAACAGGTATTTACAAACTTAATAACTAACGCAATTACCGCCACGGAACACAGGGATATGGGATTGATTAGCATTGGATTCCTAGAAGATCCCGAATATTGGAAATTTGTCATTACGGACAACGGTAAGGGAATTCCCCAAAAACATTTGATCCATATTTTTGACATGTTCACCAAATTGGAAAACGGCACCAATGCCGCTGGTGTTGGACTATCCTTGGTAAAAAAAATAACAGGTTTGTATAACGGGGACATTTGGTTGGAATCTGAAGTAGATAAAGGAACAAGCTTTTATGTAACATTTAAAAAGGAATAGAATGGATCAGCCGAACATGAACTACATACAACAATTGTCGGACGGGGATACCGAATTTGAGCAGCAGTTCATTACCATACTAAAGGAAGAATTTCCCAAGGAAAAGGAACAGTTTCTGATGGCCTTGAATACAACCGATTATAAAAAAGCTGCGGAGGTAGTACACAAACTAAAACACAAGTTCAACATTCTTGGAATGGAAAATGCCTACCATTTATCGGTTAAATATGAAGATGAACTTAGAGCGAATACTATGGAGCTGAATACTGAGTTTATACAAGTATTAGATCGAATGGGATCCTACATAAAAAAAATATAGAAATGCATTGTATTATTGTCGACGACGAAAAAATGGCAAGGGCTATCGTAGCCAAGCACTGTTCCACCGAACCGGAAATACATGTTATGGCCGAGTTTGATAATGCCATCGAAGCTATAAAATACATTAACCAAAACCCGGTAGACGTTGTTTTTCTGGATATTCATATGCCAGGCTTTAGTGGGGTAGATTTTGTACAGACGCTTAGGGATACCACAAAAATTGTACTTACGACCTCGGACACCGATTTTGCTATTGCCTCCTATGAATATGAGGCGATTGTAGATTATTTGGTAAAGCCAATAACCGCTGATAGGTTTCAGAAATCCATTCAAAAGATAAAAGGGGCGCTCAACAGTGAGTCGACCAGTGCATCCCATGAAGTAGATGTTGATAATCATAAGGACGATCTTTACATCAATATAGATAGGAGACTTATCAAACTTAATTTAAAAGACATACGTTTTATAGAGGCCAAAGGGGATTATATAGATATCACCACAACGACTAAGACATATCACGTACATACAACTCTAAAAAAAATAAAGGAAAAGTTACCTGAAAAGTCCTTTTTACAAATACACCGTTCCTATATCATCAACTTTACCATGATTATAGATATTGAGGATAACAGTGTATTAATCGATAAAAAGGTAATACCTATTAGTCGCTCTAGCAGACCTGAACTTATGCGTAGGCTTAATCTGTTGTAAGCTTTTTAAGGTTTACTCTTCATAGGTGTCTAGTATAGTTTTATTTAGTACTTGGCATTGTAAAGGCGGCTCATTCTGCATAGTCCGCTTTATTACCTGTTTACGATTGTTTTATAGTGGGATTGGAATTCTTAAGTATTTAACCCGCTTTAATTGGTTCATGAAGTCAACGATATAAGTGTTTGTTTAGGTAAGGGGTTCCATGAATTTCCTAGTTAAAACCCTTCAATACAGTTTAGCTTTCCCCCACTAATCTAGCTATAAATTCCGTTTACCGATACCTTTAGGTCGCTCGACCATACACTAAGTATTTCTCCAGTTCTATAACGGATTTTTGTCACGTAATTAAAGCCTTAGTTGGACTATTACGTCTATAAAACCGCAGTAGCTTATAGGTATTATCGAAACAATTTTAATAAAATATCAGAAAAAGACTACAATAAAGTAGGTAAAAAACGTTATGTATGGGTAAGAATTTAGTTTTATAAATCTTAACCTAAAAATTAATAGTTATGGCAATTCAAATTAAGGAAGAATACGGAATGTTGAAAATTCTAGGCGTTTTAAATTCGGAAACCGCAAGATTAACAATCCATCACGTAAAGCAACTTTTAGTAAAATCCGAACGCGTAATGTTAAGTTTAGAAGGCGTTTTATCCATGGATAAGATGGCTGCCAAGGCAATGGAAAAGCTGTATCACGATACTGCGCAAAGTAATAAGGTACTTTCAATTTTTGGAAATCAGAACGGGAATATAGCAGATATGTTACGGGAAACCAATACGCATTACATCCTAAGTTCCGATAGGGAGTAAAGCATAGCTCTAAATAATTATGCGGAATACCTTACCCAATCTTACAATAGCATTAACCTGTTAAATAGTAATTATGAAAATTTTAGTAGTAGACGACAAACATACCTTGAGTGATTTATTGGCCCAATTTCTTGGGCAAAAACATCACGTAGTAACCAAAGCAAACGGACTTGAGGCCATAAAGTGGCTGCAAGAGGGCGATATACCTGATTTGATTATTTCCGATTTGGAGATGCCCGAATTGGACGGTTACGAATTAATCTCGAAAGTGCGCTCTAGTGGATACTTTTCCGATATTCCGATCATTGTATTGAGTTGCCGTGATAGTAGTGCGGACAGAATCAAATGCCTAAAGCTGGGTGCTAACGATTATATGGTCAAACCCTTTAATCCCGAAGAGCTTTCGATTCGAATAGATAATATTCTAGAGAGTAATACGGCCACCTAGAAAATAAAACCTATGACCTATAGTCTGTACTATTGCAGCTGTAGGTCATATTACTTTAAACCTTAGTATATCCCTTGGATGATAACTTATTCAAAAAGTAAGTTATTTCTTATAGTTAAGTAAGATGTATTTTACAACAAGTTTAAAGGTGTTCACAACAACAAATTCAATAAAAGTAGCTTAAAACTTACATTTATATTGCAAGAGTACTACTTGTTTAATTTATTAACCCATTATTAAAATAAATATCTCCCATGTTAGAAGTTTGTAATGATACCTTACTTGTTGTTTATGTTGGCGAAGATTTCGAATTCATTAACGAGTTTGCTGTGCAGAATCCCAACAGCCGTTTAAAAATGTGCAGAAACTCTTTAGAGGCGTCTACGCTAATAGATAATGACAGTACTATTGGTGCCATTGTTTGTGAATATAAACTTCCGGGGCAAAACGGTATTGCTTTTTTCAACACCTTGGAGGCCCGTATTGCAGAACTAAAAATACCTTTTGTACTTCTACATAGTACAAAAGACAGTGAATTGCGTAAAGAGGCTTTAAGGTCGGGTATAGATGACTTCTATGCAAAACCCATAGCGTTAAACGGGTTGTATGACCGT